>NZ_JBPWOA010000004.1:0-46924 GCF_051781005.1 Anabaena sp. WFMT | reverse complement strand
ATCTTGGGTAAGTGCATACATCCGTTCAAATTCAGCTTGGGGAATAAGTAGGTGACTGGCAAAGTAATCAGCTACCTGTTCGCGTGGTTTTTCTTCAGATGAGGGTCCTTCTTCAATCAGGGTGTCTTGGTACTCTACGCGGTGAAAGATGAGGTGTCCAATTTCATGGGCGAGGGTAAACAATTGACGTTCAATGGTGATGTTATGGGTGTTGACTAAGACAAATGCACCTTCAATATCACTGCAAGCACTCAGACCAAAGAAACCTTTGATGGGAATGGGTTGACGTAAAACTTTTAAGCCGATTTCTTCTACAGATTGAAACAGGTTGGCAATGGGGGCATCTCCCAAGCCCAGGCGATGGCGAAATAAAGCTGCTATTGCCTGAATGCGCTTTTCGTTGCCTTCTACTTGGTGGCAAGGTGTACTTTCTGGGGTGTAGGTCGGTAAGCCAACGGCTTGTTCTAGGGCGTTATAAGTTGGCAGCATTCTTAATACTTGGGCTGCAAACTGGGGGTTTTTGTCAAAGGAGGCATGGGCGCGGAAGCGGAAGTTGGGCAGTCCTCCGCTGGGAGGACGTAGCAGGTCATCAAGTGTAACGCCCAAAGCACGAGCCAGGGCTGAGAGGATTTTGCTATCTGGTAAGGTTTTGGCGTTTTCGTAGTTGTTGATACTTTGGCGAGTTACAGTGGCTTGTTCTGCAAGTTGCTGTTGAGACAAGCCTAGACTTTTACGGTAGCGGAGCAGGTTGGCAGCAATAATTTCTTTCATGGCTGGTTATCAAGAGCGATCGCTCTTAGGCTCAAGGTCCGTGTCTAGTCAGATGTCAAAGCTGTTGACCTTATTTTCTCTAATTATAATATAAAATGTAAAATAGCTTTTACATCTGATTGAAGTACGTAATTATTAATAATGACAACAGATTCCGTAAATTCACAAAGACTATAGGACTCCTATTTGATTTTTGATAGCTTGCGTGGCGTAGCCATACAAGAATCAGTAGGTATCAATTCTGTCTTTCCTGTTCCCTGACCACACAAGTAAATATGGCTAACGCCACGCTTCGCTATCAGGAATCAAATCGGATTCCTATATATAACAGTCAGCAACATCCTTTGACTAAGTTTGTGAAGAGTTTCTCTACCTATTCCTGCCAAAATGTATAGCAATATGGGTGCATTTTACTCATATTCATATCATTAATATTTAGATGCGTTGTCTTGTGAGCCAGGGTGGTGGAGTTCCCAGTTTTGGAAGTTAAATTGTTAACCCCACAGCCTACTTATTAGGCTCAATTTATTAATTTATTCGTCACAAGCCTGCTGCTATTTTTGTTTTTTAGTCAAGTTAGTTAAACGAGTCATGCTGGAGCGAATATTACCTGCTTCTTTGCGATTTTTCAGTCTTTTTTTGGCTTCTTTCAGGACTTGTTTGAGCACACTATCTTTGTCTTTGCAGGTGATATAAAAAGCCTCTAATAAGGTTTCAATGGTTATTTTCTCTTGAGCGCAAAGTTGGTCTATTTCTTCTTTGATTGGCACTTCTAATCTGACAGGGATACGTGGAGAAATTTCGGGAAAGCTGGCTAGTTTCTCTGCTAGTTGTTTTAGTTCTGACCCTTGATTATTAACAACGGTAGAGTTCTCTGCTATTTGAGTATTTGGAGTAATTGGCTGGGTCTGTAATAGTACATCTTGCCTTGTTGGCACTGTTGGCTGAGTGGCTCTACGGCGGATTTCTTCTAACATATCCATGTTATTAACATTCTCGTTTAAATTACTCATAAAATTCTCGGTAAGTAGGAAACTCAGTGGCTTTAGAGAAAGAGAAAGAAACGACACGTAGCAAGATCCCGAAGGGTGCGGTTTAAACTGCTGTGAATCTTAAAATGCCTGTAGCCATCGAAAAGATGGACAATTTTGCAGGATTACTGATGTTCTGCTTTTTAGTAAGAATGATTAAGCTGTTTCTGTGGGGATTAATTTGGCATATTTTTCTAGCAACGCTGGTTTTAAACGTTGTGCTAAAATCTGAATCGCATACTCAAGTGATGCTTGTCCTAAGTCTGAAGGACTAACCCGATAATTGATAGCATTTTTGTAGACATCTGACTCCAATATATGGGGCAACATCAATTCATCTTTTACTAACTGCCGCATGGTATCAATGCTGGATTGGGTGGCTTTTGTGGGATGCAGTCCAGTCCAGCGAGCGCGAAATGGGACTACGCCTAGCAGTTCGCCATAGGGTAGTGCTGGTTTAAATTCTTTGATTAGTTCTAATGTCCGCAAGAGTGATTGCACTCCCTTGACGTTAGATTCTGCGGGAATTACCCACTTATCCCCAGCCCCCAAGGATGTTTGCGCTAAATGCGATCTCTCTGGCGGTGGGTCTACAATTGCTACGCCAAAATTATTGATGATTGGTTGCAGGCGATTTCTGAGGATAAATAAGCTGAGTCCGCTAGATGCCAGTTTGTAATTAGCACTCTCAAGTCCATCATCGGAAGGAATCAAAAATAAGTTGGCATTGCTAATGCTGCGTTCTCCTATTTGTCCGTCTGGCACTGAGGCAATGGCATCAATAATTCGCGTTTTCTCCTCTGGCTGAGTCAAAACTTCCAGTAGTGTTGGGGTATTAGGTTCTACTTTTACTCCCAAAAAACTAGTTAAGCTCGATTGGGGATCTGCATCGATAAACAAGACGGGAATTCCTAATTTCCCTAAATATCTCCCTAGCATCAATGCTACTGTCGATTTCCCCTGTCCTCCTGCTAGACCCAAGCTAACAACTGTTGGCGTGTTTGTCATAGTACGATTGTATCTAGGTACGAAAATACTTTACTACAGTTATGCTACTATATTTTTATATCTTTTAACTATTTTAATTTTGTACAATTGTACAAAATTAAAAGTATCATCGCAATGTGGCATTGAGCCGAGATATTTGATCGTGCGATTCGTTCTGGAGAGCGCGACCTGAAAAAGGTCGTTTAGTACGGGAAGCCACTTCCCTAGCGGTTTCACACCCGCTACCCCCGCGTAAAAGACTAGCAATAGTCCGGTCACACCTCAAGTAAGTAATGAACGGGGTGGAGTGCAGACCACGAATGTAACCGAAGCTGCCAGCCTAAGGTGGTCAGGGGCTAGGAGGAGTTCCCTAATGGTGAACTTGAGTAAACTATTGTTAAACTGCGTTATACGAAAAAGAGCCAAATCAGGCTGATAGGCTCTGACCAAAAGGTAAATGGATAGGATTTATAGTTTCTACTTCTATATGTAGCAACCTGCAATACTAATCGCTCAAACCTGCAATCAAGGGATTTTCAAACCAGGATTAAATGCAACTATAATTATGCTTCAGCCAGGATTAACTGCAACTGAACCAGGATTAATTGCAACCAACCTGCAATCATCGGTTTGAGCCAGGATTATCTGCAACTATAAAAGTAAAAGAAACGAACGTTTTGTTAACTGCCCCACTGGTAAGGCTTAGAGAACCTTAAACCGTTGCTTTTCGAGTTAAAAAACTCAGTAAAGAATTCGGGGTAAATATAGCGAAGACACTGTTGGCGAAATATTTCTTCACAATTTTAGCAAGTAAGATTGCATGAAAAATCTGGTTGCTTTCGCAGCGATAGGATAATTAAATCCTGTTGAAAAAGTAATTTGCTACCATGTTGATACATCCTCAAAATATCCCTGATATACCTCAACAAACAGTAGAGGTGGCACGTGCATCTTTCCCAAAAGGAAATATTTACATGAACATTCGGGATAGTTTAGGAAGTATCTTTGACTCGGAAGCTTTTGCCGACCTATTTCCGGAAAACGGGCAGCCAGCATATGCACCTTGGCGGTTAGCATTGGTGTGCATAATGCAATTTATGGAGAATTTATCTGACAGACAGGCGGCGAATGCAGTACGCGGACATATTGACTGGAAGTATGTGTTGAGCCTCCCGTTAAGTGACCCAGGCTTTGACTATTCCATCCTTTCGGAATTTAGGACGCGATTACTAGCAGGTGGCGCAGAGCAAAAACTACTGGATATATTGCTACATCGATTAAGGGAATCTGGGACACTCAAAACACATCGGCGACAGCGTACTGACTCAACTCATGTTTTAGCTGCAATCCGTACTCTGAATAGATTGGAGACATTGGGAGAAGGGATGCGTTTTGCACTTGATAGTTTAGCAGTCGCAGCACCTGAGTGGTTGACGATAAATATTCAACCAGATTGGTTTGACCGCTATGGTCGTCGTGTAGAAAACTATCGTTTACCAAAGCTCGACTCTGAAAGAGAAGCTCTAGGAAGCACAATTGGAGTAGACGGTTTGGCGCTATTAGACGCAATTTATGAACCAACAGCACCACAGTGGTTACGTCAAATACCCGCAGTTGAAATCCTGCGTCAAATATGGGTACAGCAATTTTATACTCCAGAGCCAGATGGGTCAATAAAATGGCGTAGTGTTAAAGACTTGCCACCATCCACAATTGCGATTCACTCACCTCATGATGTTGAAGCACATTATAGTTCCAAGCGTAGCGTCGATTGGGTCGGTTACAAAGTACACATGACAGAGATTTGTGATGAGCATAGTCCCCGTTTCATCACCAACGTCCACACGACATTATCCACAATCACTGATGAGCAAGCAATAGAACCGATTCATGAATCACTGGAAGAGAAATCGTTGTTACCAAAAGAACATCTTGTGGATTGCGGTTATCCCACTTCGGAAAATTTAGTAAGTAGCAAGACTAAATATGATGTAGAAATTATTGGGCCAGTGCGGTTAGATCCCAGTTGGCAAACAAAGGCACAACTTGGATTTGATAGCTCTAATTTTCAAATAGATTGGGATCATGAGAAAGTTACTTGTCCCCAAGGACACCAAAGTACCAAATGGTTAGCAGGACATGATATAAGTGGCAAACCTCTTATTCGTGTTCGGTTTAATGGTTCCATATGCAGAACTTGTCCAGTACGTTCATCTTGCACTAAATCAAAAACCGAACCACGGGAGTTGAGTCTTCTGCCAAAAGAGCAACAAATAGCACTCCAAGCTCGACGACAAGAGCAACAAACTCCTGAATGGAAAGCAACTTATAACCAACGTGCAGGTATAGAATCAACACACTCACAGGGTCTAAGACGCTCAGGATTACGTCGCTCTCGTTACATTGGTTTAAAGAAAACTCACTTAATGCACGTTTTCATCGCTTGTGCGCTTAATTTAGTTCGACTGGACGCTTGGCTGGTGGGAATACCTCTTGCCCAGACTCGCTCGTCTCGTTTTAAACAATTGCAACCTCAAGGTGCTTAAAGAATAAGCCCATGCAACTATACCATGTAATACACGGTTGACAACCACTGAAATTTTTTCTACTCTTACCGTGTATTACATGGTAATGATGCTCGATGAAAAAAATGAAAAGGGATATTCAAGGTAAATTTGCGATTAAAAACTCGGACTATCGTGAAGTGCGTTCTTTAAGACTGACAGATGATACCTGGAAGGCATTAGGTATCGCCTCCGAATGCTTGGGATTAACCAGGGCTGACTATCTAGAGGAAATAGTTACAAGTAATATTTTACCATGTATTACACGGCAAATCTCAGAAATTACCCCATCTAATGCACCACTTTTTTCTGACCCATTACCAAGTATTACACGGTATGAGCAGGAGATAGAAAAGCTTAAAATCCAAGTACAGAATCTTCAGAAAGAAAATTTAGAGCTTCAGGCGCGGTCAGCCATTACCTTTGTGCATGACGTTATAGATTTTGAGGCAATACGCGAGCGCATTTTATTTGAATTGAGGTTGGGACGGCAAGCTTCAGGTTTTAAAACAGCACAGAAAGCACTTAATCAATTTATTCAGGAAATAAAACTTATGGTTGACAGTTTCTAACTGGTGTTAAAACTGCTACAAGACGTTACCCATGATTTCTCCAAATTGATTGGTTTTTATCGTTTTTTAATGTAAAGAAATATTTCGCCAACAGTGTCTTCGCTATCTCTACCCCAACACCTAAAATTCTTAGAAACACTGGGCAATATCTAATAAAATTGCCAGAATATGAAAGAAACCAATTTTGACAAACCTATAGTCTATGCCGTGTGCAGTTATTCTGACCGCTCTGCCTGTCGAGTATAATGCTGTCCGAAGTTACTTGACTGAAATTCAGGAAAAAGTACATCCTCAAGGAACAGTTTATGAGCAGGGAATATTTTCTGAAAATGGTCAGGTATGGAATATAGGGATAGTAGAAATTGGGGCGGGGAATGCTGGTGCGGCTTCTGAAGCAGAACGAGCGATATCCTACTTTAACCCTCATGTAATTCTTTTTGTAGGAGTAGCCGGTGGCATTAAGGATGTATCACTAGGAGATGTGGTAGTCTCCACAAAAGTATATAGTTACGAGTCCGGGAAGGCAGAGAAGACCTTTAAGCCTAGACCTGAAGTAGGTCTGAGTGCTTACGGTTTAGAACAACGAGCCAGAGCGGAAGCAAGAAAAACAGACTGGTTGCATAAATTACCAATAGTACCTAAAGTACCGCCCAAAGTTTTTGTAGCTCCTATTGCGGCTGGAGAGAAAGTGATTGCTTCAACGGAATCCGAGGTTTTTAAGTTTTTGCAGTCCAATTACGGAGACGCACTCGCCGTCGAAATGGAGGGAGGCGGATTCCTTAAAGCTGCTCATGCCAATCAACAGGTATCCGCAATTGTTGTTCGGGGTATTTCTGATTTAATCAATAATAAAACTGAAGTTGATAAAGAAGGATACCAGGAAATAGCCTCTTACCACGCCAGTGCTTTCGCTCTTCATATTTTGGCGAAGTTTAATCTAGGAGTAAAAACTGATAGTGGAGGGTAAAGAATAAAAACAGTAATGTTTTTCTGTTTACAACGCCAAGTGTAAATTTTGGTCTGTAATTGTGCTTGGGTCAATCAGAAATATTGGAATCGACGGGGCTAATTTCTACAGGCTTCCCAAAATAATTAGATATTAGTAGTATAAAACTATTGCTCATGCCACGTGCTGTTATTCTCACATCTCACCCCATAGATTACCAGGCTGTCTCTGTTTACTTAAGCAATCTGCAAGAAGAGGAACTCCCCCAAGGTACGGTTTACGAGTTGGGTGAATTTTTGGTGAATGGGCAAGAATGGGAAGTAGTGATCGCTGAAATTGATAACAGTAATACTAGTGCTAGTTTAGAAACAGAGCGGGCAATTGAGCATTTCCAGCCAAACTTAATTTTTTAAGTTAGCGTTGCTACTAGTATTAGAGACATCAACATAGGTGATGTGATAATTGCTAAAAAAGTTTATGGCTATGAGTCAGGTAAAGCAGAGAATGAGTTTTCACCTCGTCCTGAAGCAGAAAAACCAGATTATCGGCTTAAAGAAAGAGCTAAAGCGGAAGCAAAAAAACCAGATTGGCTAAATCGCTTGCTTAATGGAATACCTAGCCCACATCCCAATGTTGTACTAGCACCAATTGCATCTGGGGATAAGGAGCTTGCTGATAAACAAGCATCACTTTTAGAGTTTTTACGTTTCAATTACGGTGATGCTCTAGCAGTTGAAAACCTTGCATTTGGTTTTCTCCAAGCTGCTCATGCTAATGATAATGTTCTTGCACTCACAGTACATGGTATCTCTAGATTAATTGATATTAGTCCTGAAGATACTCCACCTGAATCCAGAGCTATTGCAGTACAAAATGCTAGTGCATTTGTTTTTGAGATACTTGCAAAATATAAGATAAACAATGCAGAGACAACTAAACGTTTTCAAGAAGTTTTAATACAGAATTTTAATGGTGATAAGTTAATTGCTGAAATTGGTCAAAAAGTTGAGTTAGCATTTTCAAATAATACTGATGAGTATCATACTCAAATTGAGTATGCAAGGAAATTAATCAATCAGGGGCAGTTTAATCAAGCTGTTTCATACCTCAATGATTTGAAAACAAAGTTATGGCACAAGCCAGATAACATACTTAAATACCGCCTACTGGCTAATTTAGGAATGGCGCAATTAGGGCTAGATGAAATCAATGAAGCAGCGAAGTATTTTATTGAAGCTCGAAAGTACAATCCGGAAGATGATAAAGCCTTAGCACTGGCAGCAATGGGTTATTCTTTCCAACAAGATTACATCAACGCTGAAGCTTTTATTCAAAAAGCATTACAGGAAAATCCAGCAAATGAACTGGCACACTCGTTGCGTATTGAGATAGCTCCAGTTACACAATCTATTGACTCAGTTTTAGAACTGATACCTCGTGCATACCATGACAGTTTAGATGTTTTAGTAGCATTAGGAGTAGCTGCTAAAAAACGTGGATTAAATGCTCAAGCAGAGCAATGGTGGCAATCTGCATTGGATAGAAATAATGGAAGCAATTTAAACACTGTTAAAGTTGCTCTGGGAGCAACTTTAATGGAAGGTGTAATTAAAAACTACCCACTTATTGTTGTAGAGCAATTAGGTGAAACAGAAAAACAATCTTTGGAACGAGCAATCACATTATTTACTGAAGTTTTAGGAGGAATATATGTAAATCCCAATAATATCTCCCGGTTTGAATTTGACACTTTGATGAACAGAGCTAGTGCGTTTAGACTACTGAGGAAATATGATGATGCGATTCGTGATGTTGATATAGCCCTCGAAAAAGAACCTAACAATCCTGATTGTGTTAAGCAACGAGCATTACTAGCACATGAAAAAGGAGATAATGCTACAGCCTACCAATACCTACAATCAATTCTATGGTCTCCCAATGTTCCAGAAGTACCTCTTCTAGCATCTGAATTACTAATAGGAATTAAGCGTTGGGACGAAGCAGAGAATATTCTCAAGCAGTTCATATCTAAAGAAAATATTTCCAGCAATCTCAAACGCGATGCTAAACATCTTAAATTTGATTTATTGCTGCTGCGTGGTGAGCATGAAAAAGCAGAAACTATGCTTCAGGAGGTGATTAACGAAGCACCAGACAGTATAATTACAATTACTCAGCAAATTCGGTTCTATAAACAGATTGGTTTAGGACAAAAGATTCCATCATTAATTGAACAGGCTAAAGCGGTACTACTTTCCAATACTTTCCTTCCATATCAAATTGTACTTGCAAATCTGCTATATTCATTTAACTACTACCGAGATGCTGCTGAAATTTATGAGCAGTTTGTTGATAAAACTTTAAACACTAAATTAACACGTCAACTGCTGTATTCTTACTATTATATAGGCAATTATAAATCTGCTATTGACATTTGCCAACAACTCCTCAATAAATATGGTTCTCTAGAGTCTGTATCTGAGATGGCTGCTTATATTTATGACAATATTGGTGATACGGATAATGTTATCCAAGTCTGTAAAGCCTATCTTAATATTTTTCCAGATGATGTCGTAATGCAATTGCGATTAGGAATGGCAAACTATGATAAACATAACTACAATGAACTAGATCTATTTCTGGACTCAAAACCGAGTATTAAAGATTTAAAACCAGTTTCATGTAGAGAACTTGCTAAATTGCTTAAATTCAGAAATAGAATAGATTACTTCTTGGAAGTGATTTATGAAATGAGACGGCGTTTTTATGATAATGGTCAAATTCATGCTTTTTATCAAATATCTTACATAGAGGGGAGAAAAATCCAACCTAGTGTCAAAGAATTTACACAAGTAGAAGATGGTTGCGGAGTTCTCTTGAGAGATGAGTCTGGTAGTGAGGAATGGTTTATAGTTGAAAACCGAGAAGATGCTAATTTAGCTCGTAATGAACTCAATTCTCAACAGTCACTTTATAAACATTTAATGGCTAAAAGATTGAGAGACGAAATAGTATTAGAAAATGATGGATTTGGTCGCAAATCACGTAAAATTTTGGCTATAGAAGATAAGTATTTTGCAGCAGGCAAACAAAGCTTTGATTTATTGGATAAATTACCTGACATCAAAGGCTTTCGTACAGTTAATGTACCCATGAAGGGGGATGAAATTTCCTCTGAATGGATTCAGCAACTTACTGAAATGCTGCAACATCGTAAAGAACATTCTGAACGTTTTAAAAATGGTTATGAGGAAGGTAAAATTCCTTTTGGTTTATTTGCAATTGGAATAAATCGCTCTCCCATAGAACTCTGGATAAACCTCATATCAAGAAATGATCATTATATCCATGCTTGGTCTAATTTCCAATATGAAAAATTTGACAATTCTTTATCTATTCTTCAGCAGGGAGGATTATTGGTCATAGATCCTATTTCTTTGATAACTTTGTATCAATTAGGAGTAGCGAATGATGTAGTTGGAGTCTTAGGCAAGTTTGGGATTGCTCAATCAACTGTCGATTTATTTCAAGGAATGCTGGAAGATGCACAAGGTTGGAATCGAGAAGGTTTTTTAAATTTAGGAACTGAGCATGGACAACTTGTAGGAGAAGAAATTAGGACGGAGCAAGTTGCTGAAGCAAGAAATTACTTTCAGGGGATTATTGAATGGGTAGATAATAATTGTTTAATTCTCCCTTGTCGGAGAGCATTAGATATAAATATAGATGAACGAAACAAGCTCAATGAAGTTATTGGGTTAGCGTTTATTGATACTGTATTAATTGCAGAAGAAGAGGGAAGAATATTATACTCTGATGATCAATGGTTGCGTTGGTATGCACAGTCTAAAGGAGTCCAGGGTGTTTGGACACAGGTTGTGCTGAGATATTGTCTTTTAGACCAAAATACTAACGAGGTATTGTACAATAAAGCAACTTTACAATTAGCATTTTGGGGATACAATTACACGATTATATATCCTGAAACTTTGATGGAAGGAGCAAGACTAGCTAATTGGGAAGTGAAGCCAAGCTATACTTTAGTTGTTAAGGCTCTTGCAGATAAACAAACTTTACCAGAATATATGGCAGTTGTTGCTGCTGAGTTTATCTATAAACTTTACATTGAAGTGATAATTCCTGAACGTCGATATCCATTAATTATTCATTTGTTGAATGCTATCACGACTGGGCGTTCTCAAACACAAATTATTCACCTACTTGTTCAGCAACTTAACCGAATAATTCAAAGCAAGCCTATTATCCTACCTACATTCCAAGATGAAATTCAGCAATTGATAGAAATATGGCAGAGTCTTCCGTCGATTATTACTTAAATAATAACTGTGCCACAGACTGTATAAAGAATAGATATATAACCGTTACAAAATAAGTCTTGAGTAAATTTAAACACGAACCGCAAAGGATACCAAGAATGCCAATAAAAATTGACATATTTAGTGCCTTGTTCAAATAGATAGGTATTGTCAGTCCTATTTATCTGACAATACTCGAAAGCTGATAAGCACTTGGCAACTATCTTCCCTTCGCTAAATCAGCATAAATGACAATCTCTACACTCAATATTATCAAAAGTACAAACTCTATTAAGCAAAGGATTTTAACAGCCAAGGGTGAGTTAGGGATAAGAAACCAAAAAGCTGACAATGCAACTATACCAGAAACAACAAAAGTAATCTGATCAATGATTAACTGTTCTATCTTGCGGCGTTTGCGACGGTTGTCACTTCTGTGCGCTATTTCCCAGCCGAAGATAGATTCAATGTCTTTGGAACCAGTATGTTCTTTAATTTTTTCGGATAGCGTCAAGCGAATGTATCTGCCAATAGCTGATATTTTTTCGTCGTTGACAAGATAAGACCAGCCCAGGATGAGACAAACCCAAGGGATAACAAGGAGAGCATAATAATTAGATTTATTAGAAACAGCAAAAGAAATCACCGCACCGAAGACTCCTAGTGTCACATACAGTAGATTGTCTCGAAACCCAATTCGTTGTGTTTGCTCGGTTTTTAGTTTCTCGTATTCCTGAAGATAAACTTCTAGTATTTGTTGCTGATCACTCATATTTTGATCACGGGTATATAAATTTGCTTTGTTATTTGAACGTTCTGCTAGAGACAAAATGCTGACTAAATATGATTTCCGCAGAATACTCTACTTATTATGATATGGGAAAGGATGAAAAAGCGGATTAACTAGTTTTATATAGATTTTTTGGGCAAATACCTGTAAAATTGACTATAGTTACATTAAATAACTAGAAATTTCACTATGCCTTGCGCCGTAATAATTACTGCTATTCGATTAGAGTATGAGGCTGTGTGTCGCCATATCAGTAACTTGAAAGAAGAGACCTATAAGGGAATGGTCTATGGGCGGGGCAGATTTTTTGCCAACGGTAATTGGTGGACAGTAGGGATTGTTGAGACAGGTGCGGGAAATGTGAATGCAGGGTTGAAAGCAGAACGAGCGATCGCATATTTTCAGCCCAATGTGATCCTCTTTGTGGGAGTTGCCGGCGGTATCAAAGATGTCAAATTGGGTGATGTCGTTGCAGCAACAAAAGTCTACGGCTATGAATCTGGCAAGGAAACAGACTCAAATTTTCAAACTCGACCTGAAGTTGGACGTTCAACGAATGATTTAGTAGAACGAGCCAAAGCTGAAGCTAGGAAATCAGATTGGCTCAAAAGGCTCAAAAGCATAGAAAAATCGAAACAAGACATTGTAGCAGACCCCAAGGTATATGTTGAACCTATAGCTAGTGGGGAAAAAGTGATCGCTTCCAAAGAATCGCCTTTGTATCAGTTTATCAGGAATAGTTACAATGATGCGATCGCTGTAGAGATGGAAGGACGGGGTGTACTGGAAGCAGCTTATGCTAACCAACAAGTGTCGGCAATTGTTATTCGCGGCATTTCTGATTTGCTTGTTGGTAAGGGTGAAGCTGATGCTGCTGGTTCTCAAGAAATAGCTGCACTTCGTGCCAGTGCTTTTGCTTTTGAAGTGTTGTCCAAACTAGAACCAAATCCAGTCCTAAAAATTGGTTCTATTACACTCCTCACAACTATTGTAGTTAGTATTATACGCTTGTTGGGAGTATTTCAGCCATTAGAACTTTTGTACTTTGATCAGATGGTGCGAATGCAAGGGTCTCAAGATTCAGATGAACGTTTAGTAATAGTGGAAATTACAGAGGAAAACATTAATAAATATGCTGAGGAATATGCTAAACAAAATAAACAGAGTAATAAATCAGGACCAGATGCTACTCACAATAAACAAAATAACATTTACCAATATAATCCGGGAGCTTCTTTACCTGACCAGATAATTGAGAAGTTATTGAGAAAGTTATTAGATAAAAAAACAACTGTAATAGGTCTAGATATTTATCGCCCTTATGATAACAAATTAAAGTCATTAGCTGATGAATTCAAAAAAAAAGGTACAGAGATAGTTTTTATATGTAAATTTCCTGATGCCGAAAATAAGACATCTGGACAGAACCCACCTCCAGATGTTTCGGTAGACGAACGAGTAGGATTAAGCGATTTTATAGATGATTATGATGGCATAACTCGTAGACAAATTATACGTATGGGAACTAATAGTAATGAATATGAGCATAAAAAATCAAAGTGTAAACCTTTTGATTATCAGAAAACCCCGATGGAATCTTTTAGTTTTAAAGTAACTCAAAAATACTTATATGCGACAAATCAAAGAAAATATGAAATAATACAAAATTTAGATAAAAATTCAAGAATTTATCATGAAAAAGATAAAAATAAAATTGAATTACAGCCACTGGATCAGAATGTTAAAGGTGGATATCATCTCAAAGAGATTGGTGGTTTTCACATTTTGTTAAGATATCGATTCGCAAAAAAAGGTAACGAAAAATACTCTGTTAGAAATATTGCTCATAAAACATATAGTGTAGACGATGTATTGAATTCAGACTCATCTAGTGACTTTAATAAATTAGATTTAAAAGACAAAATAGTTTTGATTGGAACACCAGTTGAAAGCTATGACAACATTGTTCCTACACCGTTTTCCGACGAAGGCCAAAATTCACCAGTGTATGGACTATATATTCAGGGACAAATGATTAGCCAACTTGTGAGTGCGGCTTTAGATCAAAAACCTTTATTGAAAGCTGGAACTCTTGACAAAGAGATTCTTTTAATATTTATTTTTTCTTTAATTGGTTCAATTCTAGCTCAGTTATTTAAAGAGTCTTTAAAAACCCTTGTAATAATTGTTAGTGCTAACTTCTTTGCTTATTATTTGTTTTGCTTAGTAATGTTTTTTCAGTTCCATACATGGCTATCACTAATTTCTCCTGTAGCAGGATTACTTTTAGCTTCAGGCAGTATGACAATTCTAGTAGACATGAAATTTATTTTAAGGAAAAACAACTCGTAGTAATACTATGTCAAAATATCAAAAAACAATTGTTTATTAACGTTATGCTTGTAACTAATTCTTTGATTGCCAAATTGTTTAGAGCATTATTAAGTAGCACTCTCGTCATAATTGTGTTAATTAGTAATTCTTCTCAAGCTGTAGGAGCAGATAATTTATTTGCAACAATATTAGAAAATATATTTGGTTACAAACAGCGAGACGAGAAAAGGGTAGCACCTGGTCGTTCCAGAGGTGGAGGTGGACGTGGGGAGTGTTTGAATTTGGCATTTACTGGTACAGATAAACAATTAACTGCTCTCGTCCCAGCAATTGATTTATCAGGTAGCTCGTCACAATCAGAAAATCAAAAAACATCTGAAAAATCTGAATTAGCCTCTAAGAGATTTTCGGTGAAGACCTATACATATGATGAAAAGCCTACTCTTTGGTTCTATATTCCTTATACATATGATCCAAAATTACAACTGGAGTATGTAAAACTTACACTGCTAAAAGAGGACAAAACTCCTGTTACAAAAAAACCGATTTATTTCCAGCTTCCCAAACAACCTGGTATTGCTCAAGTTCAGCTACCAATAAGTCTAGAGCCTAACAAGCCCTACCAATGGTTCTTTTCCGTCGTCTGTGACGAAAATAAACCTTCTAGAAATCCTGGTGTGACAGGATGGATTGAAAGACGATTACTTCCTCCAGATAACTTTATTGTCAAACCATCTGATGCAATACTTTCTCGCCGAAAATATTACTTTTACTACGCTCAGTCCGAACTCTGGTCTGATGCCTTTACTCAGCTTGCTAGAGCTTATCAATTAACAAAGCAACAAAACCAAGGCTTATACTCCTCAAATTTCATAACTGAGGCTAGAGAAATTCAAAATGATTGGCTCAATTATTTCAAAATATTACCATTGAATGAAGATGAAGCAGAGCCAAATAAGATTGCTGAAGAGATGGCTAATTCTAAAATCTTAGAAAAATTAGAACAGAAGCCAGAAAGCAATAATACCCAAGTAAGTGGTAATTTTTGATTCATTTTCTTTAGTAATCTCTCTTCCTACTCACTTACAAGAGTAATAAAAGAGAGATTACTGCTATTCAAAAATACAAAAGTATTACAACCAGTTTCCTACCAAAATGTAGGGAGCCCAATCTCTGGGATGTTCATTTTCCTTAAGTGATTTTTTCAGTGCGATTTGAGCTTGTTGCAAAGCTTGAGCTTTCGTTTGGTTTGGGTTTTTCAGCTGATTGTAAAATTGCTTGGTAAACTCTACGCTGAATTTATCATCAATTGTCCACAGAGAAGCGATCGCACTGCGGGAACCTGACCTTACAGCTACACCAGAAAGCCCTAGAGTAGCTCGCTTGTCACCAGATGCTGTTTCACAAGCACTGAGTATCAGCAGTTCAATTGGTTCTTTTTGATTTTGAGCCTGTATCCGAAAAAGATTCCCTACTTCGTTAACTCGAATAAGTTGGTCAGCAGCTAATATAAATGTATTTTCAGAAGTAGAACTAAACTGACCATGTGTAGCTAAATGGACGATTTGAAAAGCAGAAGCATTAATTTTTTTCTGGAATTCCTGTTTATTGAATTTATCATCGCTGAGTGAAGTCACTGAAAGCCTAGCAGGATTATCCTTTGCTATTTCTTCTAAAACCTTCAATTCCTCTTTGACAAAATTTAGCTTGGGAAATTTTCTCTCTAATTCTGGTAATTTTGCTTCAGTTAACCCCGCTGCCAAAACGTTGATTTTTCTATTTTGCAGAACTTGGGGAGTGGGAATTTCCAATCTGGGAGCTAATGCAATTGCATACTTATCAATCAAATATCCTTTTGATGTTGGATCACGAACCAGCGCAGCCAAAGGAATATTGCGTAAATCAGTATCCAAAGCAAACACTAAAGTATCAATTTTAATTAAATTTTCTTGATTGTATTCATCAATGTATTTATCTACATCTTCAACCAGCAATTGATAAAGTTCATGAGATTTTTGGCGAACATCTTGAAACGTATATTCTTCTTCTAGATTACGCTGTACATCTCTAATAAATTCATCAAATTTTTCCTTAGATACAATAGGCTTGTTGAATCTTTTTAGTATTGGATCTCCTGGCAATTTCAGGATAGTTTCGATTCTGTTTTCTAAAACAATTGGGGATATAAAAGCTGTCGTTCTTTTAGCTTTATTATCAATGATTTTATCAATATTGTCTAAATTGTTTTCTGGGCAAGCTTGGCGGAGAAAATTCTCCAACTCTACTGCTTGAAGAGAACTAATAACTTCACGAGCTTGAGAGATGTGTTCCTGTTGCGGTTGTGTTTGTGGCTCTCCGTCCCACAATAACACATCAATATATTCGCGGTAAATTTTCTCAATTTCCTCTAAAAAGGAGAATTGTGCATCAGGGCTACCAACTGCTAATTCCCGACGCAGAGATTGCAGTGTTTCAAAAGCTTCTCTATAAGCCTTGCGAGCTTCTTCTAAGTTCTTAAAGCCGTTTTTTATATCCTTTGCTTGTGCCTGTATATCCTGTATATTACGTTTAGGTTTGTAAATCTGACCTAGTTGCCACTGCCATTGATAAACTATATTTGGATCTGGAATAGATTGAGCTATAATCAAAGCTTTTTGAGTATGGAATATAGCCTGTTTGGGATCTTTCTCCATGTACAGCTTGCCGAAATATCCTAAAGCATAAGATTCGGCTTTTTTATCCCCTTGTGCTTTGGCTTGTTTAAATTTTTCTTGGAGAAATCCTGCTATTTTATTTTCTAAATCAGGCTGATTGTTATTCTGATTAAGACGGATTAAGCTATTAGCAAAATTGAGCCTTGTGTAAAGTGTTGTATGAGTTATAGGTAACTTTTCTATCTGCTGCTGAAGATTATTAATATAGTCGGGCTGAAGTAATTGATTTTGATCTGACAAGAATTTTCTTGACACAATATTGTTGAATATCTCATTAGATCCTAAATCTTGCGAGGAAGTTTCACTAAGTGTAAGTTTGGTAATACATTTTTCTACTTGAGAGTACAATTTAATTAAAGGTCTATTTCTTTGCAAAAGTTGATCTATTACTCTTTCGTTATATCCATCTCTTATATCTAAGAGAAGACTTAACTGATTTAGCTCTGCTTGTAGTTGGGTGGTGGATGGTGATTTTGCAGTTAAGCCAGCCTCGCCATAAGCTTTTTTGGCTGCAAATGCACTGACAATCCCACAAACCAGATTTGGTGAGTATTGGGAACGGCTGTATATATCTTCTTCTTTGTTACTAAAAGCCCGTCTGCTATTACCTATATCCAACCAAATTGCAGCCTTTTCTTGAGGTTGACTTTTTCGCAAACTTAGTAATAAAACTTGATGAGATAAATCTAACTCACCCAACCCTCGCAGGACATTACCTAAGCTGCGTAAACCAGCGATTTTAGCAGGAGAATCTGCTCGTTGCTCTAAAAGAGTAACAAATGACTGAATAGGTTTTTTGCCATCCTGTATATTTCCATCTTGTGTATTTTCGTCTTTTAGCCAATCATTACAGTCTTTCTCAGGCTCTTGCTCACGGTAGATTTGCAGTAGTGTATTACAGGCTCGTGGGTATAGTCCTAAAGCTTGCTCTGCTTGAGCCTGGTTAATTTGGTTATTGATTTTTTCGGTTTCATTTCCACTTTTTTGGTATGACTCAGCAGCTTTCTTCCAGCAATCTATCGCTATATCGAAGTCCCCACGCTCATAACTATATCGACCCTGTACACTTAACTGTTCTGGGCTGAGAGTTGGTGTTGTCAAACAACTTAACTGGGTTACTTTTGGTTCTGTACTAATCGCCTGTTTTTCTGACAACGCCTGAATACCGAAAGCTAAAATTAGCCCAAAAACAGCTAATAGAACTGTATAAATTAGACGGCGATGTAGTTTTGAGAATTGACGTTTCAAAAGGAGTTCCATAGGACAGAAAAATATAAACCGTTTTCTTGTAAAGTTCTTTTATCAGAATCAACAGACATTAGGGGAATACCCCAGTCCAAACGAGCATCAAGACTTTCACCCATCTGAAAGCGCAAACCTAAACCCGCAGAGACTAGGGGATTTGGCTTTAAGTCTGCACCCTCAAAATTCTTCCAACCTGTACCCACATCAAAAAAGGGTATGACCTGTAACAATCCCTTAATTTCAGGAAAGCGTGTAATTGGTAAACGGAGTTCTACAGAACCTGAAACTCCGTTGTCTGCAAGTAGAGCATCTTGACGATAGCCTCTAACACTTGCTTGACCACCTAAACGAAATTGCTCTAGGGATACAAGCCTGCGGTCTGCAAATTGCAAATCTCCCCGAACCAGTAACACACTATCTTTGGCTAAAAGACGCACCCATTGAGCCTGTCCTCTCCAAGCAAAAAAGTTGGTATCGGGAGCAACCTCTTGAGTAGTAGCACCCAAGATACCTAGTCCCAAACTGAATTGAGAACGGAATGCTAGAACTGAGAAGTCACTCCTATCAGTCCATTCTTGAAAGAAGCGCAGGGCAGAAATCCGAGTGCGTCCTTCATCATCTGCTCCTGGTGAGAGGGGAAAGGGACCGATATTATCCAGACCAATAGAGGTTTGAGTTTCTTGGTGGGATAGAGTTGCACCCAAAGCCAATTCTTGCCGAGGATTACGAATCAAAGGATGACGCAAAGTTAGTTGGTATTCATCGGAATCAGAAGAAATATCTAGCCTATCAAAGGGTTTTTCAATAACATTGCTCCAACTCTTACCATAGCTAAAAGCCAAGGTAGTCTCCTCAGCAGTTAAAGGTAGGGTGTAGTTCAGATTCACTTGATTACTACCGTCTGTGTTGGCATAGGACAAACTCAAAGTGTCTCCTATCCCCAACAAGTTTTGCTCTTGCAACTGAGTGCTACGTTGGAAACTACCAACGCTAGGAGAGCGGTTATTATCAACAGCGACTTGAGTATGAAAAGTTCTGGCTTCATTCACCCGAACTATAAGTAAGTTAGTACCAAAACGTGTACCAGCAGCCAACTCTACGGACAAATTTTCGATGCGAGGATTAAGTTGCAGTAGTTGTAGAGTTTCTAGCAACTGGTTGCGATTGAGTGGCTTTTTATTTGCCCTTGCTAAACGGCTGCGAATATAGCTTTTTTTTAATCGTTGATTGCCTATGATTTTGATATCTTCTAAAGTACCCTCGACAATCTGTATTTTCAGTGTGTCAGCGTTGGGAGGAGGTGGAAATTGTTGCTCTGGAATTAATGCGCCAGAGGTGATATAGCCCTCACAGATATAAAGCTGAGTAATCGCAGAACGTGCCTCGATAAGTTGGGAAAAAGTGAGTTCTACTGGAGGGTCACTCTCGCTTCTTGGTAGTTTCCGAGGAGGAGTTTTTTGATCTAATTGTCTTAATGCTTCACATTTGGTTTTCTCACTTAAGAGTTCAGAAGTAGGTTTGACAGGATAAAGGAATACTTCCATTGCTTGGAGTAATTTTTCCTCCTTGAAAACTGAACCGCCTTCAAATTGGAACTTATTGACCAGAAATTTGACAGATGTTTCTGGAGTAGTTTCCTGGGGGAGGTTGGGAGTAGAAGGGGTTGGGATGAGGTTTTCTGGAGACGGTGGTGGTGAAGGAACTATCGGCTGTGGTTGAGGTGGAGATGTTGGAGGTAAGACATCTTGGGGAGGTGGCAAATTTTGCGGTAGGTTAGGCTGTGCCAGCAGGTTAGCACTGGGGGCTTGAACCACTACCTCTGCATTGGCCTTCAGAGGTATAGACAGACCGAAGCTGAATGCCAGTACCATGAGTATGAATTTAATCTGACGTATATCCCAGAAGTATTTATTTTTCATTGCAACCTGTGTTTTTCTGCCAAGAAGTATAAGGAGCGAGTGTAGATGGGCGAGATGTTAAAAGAATTTCTCCTCCAGGGCCAATTGCTACCCCTTGGGCTTCTCGTGGTGGTTCTGAGACGGAGGTTGTAGTATTTCCAGGAGAAGATGCGGCTGCATTTCCTAAAAAGGTGTCAGTGCTGAGGGGAGAACCAGGGTTGGGAGGCAATCCTCCGCGTCCGGTAACGACAAAACGACTTGCAGATCCTTGTACACCCACTGGGCAACTTTGGGCTATCAACCTTGAAGAATCGCCTAAATCTTCTGGTAACTGAATTGTTCCGCGTGCAGGATCTACATTCGGTGCGTTGATTTCTACAATCCCGCTTCCACCAGGATTTTCTCGTGAAATTGCGGTTGCATCGTTAGTAGGTAGGCGTTGAGGGTCTAGTTCCTGTAGTGGAGTGTTTGGTGGTAATCGCCTCTTCAAATCTTCTCGACTTAGGGCTTCTATGTTTACAGTACCAAGAGCATTAATTTTGACTCTACCGCCAAAGTCTCTAAAAGCATCAGATGCGATATCATTATTTCTACTAAACCCGGCAATCACAAACCCTTCAGGGTAATCAATGAGGATTTTGCCTCCATTTCCTGGTTGTCTTGCCGTACCCGCAGTAGTGGAGATGAGACTATTACGGCGCAGCAGTAGTAAAGTACCGTTTTTCAGTGTTATGTTGCCACCATTACTTGCACCAGATTCAGCAATCAATCTTCCATGATCATCTAAAAATACAATGGGTGAACTTACTATAATGTCACCTGCTCTGGCTGTAGTATTTTCGGAATCAACAAACAAACCGCTAAAAACTTCATTATTGGAAATGACATTTGCCACAACTCCACGGGGAAATTTACTAAGTCTTTTAGCAAAATTTGCATCACGCCCACTGACAGTCATCCGTCTACCAGCATTAACCGTAATTGTACCAGCAGCACCTCTAGAGGTGGTTCGAGCAATTAGTTGTCCTCCATTGATAGCCTCAAATCTATTTGCGTTTATTTTAATGTCGCCAGCTTTCTGATTATTAGAGGTACTCGCAAACAACACAGCACCATCTGATATCCGGAAAAGATTTGGTTGTACTTCATCTCCTACGGTGATATTGCCGCCCGTTCCTGTAGAATTTGGAGATGTGGAAGTAAATAATGCGCTAGAGCGTCCCGAAATAGGGCTAGTACCCGAAATATTGACGGAATCAGTGGCATTAATTATGATATTGCCTGCATTTCCCGCGCCTTCGGTGTCTGCCTGAAGTTGAGCGCCATTAGTGATGTCTAGTGAGCCTGTGGTGATTGTAATGTCCCCACCCCGTCTTTGTTGGCCATCCTGTGTTTGGAAGTTGCCTTGTACCTTGGTGAAGACACTACTGCTTTCTCCATCAAAGGAAATATCACGGGCATTGATAGTCACATTGCCTGCATTTCCCTGTCCCTTAGTAAGGGCTTGTAGTTGAGCGCCATTGGTAACGAAGAAGGAGCCATTAGGGATGGAAATGCTAATATTTCCTCCTCGACCTATGCCTGTCTCTTCGACAGTTGTGAAAGCATTAGCATTATCAAAGGTAACTTGATCGCGAGAATTGATAATCAAATTACCTGCATTACCCTGTCCAAAAGTGCTGGTACTTAATACAGATATACCCCCGACCGAAACCAACCCATTTATGGCATGAATGTTGATGTTGCCTGCATTGATGTCAATGTTGCGATTATCTTGCTGTACCCGCGCACTGGTGCTGCTATTTACATTTGAATTGAAAATCCTAATATTTCCATTTTGGGAAGTAATCTCAATCTCTCCAGCTTTAGGAATAATATTTTGTCCAGGTGCAGGTAAATTATTGAGGGTTTGAGCAGTCAAGAAACCGTCCCTGATGGATATATCATTGCCAGCCTGAATATTAATTATTCCATAATATCCATTAGTAAGAATAGTCTCTTGTCCAGGATCTCTACTCCCTGTTCCAGTAATTTCTACATTACCTTGAGGAGCATAAATATTAATAATTCCAGCATAATCTGAACCATTGTTACTGGCTTCAAGCTGAACTTGATTTAAGAAAACAGAGCCTTGTAATGATTCAAGTGTGATTGTGCTGAAATTATTTGCATCACCACTACTACTAGTATTAGAAGCTTCTATATTACCAGAGTTAATATTACCGTTAGCTTGAAGAGTAACATCTCCAGCACGCCCACTGCTTCTTGATAGTATGTTCCCATTTCTCGTATCGATATCTCCGCCACTGATAATCTTGATATTTCCACCGTTCCCATCACCAGTACCAGTAATGATGCCAGCAACCCGCACATCTCCTCTAGCATCTATCGTGACTGGATTACCGTAAGCACGAATTGAGAAAGAACCTAAATTACGGGCTTCTGGATCTACGATTGGATTTCTAATTTCAATTAAACCTCCAGGTAAACTATTATCTGACTCGTACTGATTGGTCAAAAACACTTGGCCACTATTTGTTGTACGTACTCTGTTAATAATAGTTCCAATGCTAATCCTTGCACCTATTTCTCTAGTTTCAGGGCTAATAGGGTTAATGTTTGGGAGATTAGGAAAAGTATTCCCAACGCCTGGAAAAGGAACTGGCGTAAACTCTGGAATACCGATCGCATCCGCACGCACACCCGCTCGAATATCCAATGTCGGAAATTGTGTACCATCAATCGTTATGGGACTTCCATCTGATAATGTTACTGTCTCCTCCGGAAGTGCATTTGCATCTGCACCTGTAATCTCAACTGTGCCGTTGATTGTCACACTTCCCCCAGCGAGAATATGCAGCGATCCCCCTTGGTATCTGTCAAAACTCACATCTCCAGCCGCTCGAATAATGGGATCATAAGGACTGAACAAACCACCCAAACTGCCATCCATTTGCTCAATGCGAAAATTGCCACCAGCCCAGTAGTGTGCATCACCCCCGACTGTATTAGCCGATCGCAAAATCATATCTCCTCCCGAAACCAAACCACTGGAGGGATGATTTAAGGCAAAAATATCAACTCCTTGTCTACCCTGAACTAATAATTTTCCCCCAGCTTGCGCCACAAAGGGATTCGCTACACTATCTCGTATCCGCACTGTATCCCCAGCCAACAGGTTTAAATCGCCATTCGTACCTATTAGACTCTCTACCAGAGTTAAATTATGATGGGCTGTGAGTGTCGCAGTTTGGGCTGTAACGTTCTTGGCTACAACATCACCATCTCCTACAGACAAACCAGAACCCGATAACTCTGTCTGTCCGTTGCTATTTACTGTCAGCCCTGGATGGAATTGTGCATTACTGCTGCTCAATAACTGAGCTAGAGAAGCTGAATTTCCAGATCCTACAGGTAAGGAAGTATCAATATTTTGCAATTGTCCTGTTGCATTCAAATTCACAACACTACCACCTGGTACGGCTGCAACGGCAATTTGTCCTGCTGGTGCTGATAAATTCCCTGTACTCGCTACCGTACCCCCTAAGAGGGTGAGGTTTTGTCCTGTACTGACTGCGAGATTTCCAGAATTAACAATTGGGCTGGGTTGCGGTTGGTTAAATTGCACTCCCAAGGGGACTGAAACACTTAGCAATGGTGGTGTTGCGGGATTGGTGGCACTAAACTCTTTCCCTCCACCAAAATTCAAACTATTTGCTGTACTACCTACGAAGGAACCGCCAAGGTCTAAGGAGGCATTGGGTCCGAATAGAATCCCGTTGGGGTTGAGCAAAAATAGATTTGCATTACCCAATACACCAAGCGTTCCATAAATATTTGAGGCACTATTCCCTGTCACCCGACCGAAAATGTTATCAATGCCAGCCGGATTGCTGAAATAGGCTCCTCGTCCTGCTCCCACATTAAATTCCTGAAAACTATGGAAGAGGCCAGAACCACGAATTGCTCCACCATCAATGCGATCGCTTGCCAATCCTTTAATATCAATGTTGGGTGTAACTACAGAACTTTCAACACCCAGGGTATTATCAGGAGCAATTTGTGCGATCGCGCTATTCCCAAAACCAAGTAACGCATTAATCACACTCAGATTTATCCAGAGCAGGGTGGATGTGATTATTTTATTGAATCTGTGTAAATTTTGTTGTGTATTTTTACGTAATTGCATAATACTTAAGTCTAAATAAATGTAGATTTTTCGCAATTTGATTTGATTTTCTGCTTAATTTTCTATACTTTAAAAATGAAACAGTATTTTTGAGTTTTGTCATATTTAAAACTGTAAAAGTAATTAGGCTAATTTTACAATACTTAAGTAAATCCAATTAAGTAGTTGATTTTTATTTTTTTTTAGGCATTGAGGCGTAGAGATAGCGAAGACACTGTTGGCGAAATATTTCTTTACATTAAAAAACGATAAAAACCAATCAATTTGGAGAAATCATGGGTAACGTCTTGTAGCAGTTTTAACACCAGTTAGAAACTGTCAACCATAAGTTTTATTTCCTGAATAAATTGATTAAGTGCTTTCTGTGCTGTTTTAAAACCTGAAGCTTGCCGTCCCAACCTCAATTCAAATAAAATGCGCTCGCGTATTGCCTCAAAATCTATAACGTCATGCACAAAGGTAATGGCTGACCGCGCCTGAAGCTCTAAATTTTCTTTCTGAAGATTCTGTACTTGGATTTTAAGCTTTTCTATCTCCTGCTCATACCGTGTAATACTTGGTAATGGGTCAGAAAAAAGTGGTGCATTAGATGGGGTAATTTCTGAGATTTGCCGTGTAATACATGGTAAAATATTACTTGTAACTATTTCCTCTAGATAGTCAGCCCTGGTTAATCCCAAGCATTCGGAGGCGATACCTAATGCCTTCCAGGTATCATCTGTCAGTCTTAAAGAACGCACTTCACGATAGTCCGAGTTTTTAATCGCAAATTTACCTTGAATATCCCTTTTCATTTTTTTCATCGAGCATCATTACCATGTAATACACGGTAAGAGTAGAAAAAATTTCAGTGGTTGTCAACCGTGTATTACATGGTATAGTTGCATGGGCTTATTCTTTAAGCACCTTGAGGTTGCAATTGTTTAAAACGAGACGAGCGAGTCTGGGCAAGAGGTATTCCCACCAGCCAAGCGTCCAGTCGAACTAAATTAAGCGCACAAGCGATGAAAACGTGCATTAAGTGAGTTTTCTTTAAACCAATGTAACGAGAGCGACGTAATCCTGAGCGTCTTAGACCCTGTGAGTGTGTTGATTCTATACCTGCACGTTGGTTATAAGTTGCTTTCCATTCAGGAGTTTGTTGCTCTTGTCGTCGAGCTTGGAGTGCTATTTGTTGCTCTTTTGGCAGAAGACTCAACTCCCGTGGTTCGGTTTTTGATTTAGTGCAAGATGAACGTACTGGACAAGTTCTGCATATGGAACCATTAAACCGAACACGAATAAGAGGTTTGCCACTTATATCATGTCCTGCTAACCATTTGGTACTTTGGTGTCCTTGGGGACAAGTAACTTTCTCATGATCCCAATCTATTTGAAAATTAGAGCTATCAAATCCAAGTTGTGCCTTTGTTTGCCAACTGGGATCTAACCGCACTGGCCCAATAATTTCTACATCATATTTAGTCTTGCTACTTACTAAATTTTCCGAAGTGGGATAACCGCAATCCACAAGATGTTCTTTTGGTAACAACGATTTCTCTTCCAGTGATTCATGAATCGGTTCTATTGCTTGCTCATCAGTGATTGTGGATAATGTCGTGTGGACGTTGGTGATGAAACGGGGACTATGCTCATCACAAATCTCTGTCATGTGTACTTTGTAACCGACCCAATCGACGCTACGCTTGGAACTATAATGTGCTTCAACATCATGAGGTGAGTGAATCGCAATTGTGGATGGTGGCAAGTCTTTAACACTACGCCATTTTATTGACCCATCTGGCTCTGGAGTATAAAATTGCTGTACCCATATTTGACGCAGGATTTCAACTGCGGGTATTTGACGTAACCACTGTGGTGCTGTTGGTTCATAAATTGCGTCTAATAGCGCCAAACCGTCTACTCCAATTGTGCTTCCTAGAGCTTCTCTTTCAGAGTCGAGCTTTGGTAAACGATAGTTTTCTACACGACGACCATAGCGGTCAAACCAATCTGGTTGAATATTTATCGTCAACCACTCAGGTGCTGCGACTGCTAAACTATCAAGTGCAAAACGCATCCCTTCTCCCAATGTCTCCAATCTATTCAGAGTACGGATTGCAGCTAAAACATGAGTTGAGTCAGTACGCTGTCGCCGATGTGTTTTGAGTGTCCCAGATTCCCTTAATCGATGTAGCAATATATCCAGTAGTTTTTGCTCTGCGCCACCTGCTAGTAATCGCGTCCTAAATTCCGAAAGGATGGAATAGTCAAAGCCTGGGTCACTTAACGGGAGGCTCAACACATACTTCCAGTCAATATGTCCGCGTACTGCATTCGCCGCCTGTCTGTCAGATAAATTCTCCATAAATTGCATTATGCACACCAATGCTAACCGCCAAGGTGCATATGCTGGCTGCCCGTTTTCCGGAAATAGGTCGGCAAAAGCTTCCGAGTCAAAGATACTTCCTAAACTATCCCGAATGTTCATGTAAATATTTCCTTTTGGGAAAGATGCACGTGCCACCTCTACTGTTTGTTGAGGTATATCAGGGATATTTTGAGGATGTATCAACATGGTAGCAAATTACTTTTTCAACAGGATTTAATTATCCTATCGCTGCGAAAGCAACCAGATTTTTCATGCAATCTTACTTGCTAAAATTGTGAAGAAATATTTCGCCAACAGTGTCAGCGAAGCTTTCAGTCTGATAAAAGCCTTACTCAGTATACTTTTTTCTTGTATAGGTAAAGGCACTCGCGTTGAATTTGTTACAAAAATTTACATGGTGATAAATTTTGCGCGTATCTTGTCTTTACCCCATGTAGCAACATTAAAAGTTAAAAATCAAACAAATGTTAGATTGCATCGGTGCAAAACTTCTGTATGATCTGGCTAATACGTAAATGAAGCGAGTAAGGGAGGTGAAGAGATAACAACTATAAAAACGGCAACAGGACAAAACGATACTAACTAGTACACGCTTTGTCCTGTTATAGAATTGCCGATTTCAACTTTGCTCAATGTATCCGAGCGGGGTTAATTTCAAAGAAACCGAAGAAGTGGTGTTTAGTTTGGCGACTGGGCTCCACCAATTGGCTTTCTTGAGATTATTTCATGTTGCTTTCTATTATATAGATTGCTGCAACATTTCAAGCCTTCCGACTGGAATATTTTGGAAAAAAAAGAATCAGACTCAGGATTTACCCACCTCCATAAGTTAGTGAAACAGGGAAATAAGTCTGGAAGTATTGTGTAGCAAGAGTTTTAGTAGTTTGTCCCCCCTTCTACCCCTTACTGTTCACGGTATCTAGAAAAAAAGATAGGGTGTGCAGTGCAAAAGAAAAAGGAGAAATTATTGAACGAGTCTCTTTCTTGTCTCCCCCATCTGCCCAAACTTCAGATTTTTAGAAACCCTGTGTAAGTCCCAAGATTCTTGATTCTCGTCCAAAAAATCAGTCAAACCAGTAAGAAACGCAGCAAATCTCATAAATATGCTAAGTGCAGCACGAATAGCCCCCTCTGATACTCACTCCCATCAAGTATCGAGAGGAATCTACCGTGAACAACGACAACAGCCAAGCATTCTCTACCTCAAAAATTTCTCCAGCGAGTAACAGCCAGTCTCCTGCTCCACAGCATCCAGAGCAGCAAGAAAGCAGCCAAACATCAACTTCTCAAAATCATCAAGAACAGCAAGCAAACAGCCAGTCTCCTGCTCCACAGCATCCAGAGCAGCAAGAAAGCAGCCAAACATCAACTTCTCAAAATCATCAAGAACAGCAAGCAAACAGCCAGTCTCCGGTTCAACTGCCCAACAACCTTACAGAAGCCGAATACCACGAACTAGCACTTAGCAGCGCCATCCATCCAGAACTGATAGAGCGTAACTTCATCCACATCGCCGGCGATACAGTTCTCAACTACCTGTTCATCTCCAACGCCATCCCCCGCTTAAACACGGGCAGAGTCACCAGTGCCTTCCTCAAGCTGTACCAATACGCCATCGTTGGAGGAATATGGATTTCGGGACTAGACCCCTTAAATAACTGGCAACCAATGGAGTGGGGGCGATTCAAACCCACCCAAGGGCGTATTGACAAAAATGGCAAAATAGTTAAGTACGAATCACCACCAAAAACACCCAACCGTGTCACCTACTTTGATGTTCCCGACTGCCTTGGGGATAAAGTTGCAAAACGTTACAATATTCAGCCTTATCATTCTTCCCCAGCACAGCGTTTACAAGACCAATTAAATCCCCTCTCATTTTGGGAAACTCCCGTCTTATTTTGGGCATTGGTACTGTTGCTATGGAGTAATAACAAACAACAAACAGAAATAGCAGAAACTCCCCTCTCGTTTTGGGAATGGGTCGTGCTGCACCCAGAAATCCCGATTATTCTGTGTGAAGGCGAGAAAAAAGCAGCTTCCTTATTAAGTCAGGGATTTGTAGCGATCGCACTCCCTGGCATTTGGAGCGGACGGATTGGCAAAAAAGACTTTGACGAACGGCTACACCCCGACATCATGCCCCTTGCCCAACCAGGACGCAAATTTATCATCCTTTTTGACTACGAAACCAAACCCAAAACCCGTTGGTCAATCTTTCAAGCCACCCTGCGTACAGGCAAAACCATTGAAGCTGTAGGCTGTACCTGTGAAGTCGCACTGCTACCTGGTCTGGAAAAAGGCGTTGATGATTTTATTGTCGAACGCAGTAAATTAATCGAAAGTGGACAAACAGTTAAATACAGTCAATTCATTGAGGATAGTCGAACTAATACCCACACTCAAGCAGTTAAGCAGACTTTACTAATTGAAGGCAATCAATTAAACAATGATGGTCAAATAATAGAATGTCATCATGTACTTAATCAGTTTTCACCACTTGAAGATAATAAAATAACTGATAACTGTCAAGTCATAGAAAGTCATGGTGGACTTAGTAAGAAGCTCCCATACCAAAGCAATGGATTAACGAACAATGGTCAAGTGATAGAAAGCCATAGTAAAGTTCATCCTATTGCACCATATCTCAATAATCAATCTACCAACAACGGTCAAGTCCAAGAACACCATCATGTAGTTAATCAGATTCTACAAGTTCAAAACACTCAACTAATCGAAAATAGTCAATTAGGAAAGCATCATCAGGTAATTAATCAGATTTCACCAGTTGAAGACAATCAGCTAACCGATAACGATCAAGCCATAAAGTGTCATCAAAACTCACTAGTAGTCTGTAAAGGATTAAATGACGGATATAATTTTGCCAAAAACAATGAAATACAAGGCTTATCAATTTGTGCAACCCGTCAAAATAAATTTGACAGACTACTAGTTGACAACAATAAACCTACCAACAACGGTCAAGTCACAGAACACCATGAAGTAATTAATCAGGCTTCATTAATTGAAAGCAATCAAACTACTGAAAATTATCCAGGAACAAAATGCCGTCAAGAAGTTAATCAAAACTCACAAGTTGAAAACAATCAATTCACAGAACAACATCTTGCAGTTAATCAGAATGTAGCAGTTTCAATTAATCAAATAAACGCCTTACTGACCACTATCATTGATGATGCAATCAGTTTAAAACAATACCAACGCTCATTTCACACTAGGCATCGGGGACTAAGTAGTAAATACAAACCAGATATTCGTGTCAACGTCAAATACCTGTCATCAGCTGAAAAACTTCCCTCTTCTGGACTGGTAGTATTATCGAGCGACATGGGGACAAACAAAACCGGACGCATGGCTCAATGGCGGGAAGCAAATCCTGGTGTCAAATTCCTCAACACCGGACATCGGGTTAACTTGCTAAAAAACTTAGCAACCCGTCTTAAAACAGATATGTACTCTGATTTAAGTTATGCAAGTTTAGCAAAAGCACAAGCCCTCAGCATTACCATTGACAGCTTACACAAGTTAAACACCCAAATGCTTAACTACGGATGCGTGTTCATTGATGAAGCTTGCCAATACTTAACTCACCTACTGCACAGTAAAACCTGTAAAGAATATCGAGCGCAAATATTGGAAGTGTTGGAATATATCGTTTATAACGCCCCGCTAGTAGTCATCGCCGATGCCCACATGGACGACATCACAGTAGAGTTCTTCCAAGCCATGCGTCCATTAGGGGAAAAACCATTTATTCTCAAAAACGATTGGCGAAATGGCGATCGCTTAATCTACTGGTATGAAGGTAATAATTCCTCAGCCATAGTTGCCCAGATTTCTGCCGCGCTGATGAACAAACAGAAAATCATGGTAGCTTCTGACTCCAAGCGTTTCATTAAAAAATTAGAACAATCCCTCGCCATAAAAGTACAGGTAGAAGAGGCTCTTGGGCAGGGAGCAGGGGGACAGAATACCTCTGCGGTAGTTAAAGATGGACATTTTCCAACTTTGTCACTGATAAATTCCACAACCTCTGAGGGAAGTAGCAATTCTAGTTCTCACATATCGCCGATGAATTCAACATCATTGGAGATAGTTAAAGATGGCAATTCTACAGCTTTATCGCACGTAAATTCAGCATCATCTGAGACAGTTAACAATGGCAATTCTCCAACTTTATCGCACGTAAATTTAGCATCATCTGAGGCAGTTAACAATGGCAATTCTCCAACTTTATCGCACGTAAATTCAGCATCATCTGAGACAGTTAACAATGGCAGTTCTCCAACTTTGTCACAGGTAAATTCCACATCATCTGCAACAGATAAAGATGAAAATTATCAAATATTACAGATAAATTCCACATCATCAAATCATTCCCTCACACCCGATACTCAACACCATTCGGACTTCGGAGTGAACGCTCAGTCCAACGCTAACGCTCACAGAAACACCACACCCAAACTGAGATTATGGTCTATTCACTCAGACAACTCAGGTAGCGAAGAAAACGTAGCCTTCATCAAAGATATTACCAACGCCGTCAAAGATGTTGATGCTCTGTTAACCTCGCCCAGTCTCGGTACAGGAGTAGACATCAACGAATATCACTTTGACGTAGTATATGGCATCTTTCACGCCAAATCCCAAACCGCTACCGAATGCGCTCAACAACTGTACCGCTATCGTCCTCACGTCCCCATTCATGTATGGGTTGCACCCCGTCCTCCCTTTGGTTATCAAGAAACCAACGCCCAGAAAATCAAAGAGCGAATCCTGCACACCAACGAAGCTACTGCTTTCCTCATCCGCATTGACAGAGAAACTGGACGCAGAGGAGTAGAAAAAGATTGGGCATTGGAAGCTTACTGTCAAATTCTCGCTGCCCGTAACCGCTCTATCAACAATCTCCGGGCTGATTTACATGATCTATTAACTGAGATGGGTAATAAAATCATCTCAATGGGTGGTGATGATGATACTTTTGCCCTAGAGCAGATGAAAAATGCGGCTACGGTGTTAGATACAGCTTATTACTCAGCCGTTACTAGAGCTAAGAATATCTCCGCTACTGAATATCGTCAGCGTCAAAATAAAGATTACCTTAAACCAGAAGAAGTGTTTGAATGTGAGAAATTCCGCATTCAAGATGCTTACGGTATTGAGGTAACAGAATCATTAGTAGAAAAAGATGCTGGTGGTAAATTAAGTCGAGCGATTTCCGCATTTGAGGCCATCCTCAAAGAACCAGATGGGACAATTTTTGACACTAACAGCAATAGACAATACCCAGCCCCACCGGCAATTGTGGCAGAGAAAGACCGTCAGGAGCGAGAACATCTGCCTTTATGTATGGACTGGGGTAATTACTCTGCTAAATGGTTAGCCAGGTTTAATTTAGGACTGCATGATATTTTAAAACGGTTGATAGCAGGAGAGGAAGTTACTGCTCGTGATCCTGATTTGTTGAGAATGGTAGCACTTGCTAAAGATTATGGGGTGTATATAAAAACGATTTTGGGCTTTACAGTTCCAGATAAATGTCAACCGATGTGGTTGTTGGGGACTTTGTTGGATCAGCTGGGATTAAAGCTGGTTGACCGCAAGGTGGGTCCACGTGGTAAGCAGGTGAAAGTTTTCTCGCTTGGACAGGTGGAATTGGATTTTGCGCTGAAGGTAATTGCTTACCGGGAGCATAAGCGTGATCTGAAGCAGGAAAGGGCGAGGCAAAGTCAGGATGAACAACGGCGTTATCAGGCTGCAATGCAGTCTCTGTATGGGGTTGCGCCGCCACCTGACCCGGTATCCACTCCCCCCCCTAATGGTATAGGGAATCCTCTAGGGGAGGGGGTGAATACTACGGCTGATGGAGTTGATTTTGCAGCTTGTTCTGGAGATGGTAATGACTCTTCTTTAGTTAATGATGCAGAACAAGTCAATTTTGCAGCCTTGCGAAGAAATGGTGAGGAGACTTCTTTGGTTAATTCTGTTGAGCGAGTCGATTTTGAGGGGTTGCAAACAGATGAGGCTTCGACATCTACTCGTTCTAATAGAGTTGATTTTAGGCAGTTTCAACCGGATGATGGTGATGAAACTCCTTTGATTAATTGTGTTGAGTTACTGAGGACTAGTTTTAAAAAGGGGGTGGAGGCGATCAAGTCGGTGCTTCGTTCCTGGAGTGAGGATAGAAGATGGGGGACTGTGTTGTTGCTGGAGGAAATTGCTGTTGATGATTTGCGATCGCTCGAACAATTAATGCCACAATTTTATGATTGGTTGAGCGAGTCGGTTTTACCGATGAACTGTTAGCAAGACACTCTCCAGAAAGACAGCTACGGAGATTCTCGGTTCAATCATCTACATTAAAACAGCAGACTTAAAATGCTTTGGTTTTTTGCTGGTTTGGCTGGTGTCTTTTTAGTAGAGAGATGCACATCACAACATAGCTTGCTACTCGCCAAACGTTCTTTTTGGGCGGCTCGAATCAACAATTTGAGTGGCGTTGATTTGGCATTCAATTGGCGTTGGATTGGCATTTTTTGACCATTTTTTATCAATAAGTCTTTTTATTGACAGGTTAAATAGATACTAGATGTACTTAATGGTGTAGTGTAGTATTGGCGTAATTTTGGCGTGGTGTTGGCATTGAAGTGGCACTGATTTGGCATTCAATGGGAGCATCCACTTTTGGAAGAAACATAATTCTTGTACTCCGAAAACCCTACTATATGGTTCATCTAAAAAAGTCTATCTGCCAAAAGTGGATGCTCCCCATTCAATTGGCGTTGAAATAGCACTTAGCTAGATTACTTTATGAAAGAGGTTATAACCGTAAAAAAATTGTTGATTTGTATAAGGTCATTGATTTAATGATGGCTTTATCTGAAGACTTGCAATTAAGTTTTGAAGAAAAATTAGCTCATTATCAGGAGGAACGAAAAATGCCACTGTTAACTAACATTGAAAACAGGACTATAAAACAAACTCGAAAACAAGATATTTTTGATTTACTGGTTAGTCGTTTTGGTAATTTACCCGAAAATCTGACAGAAGATATTGGAAAAATTCAGGATGTAAATATTTTGAAACAACTTCTAATATCAACAATTAGTATTAGTTCTTTAGAAGAATTTGCACAGCTTGTTAACTCTAGTTTACCAGGAGCAGATTAATAGATGTAGGCTGGGTTAGGCGACAGCGTAACCCAACAAAAGTATTGTTCAGGTTGATTGAATTTGTGCAACAGGTTGTTGCCTAATTTCTTTGGGGTGGTAAATCGAATTATTTTCGCATATCCCTTGGCACAAAAATTGCGTTTATTTGTGGCTGTGATGTGTCAGTCATAAATAAACTTGCAACCAAGATTGATAGCGTCTAGCAAGTTCCTTTAGGAAATCGAGTTTTTCACCCTCAAGATTATTAAATAGGTTGTGATATTGCCAACCACGTTCATAGCGACTTAGCATTTCTTCTGTAGTAAACTGATAAACATCTGCTGTTTGCCAACAGATGGACTCCAGAAAAGGAAGCTTTTCTGGGACAATAACAGGATTAATTGTTGGTGTTGCGGTTGTCATATCTTTTAATCAACCAATGCAATACTCTTTCTAATTTTAGATGACGCTTATCTATTTTGAAAGTTAAATTTATCCCGACGCTAAAACATTTTGACGGATAAAGAAGAAACGAACCCCAAAGGACGCAAAGAGCGCGTTCGTCGAAGACGTTCCGAAGGAAAGGAAGAAGGAAGAATTATTTACCCGTCAATTAGTTCTTGACAGACTACTAGTTCTAACCACTGGTGACACTAACGTAAAATGTTAAGCATCCCCAAACAGTCCATCCAAATCCTGAGATGAAGCCTTACCTTGTATCAAAGTAGAAGGACGCTGCTTTTGTTGTTCTTCTTCTAACATATCTGACTCTACATCTGTCATACCATTGTGGGCATGGTTATTAGCTGAACTCATTACTGGAGTAACAGACGTAACATAATTTGGCAGCACAAACTGTGGCTGTTCCACACCCAAAGCCAAGCGCAGATTACTGCCATGTTTATTTAAAACATCCTGTGATTCCCAACAAGCAAACCGCAATTGTTCCGGTGTACACTCCCCACTGTGATATCGAGCCAAAGGTAACAAAGCTGCTACCAAAATATCCGACACCTTGCGATTAACCTCCTCCTTTGAGAGAGAATTCAAATAATCAACCACCTCCGCCATTGGTTCGCCTTCATAAGGCTGAAGACGCAAACTCAAACTCTTACGTTTTTTCCTGATTTTATTCATTGACCCTTGTTTCCTCCCTGCTTTAAACATCAAGTAAATCTGCTTTTAGATACTAGTGAATTTGCTTCACAATTCAACTGAATCTATTCACCAAGAAAAACACACATAAAACTCAAATTATTTCTGTTTCTTCTTCCTTAGTCAACTTGAATTCTCGTCAGTAATCGTACAGAAATAAATACACAAAGTATGGACTAAAATCCGTGGCTGGTAAATAATTGGACAACAACTAATATGTAATTAATTTTGTCGTGCAACTTAGTTGAAACAGAGCAAATATTTCCATCATCACTCCTTTTTATCGTGCCTAAAAACAGACGATTAATCAAAATCAAAAACAGCTAACTATTTCCTTTGTCCAGCAAATAATCAAACATCCCAAAGCAGTCAATGAGCCTTTGAGACATACATTGCTCACCATCTACCGCTTTATCTAAATCAAAAGTTTTTTTCACAATCTCAGCAATACCAGCACCCCAAATCATCGGCGTGAAATTTTTGCTCTGATTGCGCCGCTCATAACCACTCCCTCTCACCTTTTTTTGTGAACCCCAACTAGACCCAGACTCATATGCAGTCGTAACTTCACAGTTGAAATAAATCTCCAATTCCGGCTCCAAATGGTAAGCAGCACCACCGCCAATAATCACCTCATCCAATTTTGTCGGGAGCAGTCGATTTAACCACCGCTCTAACTTATCCCCATATTCAGCCGTCGCTCGCTCAATCGCCTGGACAATATCTTGAATTTCCCTAGCTCTTAAATTCGGGTCTTTAGCACTAGCTAACGCTTGAATAGCTGCACATTCACCCCAATTGGGGTGACGGGTTTGGGGATAATTGGAGTTATATACTTTATCAAGAGCAGCGTAACGGGCAGCAAATATCGCCTGTGCCAAACGCTCCCGGTCTAAACCACTAGTCATTTCCACCACCATATCCAGCATATCTGCAAACCCCAGCAGTGGACTATCTCCCAGCTTCAGTTGTCCCCGCTCAAAGTAAAGTGCAGTCGTATTTCTATGACCAAACATCAGCACCCCCAACTGTTTAGAGCGCAACCAGTCCAGACCCTTTTGCTTAATGCGTACAGCTGCTAGTCCTCCACCTTCAGGACGGCACAAAAACTTAGTTAGTTTTACCTTCAGTACCATTTCTCGTACTTGGAAACGAGCCAACATGATCTGTAACTGTTCCTCAAAACGCAAGCGGTCTGTATACTCATTCCAAGGCAATAGCAGTGCTAATTCTAGTGTTAATAGCTTTTTAGTAGAAAACTTAGCCTTGTGGGTTTCAATAATTAGCCCAATCGCTCCCAACACCTTCCACAAAGCATTTTCATACTTGAGTTCCTTAATGCGGTCTTGGGGGTCAAAACAAGTAGCAAAATCACCCAACACCACCACACGTTCATTCCACTCCACCCATAATTGTTGTTCAGGACTAGGACTACCAATCCATCCCAAACGGGACATATAATTGTCAAGCTTGGCTTTAGGAATCTCCTCCACCGCAGGAGACATCACCAAAAATTTGGGTTCTTGCAAGGCGGGAATTTGATAAATAATTTTAGTTTGTGACCCACCCACGTCCACACTAATATATATGTCTGTCATAATTATTAGTCAGCTAAAATTCATTGGTCAATTGTGAGATGAATTAGCACCGGATTACCTCTTTTCTAGCACATAAATTTGGCTATTTTCACAACAATTGATGTAACTTACTGTCAAGAGATAGATGTTGAGGGTCAGTTAAATTGTGCAGGATTTGCACCAAACTTGTGCTAAACCTGTGCTGAAATTGCACCAAGTTATTGTTACCAACAGGAATACAGTTGAGTGGATTAAAATAGTTGTACTTACTACGGTTTTTTAGGTTTTTGGCAACGAGCGGGTTTTATGTGGACAATTACTGGCTGTGTTTGGCACAAAAAGCCTGTGAGTAAGTTTTGTTGAGGGCTTTTTTAGGTGAGTTCTAAAAATAATCTTACCAATTGGAAGGCAAACAACCGTTTACCCATACAGTTCACTCGCAATCCAATGGTAATTTCTATTCTACGCCTTATGTGAGTTAAAAATATTGTCGTTTTATCAGGGTTTCCAGAGTTCTCTAAAACGATAATTCCAGAATCATCAGGCGATAGCGTATCCCTGACGGGACTCGAAGAGATAGCACTCCGTAGGAATCGCATTTTGTGGAATTGGTGAGGAACTGAGATGAAAGGAGGCTTCTGATATGGCTTATGCCATTGCCAGAGTGAAAAAATTGAAACGAGCCAACATTGCTGGGAGTGCAGCCCACACTTCAAGGCAGAGAGAAACGCTCAATGCCGACCCCAATCAGCAAAATATTAGGTTTATTGGCAACGTTGACAGGGAGGAAAAGTTAGAGGATTTGGTGTTAGCGAGGATTGGGCAGTACGAGCAGAAGCGGAAAATTCGCACTGATGCGGTGTACTGTGTGGAGATTTTGCTGACTGCTTCTCCTAGTTACTTTCGACCGCTTGACCCCACGGCTGCTGGGTATTATCAAGAGGAGAGGTTGGCTGATTGGTTGGAGGCGACGCAGCGATGGTTAGAGAAGGAATATGGTGATTGCGCTCCTCGCACTGCCGAAGGCAATCGCATTGTCAGGGCTGAATTGCACTTAGATGAAGTGACACCCCACATTCATGCTTATTTTGTGCCACTGGATGAAAACGGGCAACTGCGGTGCAATCACTTTTTTGATGGTCGGCAGAAGATGCGAGATTTCCAAGAAAGCTACTTTGCATCTGTGCAGCACCTGGGGTTAGAGCGTGGCATTCAAGGTAGTGTGGCTAAACACCAGGATATTAAGGATTTTTATCGCATAGTTGAGTCAGGTAAAGACCTTAACTCTGACCTGACTATTGCACAGATGCGGGCTAAGTCTGCTGACCGAGATAGGGCATTGCAGAGTAAGAGTTCTATGGAGCGCACTGCTAAAAGGTTGGTGAAGGAAAATGAATCTCTGCGACAAAGGATTCAGGAACTGGAAGTGGAAAAGGAGCGGTTGCAGAAGCAGACTGAACAATTAAGCGATTTGCCCCTAGAAGATGTGGCTTGGCATTTGGGATTAGACCAAGACAATAGCAGCTATCGCTGCTGGAAAGGGGGTGAACACATTATCTATATAAATGGCTCTCACTGGAGTCACCTTGCACCCGATACTCAGAATAGGTTGGATGCACCCAACACACAAACAACAGGTAATGGTACTGCCAAATCTCAGAAAAGAGGTACTGTTGCTGCCAACTCCCAAAAAACTAGTGCTAGTCCTGGTGCTATTACTGATACTGGTGCGATCGCGTTGGTGAAACACGTTAATGGTTGCAATTTTAGAGAAGCGATCGCTTGGTTGAATGATAGATTTGGTGAAGAGGGGATGCAGAGGGCTGTCACTCACTATACTAGGCAACAAGCGCAAAAGATCCTCAAAGATGAGGCTGCACCACAGTTTGTCCCACCAGTACCGGACGAATCGAACTGGCATTTAGTACACAACTATTTAACTACAAACCGGGGCTTGCCTCAAGATTTTGTGCAAGAATTATATCAGCGGGGGTGGGTTTATGCTGATGATAAACATAATGCTGTGTTTTTGTTGAAAAACCTCAATGGTGAAACTAAAGGTGCATTTTTGCAGGGGACAAGAGCAGAAGATAATACTTTAGAAAAAGACAATACTTTTACAGGATATGCCATTGGTACAAAACGCAGTGATGGTTGGTTTTACCTGCAATGGGGAGGGCAACCTACTGATGCAATTCAAAAGGTGGTGTTGTTAAAGTCACCCCTTGATGTGCTGTCTTATGCGATGTTGGAAGTTGAAAGACACCGAGGAGTACCACAAGAAAGAATAATGTACATGACTGTGGATAGTCCCAGGAGTTTGCCTGTGGAGTTGTTGCAAGATATACCTGAATTAGTTTGTGCTTTAGATCATGATGCAGAAGGAGATGCCATTGCGAAGGCTGTAGGTGAATTGTTGCCCGCCTGCACTAGAGTTAAACCACAAGCGCAGAATTGGCATGAGGAATTGTTGGCATTGCTACGGTGGCAACAGCGGGAACGAGAGTATCAACAACGCCAAAAGCAACAACGACAACGTGAGCGTAAACGGGAGTCTGAACTGGAGTTATGAACCGAGCCGTATTGCTGAATCACATATTGCACTCGTTTTCTACTACAAAAGTAGTTTTCAAAATACAAATTAATAAGTATAATTGCTTAAAATTTAGTTTGGGTCAAAAGTGGTCACGCGACGAGAAATTGATGAAATAGTGTATAAATTGTATGGATTAACAGAGGAAGAGATTAGAATAATTCAGGATAGTGTAAAACAGAAATAACTGGCAATTGCTATAATAAACAAAGACTAATTAACTTGTAATTTATCATGGAAAACATTACCATTCAAGTTGAGCCAGAAATTGCCAAAGCGTACCGAGAAGCAGAACCAGAAAAACAGCAAAAAATCCAAATATTTCTCAACATAATGCTGCAAAAAGCAGTCAGTCAAAAACCACTCTTAGATATCATGGAAGAAGCGAGTCAACAAGCCATTGCTAACGGAATGACCCCAGAGATTTTAGAATCAATTCTCAATGATGAAAACTAACCGTTTCGTAATTGATACAAATGTAATTGTCAGTGCATTAATCTTCTCTAAATCTACGACAATGCAAGCTTTTAGAGAAGCCAAACAAAACGGATTAATCTTAATTTCAGCAGAAATTTTATCAGAATTAATTGATGTACTCAGTCGTCCAAAATTTGACCGCTATCTATCGAAAGAAATTCGTGAAGACTTCTTAGCCAGTTTAGCCAGAGAAACAGAATTAATCACAATTAATGAAACAATAGATATTTGTCGAGACAAGAAAGATAATAAATTCTTAGAATTAGCCATTTCTGGAAATGCCACTCATATTATCACAGGAGACAAAGACTTATTAGAACTGCATCCTTTTCGAGATATCTTGATTGTTACACCTAGTCAGTTTTTAGATAGTTTATCTTCAAATTAAACGCCCAACCCAGGAAATAGACACCACAGAATTTTGTTATAAAAATTGATGAAATAGTGTATTAATTATATGACTTAGTGTGACTTGTGACTTCGCTATAAGGATGCAGTAGCAAGGGAGAAACAGCAATGACACAGGAACCCGTTTTTGAGGAAAGCAGTGGTAACATATTCGCCGACCTTGGTTTGGAGAATGCTTCGGAACTTTTTACGCGGGGCAAAATTAAGCACGTTTTTGTCCGCAATTTTGGTTTATGCGATGACTGGAAACACGTGGATGAACGAGAGGATTTACAAGAATTAATTAAATCTCAAAAAGTACCTATAATTAACTTTCCTAAGTTTAGTTATCGAGAGCGGGATTTGCTTGATGCAACCCGGATCAACTTTTCTCAAGCTTTCTTAAGTGCTGAATTGGGTATTTTGGGTCAGCAGCGTTTGCATAGTTTTCTTAAAAAAGCTTATGAAGAAATTGGCAAGGCACAAGTATGGAATGTGGGTCAACCGGCAGCTAATAAATTATCAGTAGATATAGCCTAGTACCCCAGGACGGAAGTCAAAAGTCAAGTAGATGTCCGGTCTAATCGCTAAAATACAGATGGTGTAAACACTTGGGCTATTTGTCAGACAGAAATCAGTAACCGTTTATTGCTTGATTTATGCTTCTGGTGTTATCGTCAGGATAACTAGTTGACGTGATGACTAGTTATCCTGAATATTTACAAAATTGTTTACACGCTCTTATTATTTAAGGAGTAGTGAAGATATGTAATATTGTGGCTAGACGAGATGACCCAAGCTATGCACAGTTAAGTGGTTATATCAAGAAAGAAGTAGTTAAAGAATTTAAGATGGCCTGCACTGACTTGGAGGTTAGCCAAGTTGATGCAATAGAGGAGGCTATTAATCTATGGCTGAAAAATTACAGAAAACGTAAAACAACTGAGAAAGAGGCATCATGACTAATTCACAGCCATTAGAAGATATCACTGTCAGGCTGGATGATATTGACCAACGTTTAGACCAGCTTGGAGATGAAATTGATTTAGTTCGTACCATTCAAGAGGGTGTAAGACGTGAAACCCGGTCTAACAGTCAAGCACTGGCACGACTGGAAAGAACAGTAACTAATCTGGCTGATATTGCCCGTTTACACCAGCAAGCCTTGAGACAGTCTGAAAGACAATTTCAAGAATTTCAGCGTCATAACCAAGAGTCCCAACGTACAACTAACGCTGCTTTGGAACGAATTGACAGGGTTTTAGATTACCTGTTCAGGCAATCAGGTGGTCAGAGAGAAGGTTAGGATTAGGATGTGCGTGCGATTACTAACTATGCTGATACCGTTGGCATAAGCCTCTCGTAGAGAAGGTATCGCAAACGTTACGCCCTCCCACAAAAACCACAGTCGGGACATTAAAACTAAACAAGGTAGGTAAATTATGGTTCAAGCCTTACCTAAAACTCAGCTAGTAACCTTTGAAGAGTTTGCCCAATGGAAACCAGAAGGGGGACGGTATGAACTGCATGATGGGGTAATTATTGAGATGTCACAGCCTACAGGGGAGCATGAAGATGTTATCGGTTTTTTGGCGCTAGAAATATCTGTTGATATCAAGCGACTAAATCTTCCCTACTTCATTCCCAAAACTGCACTTGTCAAACCACCTGAAAATGAATCCGGTTATTCACCAGATATATTGGTGGTCAATCGCTCCAATCTCGTCAATGAACCACTGTGGAAAAAACAAGCTACAGTCACTCAGGGAGCATCAATTCCTCTGGTGATTGAGGTAGTTAGTACAAACTGGCGTGATGACTATTTCACAAAACTAGGTCAATACGAAGCCGTAGGCATTCCAGAATACTGGATTGTAGACTACGCTGCATTGGGAGGTAGGCGGTTTATTGGCAATCCTAAGCAACCAACCATCTCGGTTTACTCGTTAGTTGAGGGGGAATACCAAGTTAGTCAATTCAGAGGTGATGACCGGATAGTATCGCCAACATTAAGAGAGTTGTCTTTAACTGCTAACCAGATTTTTGAAGCGGGTAGTTAGATGATTACTTAATGCTGTTGGAGTAATCCTAACGGGGTATTTCATGTTAACCCATTGGTGTATAAAAAAAAAATCAATCAGTTTTGTGCAGTTTATAGGCACAACAGTCCTACACCAAAAGTGAGTAATTGTTAGCTTTTTACTTACTATTATTACTATTAATTAACCCTCAAAGAAACTATTGCCATAATCAAGATTGATGCAGCTATTCAAGAATGTTCTATCAAGTAGAGGAGATATGAAGAATGATGCTCAAAGAACTACTTCTCCAAGAAATTGAATCCACTCCAGATAGCATTCTGGCAGAAACCCTAGACTTTTTACGCTTTCTTAAAGCCAAGGAAACCCAAACACCGCCCAAAGTAGAAGTAGCTTCAGAAGCTACTCACACAAGAGTAAATTCCACAGCCAGCTACCTCCTAGAACACTTGAAAACGATTGGGAAATGGGAAGGTGATGATTTACAAGAGTGCCTCCAGCTAGTTTATGCCACTCGCGGCAAAGCCAAATTTGATGACGATAACCCCTTTGAATAATGTACCTATTAGATACAAATCACTGTAGCCTGGCAATTCTCGGTGATGCCAATGTGCTGCGTCGCCTTGCTGAGATGGAAAATTCTTTAATTACAACCTGTGTCATTGTTCAAGGTGAACTGATAGACATGGCAGAACGTTCTCAACGCTATGAAGCTAACTTAGCCCTGATTCACCGTTTTCTACAGGGTATATACATCTATAGTATTGATGGATTTACTGCTACTATCTACGGACAACTGAAAGCCGCTTTGTTCAATCAATTTGCACCGAAAGAAAAAAGCAAGCGGAGAAAAACGAAAATCACTGATTTAGGCTTTGATGAAAATGACCTCTGGATTGCTGCTGTAGCTTTACAACACAGTCTTACCGTTGTATCAGCCGATAGTGACTTTCAGCGTATTATACAAGTACGACCATTGTCTGTTGAATCTTGGCTGTAAATCTGCATAAAAGAGAAGTGAAGGTAAATGAACAGCTTGGCTAAAGAGGAAAAGATAATGAGTGGAGTTTTTAAGATTTTAGAAAAGATTAGAACTAAGCCAGGAATGTATATTGGTCGTCAGTAGATCATATCAATTCTGACCCCACATTTGACAATTAATTAAATTTTTCAGAGTGAAAAAATTGATAATAATTCGTCGTTTTTGGAGTGTAGCTACTTTTTTGCTGGCACTTCTGATTTGGTGTTTACCAGCACCTAGCACAACTGCACCAGCAATCAGCCCCCATTTGCTATTGGGAAATCCCAGTCGAGCGACGGCAACTGTCCTCACTCCTGACAACTACTTGATGGTAAAAAATCAGTATGCACTATCATACAACCGCAGTCAGGGTACTGCTAACTGGGTAAGTTGGCAGTTAAATAAATCATGGTTTGGTGATGCTCCCCGACAAGATAACTTTAGACCTGATAACACCTTACCTAAAGGATGGGAACGTATAAAACCCACTGTTTATAATGTTTCAGGTTATGATAGGGGTCATATTGCACCATCAGCAGACCGTACCAAGACATCTGAGGATAATGCAGCTACTTTCTTAATGACTAATATGATGCCCCAGACACCAGACAACAACCGCAATACTTGGGGTAATCTAGAGGACTACAGTAGAGAAATGGTAGAACAAGGCAAAGAGCTTTATATCATTGCAGGACCGGCTGGCAGCAAGGGGCAATTGAAGAATTTGGTAACTATTCCTCAATCCACTTGGAAAATTGTAGTTGTACTAGACAAACCTGGTAGTAGACTTGATGGCATAACTGCAAATAGCCGTGTAATTGCGGTCAATATTCCCAATGATGAGCAAATTGACAACAACTGGAAACTTTACCGAACCAGTGTTGATGAACTAGAAAAACTCACAGGTTTTGATTTTCTCTCTAACGTTTCACCAAACATTCAAGAAGTGATTGAAAGCAAAGTTGACAATCTGTAATTAATTCAAGTTTCCACTACCTTAGTGGAAATTCCAGCTAAATCACCATTAGGGGTAGTGCCGATAATATAAACATCTATTTCTTTACTACCTATTCGATATATTTCTAAATTCTTGAGATTGCTTTTCAGTGTATTGACAAGATTTTGAAATTTTTTGACAGTTTCTTTTTCCTCGTCATCGTGCCAATCTTCCTCAGTAGTTACAACTTGAAAAAAATCATCTACTTCCACAACTTTAACAGGTGTGTTTTGGGAATACCCGTTTTTTTCTAAAACTTTATTCTGAGTCAGGGGTGCTTGTTCAGTTTTCCAAAGGAAAACTTCAAAGGGATATTCTGACTCGCTCATCATCAACAAGCCATCAGATGCCTGTTTTAGCTGGTCAATAATTTCTGAATTGGGGAAAGTCATTTTTGGGAAGAGAAAAGCGATTGCGCTCCGCGCAGTAAGCGCAGTCTGGTATTTTGATTGAAAACCTTTATTTAACAAGGGTTTTAGCGATTTATTAATGTTTCAAAATGTTCGCCATATTTTGTTAGTAATAAAATGTTCAAACATGAGAACACATCTGGATTGGAACATTAGGAAATTATTTTTGTGATTCCCAGTTTGACGAAAGCGGGTTAAGTAGGTGGGAAAATTTATAACTATGTCATTGGGAACGGAGTGAAGCAAAATCAAGTAATCACAAGGGTTTGAAGTCTTTTACATTTCGTTATATAGTTCGGTTTATTTGTGTCTACCTACTTAATAGATTACTTTTAATCACTCCTTATTATTTAACATCCCCGTCAACAATTCCGACATTTCCCATAAATCTTTATTGCGGTTATCATCATAAATCATCAACGTTCTCGGGTCAGCATGACGGCTCAACTTCTGCACCTTTCTAATATTCCCATCAGTAGCATCAAGCGCCGCCGTAATCGCCGAATGCCTGACCCTATGGGGTGACATAGGTTTCTTCACCCCCACCGCCTTAAAACTCGCCGACACAATTTTATAGATACCATCCGCAGTCAATCTATGCCCAGAATTATGAAAATCCAACGCCGTAAAAATCGGTAAATTCTCCTGCACATCCCCCCGCGCTATCAGCCACTGGGCAATTGCAATGCCCACATCCTTAGACATATCCAAATACTCTTCATTCGTTCCCTGACCCTTGCCTAAAATCCGCAACTTACGACCATAAAAATCAAAATCACCCACATTTAACTGACAAACTTCATGACGACGCAAAGCTAAACCCCAAAGCACCATAAAAATTGCATAATTGCGCTTACCAATCAACGTTTCTCTATCAAACTGCTGAATCACTTTGGCTATCGTCTGACTATCAACACCCCGCGTATCACGATAAGCCTTTACCTTTTCCCCCTCCACATCTTCCAGGGAATAATTGCACACCCCCAACTTCCGCCCCATCTTCGCCAAGGACTTAATCGCCGCCAACCGCCGATTAATCGTCGCCTCCCGCACCCCAGATTTAATTAACATTGCCTTATATTTCAGCACCACCATCACTGCTTGCTCTCGCTGCAAGTGCAGAAACTCCAGCACACTATCAGTAGATGGCGGCAAGAGAGTCATTTTCCCGAAAAAATCCCGAATATCCTTCTCATACGCCCTTTTGGTATTGGGATTGCGCTTATCTGCCAACAACTGCGCCAACACATCTGGGTCTTGGTCTAGCTGCGCGTCAAAATACCGAGTAATCTTGGCATCCAAACACGCTTCTAACTGAGGAACGATAATTTCTCCCACCCGTGGATCATTAGACATTTTTCCTCACTGGCTCGTTCGTGATAATGTATGTTTCCGATAACGTCTATCATAAAACAACAGGTATGGGCATGAATCAAAATATTCCCGAATTAACTAAATACTCCTTGCGGAAGTTGTCAGGTGTCATTTGTCCATGCTATGTCTGTATTTGCCTGTTTTGATATCGAAGTTGATATCAGTTACCATATTTCTGTAAACTTGTTTTCCAATCTGTCAAAACCTTGGCAGAAATGTGTTTACCACGCTCCTGGATTAATTTATCAGCCATTGCCATTACCTCTATCACGGTTTTGTATTCTGTATACACCATCTCCGTTAATAACCGCAGTGTTCTGGTGTAGGTAATGTTGTATGCCTCACAGGTTTTAATAACTAGCCCGTCATCACTAGCACAAATCAACAATTGATGACGGGCGATGGCTATTGTAGACCTATCTGCAATACTTAAAAGGGGCGCTCTGACACCAAATTCTAGAAAACTGGTAAACATTTCTGCTGTGGAAAGATTTACAGGCGTTAAGTATTGGTGAGCAGCTTGGCGAGTGGGCAGTTCCAGTTGATCTGAGTCTAAAAGTTCCTGAGCAATGTACAACGGACTATAGTGCTGTTGTAGCCATCCCCACTCGTTGAGCCAGCAAAAATCAATCAGTGCTGTTGCGTCGAGAATTGTGCCATTAAGCAACTGCATAAACTTCATTCTCTTGATGACGCACCCACAGTTTTTCCACAGTTAAATTGAGCAGTTCTGCGGCTTTGATTGCGGAAATCTTGTCCAATTTTAAGCACTGCCAAATTAGAAATTCATAACGTTCATTTTCTGGATATTCTGCTGCTGCTAGGGCTGGTGGTAATTCCATTGAATGTTGCAAAGATGCACCATCATGTTGCTTTTTATAAATTGCACAGATTTTGGCTTTCTCTTTGGCCAAGTCAATGATTCCCATTGTTGCTAAACGATTCAAGATGACTAGGTAACTCACCCGAAAATGCCGTTTGAGTTTGACAA
>NZ_JBPWOA010000003.1:0-2473 GCF_051781005.1 Anabaena sp. WFMT | reverse complement strand
CACTGTTGGCGAAATATTTCTTCACAATTTTAGCAAGTAAGATTGCATGAAAAATCTGGTTGCTTTCGCAGCGATAGGATAATTAAATCCTGTTGAAAAAGTAATTTGCTACCATGTTGATACATCCTCAAAATATCCCTGATATACCTCAACAAACAGTAGAGGTGGCACGTGCATCTTTCCCAAAAGGAAATATTTACATGAACATTCGGGATAGTTTAGGAAGTATCTTTGACTCGGAAGCTTTTGCCGACCTATTTCCGGAAAACGGGCAGCCAGCATATGCACCTTGGCGGTTAGCATTGGTGTGCATAATGCAATTTATGGAGAATTTATCTGACAGACAGGCGGCGAATGCAGTACGCGGACATATTGACTGGAAGTATGTGTTGAGCCTCCCGTTAAGTGACCCAGGCTTTGACTATTCCATCCTTTCGGAATTTAGGACGCGATTACTAGCAGGTGGCGCAGAGCAAAAACTACTGGATATATTGCTACATCGATTAAGGGAATCTGGGACACTCAAAACACATCGGCGACAGCGTACTGACTCAACTCATGTTTTAGCTGCAATCCGTACTCTGAATAGATTGGAGACATTGGGAGAAGGGATGCGTTTTGCACTTGATAGTTTAGCAGTCGCAGCACCTGAGTGGTTGACGATAAATATTCAACCAGATTGGTTTGACCGCTATGGTCGTCGTGTAGAAAACTATCGTTTACCAAAGCTCGACTCTGAAAGAGAAGCTCTAGGAAGCACAATTGGAGTAGACGGTTTGGCGCTATTAGACGCAATTTATGAACCAACAGCACCACAGTGGTTACGTCAAATACCCGCAGTTGAAATCCTGCGTCAAATATGGGTACAGCAATTTTATACTCCAGAGCCAGATGGGTCAATAAAATGGCGTAGTGTTAAAGACTTGCCACCATCCACAATTGCGATTCACTCACCTCATGATGTTGAAGCACATTATAGTTCCAAGCGTAGCGTCGATTGGGTCGGTTACAAAGTACACATGACAGAGATTTGTGATGAGCATAGTCCCCGTTTCATCACCAACGTCCACACGACATTATCCACAATCACTGATGAGCAAGCAATAGAACCGATTCATGAATCACTGGAAGAGAAATCGTTGTTACCAAAAGAACATCTTGTGGATTGCGGTTATCCCACTTCGGAAAATTTAGTAAGTAGCAAGACTAAATATGATGTAGAAATTATTGGGCCAGTGCGGTTAGATCCCAGTTGGCAAACAAAGGCACAACTTGGATTTGATAGCTCTAATTTTCAAATAGATTGGGATCATGAGAAAGTTACTTGTCCCCAAGGACACCAAAGTACCAAATGGTTAGCAGGACATGATATAAGTGGCAAACCTCTTATTCGTGTTCGGTTTAATGGTTCCATATGCAGAACTTGTCCAGTACGTTCATCTTGCACTAAATCAAAAACCGAACCACGGGAGTTGAGTCTTCTGCCAAAAGAGCAACAAATAGCACTCCAAGCTCGACGACAAGAGCAACAAACTCCTGAATGGAAAGCAACTTATAACCAACGTGCAGGTATAGAATCAACACACTCACAGGGTCTAAGACGCTCAGGATTACGTCGCTCTCGTTACATTGGTTTAAAGAAAACTCACTTAATGCACGTTTTCATCGCTTGTGCGCTTAATTTAGTTCGACTGGACGCTTGGCTGGTGGGAATACCTCTTGCCCAGACTCGCTCGTCTCGTTTTAAACAATTGCAACCTCAAGGTGCTTAAAGAATAAGCCCATGCAACTATACCATGTAATACACGGTTGACAACCACTGAAATTTTTTCTACTCTTACCGTGTATTACATGGTAATGATGCTCGATGAAAAAAATGAAAAGGGATATTCAAGGTAAATTTGCGATTAAAAACTCGGACTATCGTGAAGTGCGTTCTTTAAGACTGACAGATGATACCTGGAAGGCATTAGGTATCGCCTCCGAATGCTTGGGATTAACCAGGGCTGACTATCTAGAGGAAATAGTTACAAGTAATATTTTACCATGTATTACACGGCAAATCTCAGAAATTACCCCATCTAATGCACCACTTTTTTCTGACCCATTACCAAGTATTACACGGTATGAGCAGGAGATAGAAAAGCTTAAAATCCAAGTACAGAATCTTCAGAAAGAAAATTTAGAGCTTCAGGCGCGGTCAGCCATTACCTTTGTGCATGACGTTATAGATTTTGAGGCAATACGCGAGCGCATTTTATTTGAATTGAGGTTGGGACGGCAAGCTTCAGGTTTTAAAACAGCACAGAAAGCACTTAATCAATTTATTCAGGAAATAAAACTTATGGTTGACAGTTTCTAACTGGTGTTAAAACTGCTACAAGACGTTACCCATGATTTCTCCAAATTGATTGGTTTTTATCGTTTTTTAATGTAAAGAAATATTTCGCCAACAGTGTCTTCGCTATCTCTA
>NZ_JBPWOA010000002.1:435000-804459 GCF_051781005.1 Anabaena sp. WFMT | reverse complement strand
AACTAATTACAACTATAGACTTAAATTTTGTCATAGCAGACTTGCCTAAGTTGTTACATTCAATGGAAGTTGGTTCCGAAAGAATCAAGGAAATAGTACTATCTCTACGAAACTTTTCCCGGCTAGATGAGGCAGAAATGAAAGCTGTAAATATCCATGAGGGTATTGATAGTACACTGCTAATTTTACAAAATCGAATCAAATCTACATCTAATCGTCCAGCAATTCAGATAATTAAAAAATACGGTAACTTACCACCAGTAGAGTGTTATGCCGGGCAACTCAATCAGGTATTTATGAACATTGTGGCTAATGGAATTGATGCTTTAGAAGAAGCAATTATTAATGGACAAAAAATTGAGCAACCACAAATTCAAATTCATACTCAAATCACCACAGACGAAGAGGTAATTATTCACATCAAAGATAATGGTTATGGCATTCCTGAAAATATCCAAAAGCGCTTATTTGAACCTTTTTTCACCACCAAAGCAGTAGGCAAAGGTACAGGTTTAGGTTTATCTATTAGTTACAGAATTATTACAGAAAAACATGGTGGTAATTTAAAATGTATTTCTGCTCCTGATCAAGGAACAGAATTTGTCATTACTATCCCCTTAAAACAACAAGAATTACCACCTGAATAATTTCCGTTTTTCTGCTTTTAGCCGATGTTTGATACAGCAACTTGTAAGTAAATGAAGTACACATCTTAATCTTATAAATCTTGTGGGTTGGGCATACTATGGCTAACGCCACGCTACGCTATCGACAAGCTCAGTACAAGTCTTGCCTGCCTTTGTGTACCTCACTCAGACAAAATGTGCTGTAATTACGAATTACGAATTACGAATTATCTAACGTTGTACAGTATTACTTGACTGGTTAAATAACAAATCTCTTGATTTTTCGATATCAAGAGCTTGATTTTTAAATTCCTCAGCTTTCTCGTAAGCACGAATTACGGCTGGACGATTTTTTATGGTTTCAAACCAGCGTGAAATATGGGGAAAATCTTCTAGATTTTGGCCTTGACGTTCATAAGGAACAATCCAAGGATAAATGGCAATATCAGCAATAGAATAATCACCTGCGACAAATTCTCTATCAGCAAGTCGCTTATCTAACACTGCATATAAACGTCCAGTTTCTTTAACGTAGCGATTAATAGCATATTCTATTTTTTCGGGAGCATACTGGCTAAAGTGATGGTTCTGTCCGGCCATTGGTCCTAAACCACCCATTTGCCAAAATAACCACTGGAGAACTTCCACTCGTCCATGCACATCTTGAGGAATTAATTTCCCAGTTTTTTCTGCTAAATATAATAATATGGCTCCAGACTCAAAGATGGAAATTGGCGCACCTCCATGTGCTGGTTCATCATCAACAATTGCGGGAATGCGATTATTCGGAGAAATGTTGAGAAAATCAGGCTGAAATTGATCACCAGCACCGATATTGATAGGGATGATGGTGTAGGGAATTTCTACTTCTTCCAAGAAAATTGTGATTTTATGACCATTAGGAGTTGTCCAATAATAAAGCTCAATCATCGCTTTTGATGCAAATTTATAGTACTAAATTTAATTTTATATTTATTATGTCACAAAAAAGAACTTGATTTAATAAAGCCCCCTCTGAACGGTTAATAACAAGAGGGGGTTTGGAGCTAAAGTCCGGTAGGGTAATCGGGCTATTTAATATTTAATATTGATTAGCTATTTATCCAGTCCTCCTAAAGATAGATCAATTACTCTTGATTATTATCTGTTTGTATAATTAAAAAAATTCCCTCACTGTCAGATATCAACGAGGGAATATGGTATTAAATTTCGTCAGGTGATCGGAATATCTCATCATTTAAGTATTTATCTAAAATACATTTATTCCTCCATTAGATAGACAAATCTTGAATAATCAATTTAAAATTGTATATTAAAATACTTTCAAGTATTTTTACTTAAAAAAGTTTGGTTTGATCAGGTAAAAGGCTAAAAGGAAAGGTTTTTTTACAAAACTTAATTAGGGTTTGCTGAAAAAGTGTTTTGACTATTTGACAGATAGGGAGATGATAAACTCTGTGCCTTCCCCTGGAGTGGAATTAACAGTGATGCTACCTTGATGTTTTTCTGCGATAATTTGCTTGGCAATCGCTAATCCTAATCCTGTACCTTTACCTATGCCCTTAGTTGTAAATAAGTGGTCAAATATTTTCTGTTTGATTTGTTCGCTCATCCCTTGAGCATTATCAGCAATGGTGATTTTTACCTGCTGATGTTCGATTGAGGTTTTAACTATAATTCTGTTATGATTTGCTTTTTTTTCCTCAGTACTCCATCCTCTACTTGATTCATCTAACGCATCTATGGCATTGGCAATAATATTCATAAATACCTGATTTAATTGACCAGGAAAACATTGTATTTTAGGTAAATTACCGTAGTTTTTGATCACTTCAATGGCAGGACGTTTTTCGTTGGCTTTGAGACGATGTTTGAGAATAAGAATGGTACTATCAATGCCTTCATGGATATTAAATGGTACTTTGTAATCTCTATCAGCACGGGAGAAAGTGCGGAGACTGGTGCTGATATTTGTTAATCTGTCACAGGCTATCGTCATCGAATCTAGTATTTTGGGAAGGTCTTCTAAGCTATAATCCAAGTCAATTTTTTCGGCATTGAGGAGAATTTCTGCACCTGGATTGGGAAAGCTTGCCTGATATAATTTCAAGTGTTCAAAAATCTCAGCTAGGATGGGTTTAGCTTGTTGGAGACTAGCATAAATAAAGCCCAGAGGATTATTCATTTCGTGGGCTATCCCAGCTACTAAATTACCCAGTGCAGACATTTTTTCACTTTGCACCATTTGTAATTGGGCTTTTTGCAGATTGGTTAAGGCTTGTTCTAAGTCTTGGGATTTTTGTTGTAAGGCAAGTTCTATTTGCTTGCGATCGCTAATATCAAATGTTGTGCCAATAATCCGCTCAACCCGCCCCTCTACATTCTTGATGGGATTGAGGTTAGCAAACCACCAGGTTTCCTGACCATTAAGGTCGATATGCTCTTCATACGCAACTTTTCTGCCTGTGGTGACAATTTCGGTAAATCGTCGTTGCAGCCTTTCTCCCTGTTCTTCTCCCATGACTTCTTGGAGAGTTTTGCCTACAACATTAATGCTACTAATTCCAGTCACCTTTTCTGCGGCAGGATTCCATCCGGCATAGCGGAAACTGCCATCTGCTAATACATCTATGACAAAAATTACAATTTCGGCACCATCATAGATACTACGCAGAAACTGCTCTTTTTCCTGTAGTTCTTCTTGAGCTTGTTTTCCCTTGGCTTCCGTTCGTCTCAGATAACTAATATCTTCGACTGTCACCAAAATACCTATGACGTTGTTGTCTGGATCACGCAGGGGAATTTTGTTTGTGTCGAGCCAGTATTGAATGCCATCGGCTCTTAACTGGGTTTCAATGATGTGGAGTTCGGCTTCTCCTGATTCCATGACGCGGCGATCGCACAGTTGATACCAGTCGGCTTCTTCCTGAATAAAAAAGTCATGATCATTTTTACCGACAATCTGATCTGGTGACTCCAGATTTGTAGCTTGAACCGCACTGACATTACAACCCAAAAAGGTCGAGTTGCGGTCTTTCCAAAAGACTAACTGCGGAATGTTGTCGATCACCAATCGTAAAAACTCCTGGGACGATTGTAGTTGCACTTGGGTGGCTTGGAGCCTTTGGATTGATTCCTCTAGTTCTTGATTCTTAATTTGAGACTGATGATAAAGTCGGGCATTTTCTAAGGAAATAGCGGCTTGAACGCAAAGTAGATTTAATAGTTCGACGCGATCGCTCGTAAACGCCCCCGTTACTAAATTATTCTCCAGATAAAAAATGCCCAGCAACTTCCCTTGATGCAAAATTGGGCTGCATAAAATACTCTTGGGCTGCTGATGCATGATATACGGGTCATTTGCTAAGGTCGGATCCAGGGTCGCATCCCACATCACCGTAGTCTGCCTGTTGTGCTTGACTTTGTAAATCAGCTTCAGGGGAATATCCTGACTGTCCTCAACAGGAAGACACTGCAAAACAAATGGCTCTTTCCCCAGGGTAATTGACCCTTCGATCAACAGGTGTTTGTCTCGCAACAACATTAATACACATTTATCAGCCCCCGCATTTTGAATGACGATAGAAAGCAATGACGAAAGTAGTTTTTCCAGTTCGATTTCGCCAGAAATAGTTTGTGAGGCTTCGAGAACAGCAGCTAAGTCAAGAGAATCTGAGATGCCGCTACTATTGACAGTGGCGGGAATGGTAGATGTGACAGTCTCTAAAGCAAAGATAGTTTCGCTAGTAGAGAGAGGAGAACGGGTTTGCTCTAATATGAGAGACAGCAGTTGGGGATAGCGTCTTTCCAAGTCGGCAACCTTAGCTTTTGCTCCCCAACGAGCATAGCCGTAGTAGGCGTTGATTATGTATTCTTGAGCGATACGCCTTTTCCCCCAGTCGAGATAGAACTTGACTGCCAGTTCGTTAGCTAAGGCTTCTTCGTTGATATATTCGTTTTCCTGGGCAAGAGAAATAGCGCGATCGTATTTTTCTATAGCTTCATTTTTATTACCTAACACCCGATACCGTTCTGCTTCTACCAACTCATAGCGATGGGAATGATTTGTTGGGGCATGATATGTCCACAACTTCATTTTTTCTTGGTTTGTGCTTACTCGTTCCAGAATCCTAGCCTGCTCTGATTCAGGAGCATTAGCAAAAATAGCTAAATGAGTCAGTGAATCGTAAAAATAGAAGATTGGCAAAAAGGGTAGCCCTGCTCCTGCTGCTGCATACTTTTCTACCAAATTAATATTTTCTAAAGCTTGCCCATATTCTTGGAAGAGATAACTAAGTAGCAGCTTAGTGACGTAACACTGGTAGAGCATCGTCAATTCATTGTTTTTGATGTGTAATGGAATTAACTTCTCTTCATCATAGCGATCGCCTCGCAAGAGATACGGTTCGCCAGGGGCTTCAATCAAATTGAGAACTGCCTGAGAGTAAAGACTTTGTATACATAGAACGCCATACTGGTGTAATCGCTCAATAGCCTTGTAATGCGCCTCCATTTCCTGATTGAGTAGCCGCAGATCCCGCCCACTAAACAACCCAATCAAGCTACAATTGCAAAGGCTTAATCCAGCATATTCAATATCACCAGTCTCTAAGCCAATCACGTAGGCTTGGAAAGAGTCTTCTAAGCAATTTTTGATCGCCTCTTTCCAATGTCTGAGCATACAGTTAAATGCAAAGATGGTCTTTGCTGCCAGATTGGCAGCATCTAAATGATCTAATAAATTTATGCCTAGTCTGCCAAACTCATAGGCAGAATCTATATCCCCGGCAATGATCAAGAGCATCAGCCCATAAAAGACATACCCATAGGTCGATTCGGGTGCATTCCCATACTGGATAGACAGCCGAACTTGGGCAAACACCACAAAGGGTAGTAAGGCTGGATCTACCTGATAGGCAGCAGAAATAATGCTGGAGAGAATCTGCATCGCCGCCCGTTGTGCAGATGCAGTCATCTGTGGTAGTTCTAATAATGTCTCAATGGGTTTTTCTGCTAGGAGTATTTGTATTTCCTGAAGTCCCTGCCCAATATCAGTGGTTGTTGGCTGCGTTGGCAAATCAACGCCTAATTGCTGCAAAACATCCTTGGCAATGCTTAAGGCTACTAACTGCTGATTCTGAGCCATGCAAGCTTGAATTTTAACTTCATAGGTTCTAACTTGATCCAGTAATGAAGTAGTTTTGTTGAACACAACTTCAGCAAACTGTTCCATTTGTGCAAAGTTGCCAGTCAGATAAGCCGCTTCTACGGCCAATTCATACAGTGTTAGCAGTAGTTCATCTTGGCTGTGCCAATCATGAGGGACTAATAAATCTAATCCTATTGTTGAATACTTGAGTGCAGGTTCATAAGCGGCTGTTGCTTTTGCTTTGCGTCCTGCAATTGAATTGAGTCTGGCTAATTCATCTTTGTCGGGCTGTTGAGTGAGTATTTCTATCCCTGCATTTAACTGATTGACGATCTCAAAAATTCTGGATTCCCGTTGTTGTGAGGGAATGTGACGCAGTAATTGTTGCCCAATCATTCGATGAGTTGCTTGTCTTTTATGTTCATCAATCAATAAATAAGCAGCTTGTTGGATGCGATCGTGTAAAAATTTGTAGGTAACAGGCTGAGAATTTTCTTGGGTAATTACTTGGCTTTCTTGTCCGACATAAAACTTATAAACATCACTAAGTGCTAAAATCAATCCTTCTTGTAATGCTTTCCATAAATTAGCAGCCGTTTCAATTTCCGATTGTTCAGAAACAATTGCCAAAGTTGCTAAATCAAACTGATTGCCAATACAAGCTGCTAACTGCAATACCTGTTGGGTTGATGGCGGGAGTTTTCCTAATTGCAATGTCATAAAGGACACAACATCATCTGTAACCGCTTGAATTGTCACTTGTGCAATATCACATTGCCAAAAGCCTAATTTCCAATCAAATTGAATAATATTTTCTTGATGCAATGATTTGAGAAACTGGGTAGCAAAAAACGGATTGCCTTGAGTTTTTTGAAAAATTAACTGAGAAAGAGAAAATGCTAAATTCTCAGAGCATTTTAAGGTATCAGCAACTAATTGATTTATTTGTCCTTGGCTCAATGGTGCTAAATTAATTGTATTAATCGTTGCTTGTTTTTTTTGGATTTCACTCAAAGTCAACATTAAAGGATGTGCTAGATTTACTTCGTTATCACGATATGCACCAATAATAAAAAGATGCCCCGTATCAGTCATCAATAGCTGCATTAACTTCAGTGATGCGGAATCAGCCCATTGCAAGTCATCTAAAAACATTACCAAAGGATGTTCCGCACTGGTAAAGACTTGGGTGAATTTTTGAAATAATAAATTAAATCTATTTTGTGCTGCTATTCCTGATAATTCTGTGGCAGATGGTTGTTCACCAATAATTCTTGATAATTCAGGAATGACTTCAATAATTACTTGTCCATTCTCACCTACAGCCGCTAATATCTGATTTTTCCATCGCTGAATCTGTGCATCACTTTCGGTTAATAATTGCTCCATTAAATCCCGGAACACTTGGACAAATGCACTGAAGGGAATATTGCGATTAAATTGATCAAATTTACCTTTGATAAAATAACCACGTTGCCGCACAATTGGTTTATGGACTTCGTTAACAACCGCAGTTTTGCCAATTCCGGAAAACCCAGACACCAACATCATTTCTGTTGCACCTCGACTGACTCTATTAAAGGCTTGAAGGAGGTTTTTTACTTCGTTTTCTCGCCCATAGAGTTTGTCGGGGATGAGGAAGCGATCGCACAGGTCCCTTTGGGCAATTTCAAAACTCTGAATTTCCCCAGTTTCTTGTAGCTGATGTAAACAATTTTCTAAATCTAACTTCAGTCCCAATGTACTCTGATATCTATCTTCCGCATTCTTCGCCATCAATTTGTTGACGATTTTGGAAATTACTGACGGGATTTGCGGGTTAATTTCATGTACTAATGGTGCTGCTTTGGCAATATGACAATGCACCAATTCCATTGCTTCATTAGATAAAAAAGGTAACTTTCTTGTCAGTAATTCATAGAAAGTTACACCCAAAGAATAAAAATCAGTTCGGTAGTCAATCCCCCGATTCATTCTGCCTGTTTGTTCTGGAGAAATATAAGCTAGTGTCCCTTCTAAGACATTGGGATTGACTAGGGTTTGCGTTTCTCTTGGTAGTAGAGATGCAATACTAAAGTCGATTAATTTAACTTGTTTAGTTTCGGGATTAATAAGAATATTTGCAGGTTTAATATCTTTATGAATAATGCGTTCTCGATATAATATATTTAATGTATTGCACAGTGCGATCGCTAGAACTAAAAATTCCATCACAGATATTGCGTTTTCTCCTTTCAACGCCCATTGCTGGAGAGAAATCCCTCCAAAATCTTCCATCACTAACACATAGCCATTTTGGTAAGGTTCTAGGCTGTAGGTTTGGATGATCAGAGGTGATTTAAGATTTTTAGCAATGGTGTATTGATTGCGAAACTGCACCAATTCGTTGAAACTGGGATAAGGATTTTTTAGTAGTTTAATCACTACAGGTAATTGGTCATTCTCTCGATACCCTCGATAAACGATGGTTCTCGAACTATTGTAGAGTTCTTCGCTGACACAATATCCAGGAATACCGACTTTGCTAGTAAGCATATTATTAAATCCTGCCGATTTCTAGATTGATTGTTCCAAAATCTCTGAATTTGTTTATCAATAATATCAAAATTTTATCAATACCTTTGCCAATTTACGAGGGTGAGTTGATTTCTGACCTCAAAGACCAAATTTAGTTTATTCATAATAAGTCTAATTTTTGTTGAGTGGGTATCCCCAGGTGCATTTTAGCTTATTAAGGTTTATTTCTTGGATATTATCCCACCTTTAATACCCCTAAAATTATTGATTTCTCAATGTTTTCAGCTTATTTGTACCCATATATAGGACTCCTGATAGCCTGCGCTTGGCGCTTACAAATTCCGTAAACAAGACTAACCAGGGTTTAGCATTGCTAAACCACTACATAAATCAAACCTGAGTCCTACTATTGAAAAAGTTTGTTGATTATGAATGCTTAGGCTTATTTTTTAAAGGTTTTATGAAGATATTGTACTTGGTCATATGGAAAGGCATTAATTTTCAATTCTCTTTCTACATAATACAACGTACCCAAGAGAAAACTAATGATAGCTAAACTATAGATTGTGACTAAAGATCCATTGACGACTTGAAAGTTTGAATTTTTTAATCGCTGTTGTGAACGTTTTTCTTTACCTATCAATAATACCAGATAAAATCTGCGTTTAAAGAATGGTATAGAAAGCCTCATATCTACTGGAGATGAATTACTAACACGGTCTATAAATACCTTTTTTAATTCTGTTAGTTGAGTATCAGTGAAAGTTGCTGATGTTTGAGCAGGAATACGAGCTAAAATTTTTTGTACGAAAGGATCATTGTGTAAAGAATTTTGATTTGAACGTTTATTAACCATTTTATTTTTGCTAATTTTTTATGAGTAGATTATTGCTTCAAGACATAGCATATTAGTCGGATGAGTTAGATATCAAACACCTGAATAACTAATTTATTGGTTTGATGCACCCTAGAAGAGATATTGAAAGTGACACCCAGATTTAGTCTTAACAATTATCTTTTTACTTCAAAATGTAGGATTATGTTCATCATCCCAACATCTATCATCACTCCAAGTTTTGTTAGCTCTTTTACATTGATTCTCATCGTTTATCCAAGGTAATGAGGTAGGAAAGGTTGAGTTTGGTTGCTTAGGAAGAAGAGATTTGATTAGAAATAATGCAGAGATGCTACCACTTATAATAATGAAGGAAAGTAAAATTAAAAAGAAAATATTACCAAAAGTCCACAAAGGATATAATTGTTTTTCATATTGCCAGCGTTGTTTTGAACGGCGTTCTTCACCTGCTAATAGCACTAAATAAAAACGAATTAGCGGAATAGGCACAGATATCCGCAAGTCTAAAGAATGCTGCTGCCATTCATTGTGACTAAAGCCTTTTCTAATGGCTTCAATTTGTTCTTTTGTAAAGGTAGCTGCTATTTCTGGGGAGATTTGAGAAAAACTTTTGTCAAAATCAGAACTAACATTTTGTTTTTTTTTATTTTCTGGTATTTTCATGTTTTTAGATAAAATATATGAATATGTCTCGATAATAGCATGAGCTATTGGGGACTGATACAGCAGTTTTACACAAATTTATTTATGGATATTTTGCCAAAGATTTATAAAAAGCTGATCTAGAAATACCTAATTTCACACCATAACTATTTTTTGCTTTTATGGTAATTCTACGAAAATATATTTAAGAAAAATACCGGAATTTACTGAAGTTTATTTCATTGTTGAACTAGTTAGTGGGGAATAAATAAATTTGGTGCAGGATGTTAGGGAACACCAAAAAAATAAATTACCCCAACAAAAACCGTAGGGTGGGTTACACTATCGCTAACCCACCATTATGCTTGAATTTATGGTGTCTTATGGACTAGTGTCTTAATACACCCTACAAATTGGGGATTTTTTTATTTGGACGTTAGGGGTCAGGGTCCAGCAGTGACAATGACCAAATTTTCTGGTTGAATTAACTGTTCAATTGCTTTCTGCACTTGATTCATAGTTACTGCTTGAATGCGCTGGGGAAATTCGCGGATTTCTGCGGTTGATAATCCGGAAACAGCATTGTTAAGAATGATGCTGGCCATTTCGCTGGGATTAGCTAAATCTACGGGGTAACTATTGGTAAGAGAACGTTTAGCTGTGTTAAATTCTGCTTCAGTTATACCTTGGTCACGCAATTGTTTAAGTAAAGCTATGGTACTAGCGATCGCTTTTTGAGTGTCACCAGGTGCTGTCTGCATAGAAATCAAGAAGGGACCAGGATTGATTCCCGCAGCAAAACCACTGTATATACCATAGGTCAAACCTAAGCGATCGCGCACTTCTGTTCCCAAACGACTCGATAAGGTATCACCACCTAAAATCTGATTGAGAATCAATGCTGCATAATAACGAGGATCTGTGCGCGAAATGCCATTGTAACCAAGGTAAGTCACCGCTTCCGATTTACCAGGAATTACTGGATTTAGCAGTTGAGTTTTTGACAACGATTTTACGAAATTGAAGTTGATAACAGGTGGTTTTCCCTGTGGTTGCCATTGCTCAAAAGCCTGATTTAATAAGGATTTTACCTGCATTGGCTCAAAATCACCCACTAAAGTCAGTGTTGTAGCATCTGGTCGATAGTGTGTTTGATAGAAACTCACCACATCGTCACGAGTGATATTTTGTAAACTCTCGACAGTGGGGAAACTGTGGAAAGGATGATTTTCTGGATAAATTGCTTGTTGAAATACCCGTCTTCCTAGGGTTCTGGGGTCATCTAACTGGACTTTGAGACTGATTAATTCTCGTTGACGACTTAGTTCTAACTGGTCTGGGGGAAAGTTAGCATTCTGCACCACATCTGCTAAAGTTTCTACTAATATCGGCAAATTAGCTGATAATCCTTGACCACTAATGCTTAATCCTTCACGATTAGCACGAAAGCTTAAACTAGCACCTCTATCTTCTAAAGATTGCGCTAATGTCAGAGCATTTTTAGTTTTCGTACCATTCATTAAGTTGGTAGCGGTCAAATTCGCTAAACCCGCTTTTTGATTACCATCAAATTCATTACCAGCGTTAATTTGTCCACTAATATTGATGGTGGGTAGGCTGGAATCTTTTAACAGCAGCACCTTCAAGCCATTGGCTAAGGTAAAATTTTGTGGTAAAGATTGTTGGTTAGTGTTGGTAGCTGATGTTGTCGGTGGCAGATATTTGGCTAATTCTGCGGGGTCTACAGGTTGACCAGGACTAAAGTTTTCCGTAGTGCGTCCAGCAGCACCGCTAGAAGTTCCTGGTTGACCATCTGCTTGAGTTGGTTCAAAGTAACCGATAGTTTGTTTGGCTGGGTTGAGGTATTTTTGAGCGACTCGCTGCACATCCTGGGGAGTAACTTGAGCGATCGCACTCAAATACTTTTCTATATAATGATAATCTCCAGCAATAACTTGGTTATAAGCCAATTGACTAGCTTGACTACTAATATCCTGATTATTCAAGATAAAACTAGCTTGCAATTGGGTTTTGGCTCGGTTTAATTCTTCAGCAGTAACTGGTTGCTGTTGCAATTTTGTCAAAGATGCTTGCAGTTCAGCCGTAATTTTGCTTAATTCTTGACCAGGTGCGGCTGTAGCACTAATGTCATACCAACCAGGTTCTATAAGTTCCGCAGCAGAACCACTGACTGAACTAGCCAATCCTGATTCTATTAAAGCTTGATACAATCGAGAACTACGTCCACCTGTCAGAATAGCATCCATGACATCAATTGCCGGTACATCAGGATGTTTGATATCTGGTAAAGGATAGACAGCTTGTAACAGTGCTGCACTTCCTGGTTGTTTGAGGACAATTGGCGTTTTTTGAACAGCATTAACCGCTGTCACCGCAGGAGAAACTTTCAAAGTCGTTTTTTCTCCTTTTGGTAGTTTGCCAAAAGTTGCTTTGATAGATTTCAGTGTGGGTGCGGTGGTAAAATCGCCTGTAACTACCAAAGTCGCATTATCAGGACTGTAGTAAGTTTGGTAATAATTGCGAACTTGGTCAACGGTGAATTTTTCAACATCTGCTTTTGTTCCCCCTATTGGTAAACCGTAAGCACGGTTAGGGAAAGCGGCTTTTCTGACTTCTCGATCTAAACGATATTCTGGAGAGTTTTCATAGCCTTGCAACTCAGAAATGACTACACGCTTTTCACTGGTTAGTTCCTCTGAGCCTATTAAAGCATTTTTCATGCGATCGCTTTCCAGAGTCAACAGTGCTTCTAGTTTGTCTCGCTGCACCGTCCCAAAATAAGCCGTTTCATCAAAACTAGTAAAAGCATTAAACTGACTCCCCAAAGCACTAAATAACCGCCCAAATTGCACTGGACGGTCAGTAGTACCTTTAAACATTAAATGTTCGAGTTGATGAGAAATACCACTTTCTCCTTTCCCCTCATTGCGAGAACCAACTTTATACCAAACCTGCACACTTACGACAGGTGCAGTATGTACTTCTTTGGTGAGTACAGTTAAGCCATTTTCTAAAACCGTTTTTTGCACCCCTTGGGTAAAAGAGAGTGCAGAAACAGGAGTAACTGCTGGTGTGGCAGCATTGGTAAAATTGCCGGAAAGCGGCACAACACTCAGAATCAGACTGAGACACAAACCTAAAAGCATATAAAAGCGCAGCTTCATAAGCGGTTAATTTGAAACAACAAAACCCCAGCTTTTGGGGTGAAAGGTAAATTACAAAATCTCTCTTTTGGGTGATGACAGATATTTATCAAAGGTTGAGAGGTGAAGGACTAAGCAGGTTTTGCTATTCCTCTAGTGTAGTCATGAAATTCTAGCGTGAATCCCCAATCGAATTAATGGGTAGTTTTAGCGCTTTGCAACCCTTCGAGCTTATTGAGCCTGTAATTTTGGATTTCATTCTGAGCTATAACCTCGGACCTAATCAACTTGATTTCGGCGTTGATGTCGGAAACCTTGCTACCCACAGAAAACCCACCACTAACTAAATAAAGTCCTGACTGCGTGGCAACGGTCAGGACGGTAATCAAAACGGTCAGTCGTTCAGCAGTCATAATTTTCTGGAAAAGTTTTGGAATTGCGATCGCACTTTATGGTGGTGTGAGTGCATCAATTTTGGTTTCGATTCTTGCCAAGTCGATTTCTATTTCTGAAGTGTCCTCTCCGTCGTACTGGTAGATGGCTATGTTCAAATCAATGAACCACTTAGGGGGTTTGTACCTCAAGGTATAGTCACCAGCCACCTTGGAAAATACAATCAAGTTTCTCTGTATCAAGGACAGCGGTTGCTGTTCAGTTATAGAGTCACCCAAGCCAGTTGACACCACCTGTCTCAGAGTTCCAGCGAATTCCCATATTTTTCCCACAGGAACGCTGGTAGTGATGTTGATGTTTAGAACAGGTTTATCAAAAACAACAGGAATTATTATTTCTGTGAGTTTTGCATAAATATTTTTACCATCCTGCATCTCTATCACTTCAGCGGTAAAAGAGTTGCTGTATTGCAACAAAAAATTGCTGGCATCTTGCAACTCTAAAATTCTGTTCACCTACAGACCTGCTCTCATAATCAATTCAGTGTGATCACAAAATTCCCCCACAAGTTCATAAGGGTCAGGAATATCATTTGATTGCAAGATGTCGCAGTAGTCCATGAGGGATATCTTGCCATCAAGCCAGTCTCTACCAGCTTGGTTAATGTTGAGCATAGCCAGAAAGTCGGACTCATTGTATTCGTCGTCCAATCCAACAGCTAACAAATCAATGTCATCCTCTGGAACCCAGATAATGCCAGTCCTTTCAGCTATGCTACTCATTATATTTTGGCTCCCTCTGGGGTCAATTTGAACGAGCGCTTAGTACCAGCAGCAGCAGCTTCTACCCAGGTATCAATGTCAGGCTGGATAATAACCATAGCTGCGGCATAAGTTTGAGCCGCTACGGATTGCCCGAATGGGCAACTATAGGTGTCTACATCCGGCTTTAAATAGCTGCGTTTAGTGATACGGCTAGTGCTTTTCGTAAAACTTGATCGCAAAATAAGGCTTACTTTTGCAGCTTTAAACCGTGGGTAGGAAATAGCGCCAGAAGTGGGGGCAGTGTCAGTGTCATCAAGATAAAAAGGATCAAGTATTCCGACCAAGGCATTTCCTACACCAGCGCCTTGTCCTTCCTGTACCTTTTTCAGCACAGGCATGGAAATATACTTTAATGCAGAGCCAACCTGATTGAATGGGGATAAATACCCAGTCACGCGTTCTGGTTTTGCTCGCTTGGTTTCATCAGTAATAGCCGCGTACGCCGTTTGCTTTGCACCTGGGTCTAAAGCGTCCCAAGCTTTGTAATTGTCATACGCTGCTTTCTGTGATGCGTACCGTTGTAAGGCTCTAAAACCCATATGATTGAATGTTTCTGATTTTTGACAACCCCACTCTAGAGCGTATTTTCTCGTTATTGTTTGTGGCGAAACCTAATAGGTTTCAAGCTTATTTCTCCACTATTGTTTACAACCACTCGACTAACGATTGATTTCTAAGGGTGGTGTCAATCAAGAATATAGGTTTAACAAGATTACCTAAGCTGATATAAGCGTATCTGAAACGAAGGATAGCGGTTGGACGGTAACGGCGGTTTTGCACTTGCTTCCCTAATATTGTACTTTTTCCCGCTGTGGCAGTCGTTGTACTGGCTTTGTCCGGGTCGTTGACGATCACATGGGAATCACCCTTGTAAGGAACATCTATGGCGTTACACATTTTCGAGTAAATGTTAGTAGCATCAGCCTTTGAATTTACTAATAAATAATTACCTTTTGGGAACCCATTTTCAGGGTCTGTATAGCTCGCTGATTTATTGCCAGTAGTATAAGTAATTCCTTTTTTAGCATCCAAAAATAAAGTTTTTATTTCATTAGCAATTGCTACCATATCCGGCTTGGTGATGGCAGGTTGAACACCATCACTCGTGCAGGAAAATTTCATCAATCTGCAACTTTTCTCATGCTCAATTAACGGTTCACCTTCGGGAACTGCTGCACCATCTTGAGAGAAGTGCAAGAACAGTTGTGGATGACCCGCTACAGGTGGTGCAGATGCAAATTTCTCACCATAAACTACTGCTAAGTTCTTGCGACCATAACCAATTACATCAAAGAATAAATCATGACGCATGGTCATCATTGCATCGTTGTCGTTGTCAGTCATCAAGCAGGCTAGTTTTAATGATGGTCTGGGTCCACTCAAATCACCATTCCCCTGAACATCATTAAAATATCTGTTTACCCTTCGATTAAACTCCGATATGTAAGTTCGTTGTAGGTGTTCAAACGGGTTAAAATCATCTGGTAAATCTGCCATTTCCTGTTAATCCTCCCCGTCGAATAAGTCGGAAAAGTCGAATGGATTAGGCTGAGAATCTACCTTGGCTTGCACCTCCTTAGCCTTTAATTCATCTGGCTCAGGTATAGGTACAGCTTTATTTTGGGGTTTATCATCTTCTTTTATTGCTGTCACAAATCCTGTAGCAGAAGTTGTTAATTCAGTTGTTGCGTTCACAAAGTCTAGAGGTATTTGAGTTACCATCTGTATTGTTGATGCAGCCTGTTGAAAGTTCTCCAAAGTTTGCAAGACACGATTAAATTTAGGCTGTGGATTCATCCAACCGTAAGCGTTCTCCAGAACAACGCCACCCTTTTTCAAAGCATTACCAATCTTCCCTGTATAAGCTGCTATCATTTCAGATGCCTGTAAAACGACTTGAGTCAGGCTCATAAAGCTGTTTAAAACATTGGTTGTAGCTTGGTAGATTCGGTTAGCTTTAGCCCATCCGGCTGCAAGGTTTGTATAGTTTTCTTCACCTACAATTCCCTTAACAACATTCTCCACGGTATTACCAATTGCTTCACCAATATTGAAAGCATTACCAGCATCATCCTTGGGTAATATTAGGGTGAGAACATTGGTTAACGCACCTACTAATGTTTGGAAAATATCGTTGCTCAACATTGCAGCATTGTGAACTGTAGCCGCAAAAGTAAGAATATTTAATGCTCTATCAAGTTGTAACCACTTGAAACCGTTAACTAATTTGCTAGACAATCCTCCGGGAATTTGAGCGCCTAATTTATTGTTAATTACGTCAAGTGCGGCTAATTGTCCGGCGTTTGCGCCAGCATTTAATTTATTCAGTAAGTCGTTATTGTTGGCTTTGTCAGCATTGTTTATGTCTGCACTTTGCCTATCCAAAGCTGATTTACCACACCCACCATTAAATGAATTACAAACTGCTTTACCTACCTCATTATTTATCTGAGGAAGTGTAGGAATTGATGGCTTAATGGCATCAGATACCCTACCAGGAAGTAAAGGGATACTCCCAATCAGTGGCAGCATTTGGTCAAGTTTCTTATTTGCTTCAATATCCACCTTTTCGCGTTCCCTGATTTTTGTATCTAGTCCAGATAGGTCAGTACCGACTTTCTTCAAGTCTGTTTTGAGTCCACTAACATCAGCCTGCAATGACGTATCAGTTGCATTTAATTTGTCGATTTTTGAGCCTAAATCAATTCTGTTTTGTCTCTGAAACTCTTCAAACCTTTGGTCAGAAGTTAAATTTGATTGCCTTTCAAAGTCTGCAATTCTTCTGTCAAATTCCTTGGATAATTCAGACTTAGTTAAATCTTTCGTTTTCAAATCTCGGATGTTTAAATCCTTATTATTCTGTGCAACGAAAGCGTCAAATTTATCATTTAAAGCTTTTTGGATTGGTGATAAATCTGGAACAACAGCTCTTTTATCAACACTATCAATCGCCGCTGCTAATTGTTTGTCCTTGGCTGCAAGATTGCCAATACTTGCAGCTAAAGCGGTATCCTGACTCGATAAAGCTTCTACTTGAAGCTGGGTAGATTGCCGCAGCGCAGAAACATCAATTTTAATTGCCCCAACTTCATTTTTTAGTGAAACGATATCTGGAGCCGCAGGAACAGCAGCAAGAGCGCGAGCCAAAGCCTTTGTTTGTTCGACTGCTGCATCTATCAATTTATCTTGCAGTGTATTGGTGTTTTCTGCTTTTTGAGCAGCAGCTTTTGCAGATGCTATATCTGCTTTCAAGGTAGCTATGGTGCTGTTGATTGAATTGCCTAAATTTTGATTTACTCGTGAGGATAAATCATTAAATTGGCTGGCAAGATTATCAAATAAACTACGATTCTGCCTGGTTTCGTAAAGTGCATCATTACCCAATTTACGTGCTTCTGATACCTTAATATCTATCGTTTCTCGTCCGGTACGCACTTCGTAAAGTGCATCATTTCCGAGTTTACGTGCAGCTTCTATTTGATTTTCTAATATCCGTCTGCCTTCACGAACTTCATACAGGGCATTATTCGCATTTTCTCTAATTGGTACAATTTGTTTCTCTAGCGCATAAGTTCTATCTCTCGTTCGCTGGTTGCTTAATTCAAACTCTTTAACTTTTCGATTTGTTTTATCTATGTTTGATTTGTTGGTTTGTATGGAAGTTAAGGCTTTTGATAAATCCCTTGCAATAGAATCATTAAATTTCTCTTGTACATTTTGAATTTGTTCGCTCAACTTTGTTAGTGCAGCGACACCGCCAAATGCTACTAGACCTACGAGCGTAGGTAAATATTTACCACCAAGACTAGCTGCTCTTTGCTGAGGAGTTCCACCACCAGGAACTTTTTCCAATACTTTGTCAGTTACATCCTTCACCTTTTGAGTTGTTTCCTTGACCTTCTTGAATTCTTTATTTAATTCTTCCAGCTTTCTTTGTGCTGCTTTAGCCTTAGATATTTCGTCACTAAAAAATTTAAATCTTTTTTGTACGTCAGCTAAACCATCAGCCAGCCTTTTGGTATTCCTAAATACGCGCTTTCCATTGGTCATACCCTTTGTTAATTCAGGAACCATCTGATTTAACATTCTGGCTACTTCATAGAAACTGCTCATGAGAATACCCCAAAGAAATCTATAACCAATTTAAATATCTTCTCTATTCCTGATTGAAAGTATTTAATGTCAATTTCCAGCCCGCTGATGTATTTTTCAACCTTGCCGAGTCTGGCTTTTATAGCTGCTAAATCATTCTTTTCTGGCGATGCTGAATTGCTGTCATTAGCATTTTTACCGGGAACACCTTGTAATCCCCTGTCACCCTTCGCACCTGGTTTACCAGGGACACCTTGCAATCCCTTGTCACCTTTCACACCTGGTTTACCAGGAATACCCTGCAAGCCTCTATCACCCTTCGCGCCAGAATTCTTGCCGGGAACACCTTGCAATCCCCTATCACCCTTCGCACCTGGTTTGCCAGGAACACCTTGCAATCCCTTGTCACCCTTCGCACCTGGTTTACCCGGAATACCCTGCAATCCCCTCTCACCCTTCACTCCAGGCTTACCGGGAGCGCCTTGCAATCCCCTCTCACCCTTCACTCCAGGCTTACCGGGAGCGCCTTGCAATCCCCTCTCACCTTTGTCACCTTTAATCCCAGGTTTACTAAGCGCTTGATTAGCTAAATTCAAGGCTTGATTAGCAATAGATTTCGCTGCTGTTAATTGAGATAAAATCGTTGAGACTTGGCGCTCTAGCTGAGACACCCTTCCTGCTAAACCATCAGAAGCTTTAAAGAGTCCTTCTATGTAGGCAATGATTGCACCGTAAATTTCATAATAAGCCCGACGAACAGCCTCACTAATAATATTTGCTCTGTCAGACTTAGGAATAAATTTATTATTAAGAGCCGCAATATCAGCCCTTAAAGCTGCTAATTCAGCAGAAATCGCATCACAACTGCTCATTTATTTAATACCTGAAATTAATCTTCTAATACTAGAAATTTCATTAAAAATTGCAGCGCAATCCAGACAGCAACCACCACAATCCAAGGTATTCGGTGGGCAGGGAACAATACACTCAACATCAAAACCACAGTTATCGTATTGGTTTTGAACTAGAGTGGCTCCGTCCTTAGAAACCGTGACAATTTTTTTCTTTAAATCTTCTGCATCACCCGGTGGGTATCTCTTTTTGATAGAAGTGATACTTACCGTGTCGAGAACTTGATATGAAGAATTCCACGTAAAGTAAGGAAGCCAAGTTGGATTAATCGCGGTAGATGTAGTGTATGCCAGAACCTCAAAAGTCCTATTGTCACCGGACGAACTAATCCGAGTTCCGCTAACAGGTAGAAAAGCGGCATATCCAGCAAAATCCCTAGTACGCCCTCCACCCTCGTAATAGTAGAAGGAGTTCCCATTATTGTAAAAAATCTTACAGCGCCCATATACCGTTATGTCCACTTGCAACCTATCCGGTTCAAGTAGCCCGTCTTCACACTTGATGTCTATAGGCGAAGCAAAATCCTGCTTGGCTCCATCTGGGAAAGTTACGCGGGCTATGTCGCCCGCTTGGCAGTAAGACATTAGTAGTCGTTAGGGTCTAGAGTTACGGCATCATCGACCTTGGATAAGGTTATTGTTAGCTGATCAGTTCGGTACTGAACAGCAGGTTCCCCACGATTGACAAATCCTGGGAACCCATTGTCTACAACAACTGATTGGTCAATATTCGCGTCGTAGTTAGTTTGCGTTAGGTAAGCTTGAGCTTTAAGGACAGCGCCAGTCAAAATTGCTTCACCTGTGGCTGATGCTCCTAATACGCCAATTTCAGATTTTAGAATAGTTACTGTGGTAGCGTCTTGAGTTGCGCTTGCACCAAATATTTGCTGTAGAGTCGGTTCCATGTTAATGGTTTTATTGAAGGTTGTTAAACCATTAATAAGTCGCTATCAATTAAATGTAAATATTCCACTTTTATGTAAAATTGGAATGTTTATAAATCAGTCGTAACTATGGCTATATATGGAATGCAGGCTATTATAGATAGTGGGTAATCAAGAAATTATTCCAGATTTACCACTCTTCAAGGTAAAACCGGAATAGCTGAAGGTAAATATTTTTCTATGAAAAATGACCGAAGTGGAAAAGCTGCAATTCTCTCTGAAAGTGACTATGCAAAGTTAAGAAGAAATTTCAAAACACTTAAGTACAAATTACTATTAGATTTAGCTTGGTATACGGGTGAAAGGTGGGGCGCTTTAGTGCAGTTGCGTGTAAGTGACGTGTATCTGCCCAATGGAATGCCGAGAGATGTGATCACATTTAGAGCAGCCACCAGAAAAAAAAGAAAAGATGGCTCTGCTGACACCAGACAAGTGCCAGTGCATCAAACCTTATTTGAAAATCTGAGAAGTTACGCACCGGGTAATAGTCCATGGCTGTTCCCAAACCGGGACGGTGACGGTTCCGTAACCTGGAGAAATGTATACGCAATTTTAATGAAAGCCGTGGAAGAAGCAGGTTTGACAGCCAAGGGAATCTCGACTCACAGCACCAGGCGCACTTTCATTACCAAACTGCACAACAATGGTGTTTCAATAGCAACTATTAAAAAAATCACCGGACACCGTGACCTAAAATCTGTTGAGGGATATATAGAGATAGAACCTAATCAAGTTCGTGGTGCGATCGCAACTCTCTAACTATTCGCAACTCTCTAGTTATGGTATATTTGTACTCGCGGGCAGGTAATCCAGCTTTGTACCCTGTGAAAACACCCGCACCCTCATGAAACCACAATTACAATGCACATTGATTGATAGGTATAGCCCTGCGCGTGGGAGATACCTATTTTTATTAGGCACTTTTTATCATCTGCTCGATTTGGGCAGGAGAGTTACCCAGTGCGATCGCTTTCTCAACCATCTGCTTCATCAGTTCGGATTTCTCTGAGTTGACCTTGCCGCCGGGAATGTGAACGTGTTTGATTTTCTTCTGGTAGTAGCAGTAGCGGTAGTACCAATACTTGCTACCACTGCGTTTCACATAATAAGGCTCGACCCACTGATTGAGCTTGCACTTTTCCAGAACATCATTTACTTGTTCTGGAAGAGTTGGACTTGGTTTTTCTGGATAATCTACATCCTCATTGACTGGGTGCAACTCAGACAGTAAAACTTTCTCCTTGATAATTTCACCAGCAAAATAACCTTGAGCTTTAGAAACGGATGCAAGTAGCTTGGTAATTTTGAACTTACAGTTTCTGGAAGAATGCCAGTAAACTGCATCCTCTTCAAAGTGAAAACCTTTGATTGGCTTTTCCAGAACATCCATGAAATCGCCATCTTCGTTGAACTCTTCCAGAACAACTTGATTGTCTACTTCCTTGAGAAAATCTAGTTCTGCTAGTGAAGGGACAGCATAACTCCCCTCAAAAGTACCCAGCATTAAACCGTTAGTATCGTCGGTAATTGTGAACTGGACACGGTAAAGCCCTTTACCATGCTTGACTACAAAGAATTCTGAAGTATGACCTTTATAAGTTCGCTTCCAGTCTTTGAGGTCTATACTTCCAGGATTCTTCTTTTCCCACTCTATCCAGGCTTGGCAGTAATCGTCATTAGTTTCATAGTCGTCTGGGTCAGGTGCTTCAAACTCCTGATCATAAAAAAGTGTAGTCTGTCCGTTAGGTTCCACTTTTCCAGAACAATCTAGAACTACTAGCTCATCCCAATATGGATCACTCAATACCGGAGTTGACTGAACTGATGTGTATTCAGTCAGGTTAAATAATGTATTCATGGTAAACACTTGGTAATTGGTAATTCGTAATTCGTAATTCGTAATTCGTAATTTGGTAGTTACCTACATTTACCTACATTTACCTACATTTACCTACATTTACCTAGCACTAGCGCGGCGTGTCCGGCGACGACGGAATGGGACTATTTCATGCTTGACTGTAGCTGCTACTTCTCTCATAGCATCAGCAAAAGCTAAGGCTAAATCTAAGGGCATATCAACTAATTGAGCTTCAGTGACAAAGCGATTACGTATCCAGTTTTTGAATAGTTCTGTTTGGTTATTCATGATGTTATCTGCACTGGTAAGAAGTAATCCTCAATGTTCATCACTGCACCCCCAAAGTGCTGTGCTATAGTGCCGTAGTTCCTTGGCTGTTCCCAATAACGCCGTCTTAAGCACTGTCTAACCCATCCTTCTGGGTTGTTAATTTTCTCAGTTGCTCCACGCAATTTAAACAGTAGTAGTGCAGCCTTAATTTCAAATTGAGGACGGCTCAGAACTTCTGTTTCTTCAGTGTCAAAATGAATACCGCTCTCAAACAAGACTTGTTGATTAGATAAGATATGCTGCTGCTGAATATCATCTTCAACGGATTTACTAGGGTTTGAGGTGGGTTTTTCGTAAGTAGAATTATGATTGTGTAATTTTTGTTTTTTGCGTGGAAATAACCATTCCAATGGTCTAACAATTAACTTAAACACTTTCCATGAATACTGTTTAATTGTCTGTATTACACGATGTTCAACTAGGAGGTTAAACATTTGTTTGAGGTAGTTATGTCCATAACCTTTGCCTCTAAATTTCTTTACCCAGTGGTTGAATTCTGACAAGTCTGGTTCAACTTCTTGGTTCACTCCCTCCCTAATTAGCCACTGCCAGAGTAGTTTGGCAGCGGGTGGGATGTGTTTCTCTAAACAAAATTGGTCGTGTTTTTCTGTCCAAATCATATTTTTGAATACAAGAATCTATCACCACCTATTAGTTAGGTGGTAGGGGTGTTAATTGCGATCGCGTTCCAAGTCCCAAATCACCTTTTCCAGAATCCATCTGTCTGATTTCTTTGGGTGTAATCGCCGTTGTTGGTTTATCAGTCGCATGGCTGCATCTACGTCATTGTTAAGTAATTGCAACAGTCGTGACTGCAAGTCCCTCTTAATTTCTCCTCTACCTGTGGACGCGCTGCGCTTTGGTTTTGGCGTTAGCCACCTGGTTATCATTTCCTCTAAATCAAAGTCCACTTCCACAAAGAGAAAGCCAGTTCCTGGTATTCGCTGGAGAAGAATTAAGAAAATTAAAAAGGCAACTGCCATCAATAAAATAAACAGGATAAAGAGCGTCGCTAATACCAACCCAACCATTGGCTCAGGTATGCTGTTGGAAAGGCTAATCAAAAAATCTAAAACAGCCATAATTTGATTTGTGGGCAATTAATTCTCAGTACTAATTGTTCCCATTCCTCCTTAGTTTTGAATACAAGAATCTATCACCACCTAACTAATAGGTGGTAGGGATGCTGAACTGGATTTTAATTAGCTGGCTTTATTCCGTTATTAATGCCTGTGGGATTGGCGCAAAACTATCTGGTAGGTCTTGGATAGATTTGCCGTGGCTTCGGAGAAGTCTATCAAGTGATTTAAGTTGGGGAATTGTAAAGGACGGGACGTTGACACCCGCTTCCCATCGGCTAACAGTTCTTACACTTATGCCAATGGTTCTCCCAAAATCCTCCTGAGACATATCTAGCTCATCTCTAAGTTGCTTCAAGGGTGATTCACCCCCATGTTTTTGTTCTGTGTTTTGGGTTGCTTTGTTCATATTAACCATGTCATGACATTTTGTCTAGACCTCTTGACATAGGCAATGAGTCAAGACATAATGTCTAGTGTGAGACAACAAGAAGCCAGCCGAGTTAATTACTCGGTAAGTGATTACAACTTGGCTAGTTGCTCAAAGTTTCTCACTTTAACTTTTCCAGAAACACAGTACAGTGCGTTTTTACTAGTTCATTTTTCTGGAACGCTCCCACCCCACACCGGGGAAATACCACGACTGGAGCAAGCACCCACACCTAGACCTCGTGTGGAAACACCCTGAACAAAAAAATCACCGAAGACATATGCGCTGTTCACGAGTTGACAGCGCGGTGATTTCTTCCATGTCTGCAATAACCAATGACTAAATACCAATGACTAAAGAACCTGACAAATGCCCAAATTGTGGCTCCTTACGTGTCGTGAGCAAGCCATTGTCCTTGTGGTCAATGATTTGCCTCAGTTGCCGACATGATTGGATGCCACCACCAAGGGAAAAACCAACAACCAATGACTAATGACTAATGACCAATAACCAATCGCTTATGGATAAAAAATTACCTTGCTGGCTCACAAAAAAGCAGTTATATGTCGCCGAACAACTCATTGCTCAAGGCTTTTATTATTGTGCCGATGCTGATGATTTCTACGAACCAATATTTTCTGAATCAGTAACAGACGGGTGGAGTTTATCATTCCCGGCTGGTGAATGCTTCCTTGATGCAACTTGTGATAATGCGATATTTTCAAAAAACTTAGAGGGGAGAGAGTTTCATTTTCAAGCCGAACTAAAAGCCGCAAGAAAAATAATTCGTAAAGCTTCTCAAGATTGGCATCTCACGGGCTTAAACCATTGCCAGTTGTCTTTTCTATAAACCAATTACCAATTACCAAATGATGAAACAAATTGAAGATTACTTTACCTTGGTTTATGGGTTTCTCCTTGCTTACCCACTAATATTTGGCACTCTTTTTGTTATCTCTACTGTCCTACTAGCGCTAGTTCTCCCTTACAGATAAACCTCATGGGAGGTGTAGCGGAATTGGTAAACGCCCGGCACAGGAATGCGGTTAAAAGGGAGCTTCCTAAATATCGGATTAAATGCAGGTTCAACCCCTGCCACCTCCCAAATTTCCAACATAACAACTAACAAAAAGCCATGATATTAACAGTTCAAGAGCTAATTATGAAGCTCGACGGATTTGAAGACGGCGCAACTGTTCAAGTAGAAAATGACGGCGTTGATTCCCATATCAGCGACATCAAGATGAAAGCCGGTAACGCGATTTTAATTATCAATTCTGAAGATGACGAAAATGAGGAGGATGATGACTAGACGATAAAACTTGTTGAAATTGTATTGTTCATTCCCAGTTCTCCCACTGGGATTATCCGCTCAAACTGCTATTTGATGGCAAGCCAGTATTAGCTGGTGGCTGATACTGGTTTTTTCTTTAGGAGCAATATGTACAGACAACTTAAACCGTGGGCTGTGTATCGTGTTGGCATTCCACATAATTTGTTTCTCAACAGATTCAAGAAACGTACTGACGCTGAGGAATACGCCAAACTTTTAAAGCAAGGTAGCACGCAATTCAACTTCGAGATAATCTTTGATAACTAACTAACATGGGCATCAAAACTGTTACATACAAGCGAATTCTAAACATAGGCAACTATGAAGCTAGACACCTGGAAGCAACCTTTGAATTTCCAGAAAACACGACTCCTGACTGGGTAGAGGAGGAATCTACCGAGTTGATGGAGTTCGTTGAGCGCAAAATCAGAGAGGATCATTCAGTCGAAATTAGAAGTCAGCTTGCATCTCTAGAAAGAGAAGTTCAGCAACTCAAGAAAGATAGATCATCTCTCAAATTTTTATTAGAATCTTCAGGAGTAAAGCCAGAGACAGCGGAACCAGAATATCCACTCCTTGAAGCTGAAGAATATGAAATAGGCGAAGGGGGATTTTTATAATGAACAACAGACCCCAGCAAATTCTCCCCTATGACGACGAGTACATCTTGGTTCGTAAGCGTCGTTTTCTGTCCTCTACTATAGCTATAGCCTCAATGGGTAAATATATTTCAGCAATCAATAATCGTTCACTGATTGAGATTGTTGACAATTTTGCTCAAGGTGCAGCAAGTCAGGCTGAGTCAATGTCCAGCAGCGAAGTAGAGAGCCAAATACTAAATGCAATAAATGCTTCCAAAAAAACCGCCTGATGAGTCTGGGTAGAACTCCCCAGACGAAACACACCGCACCTGGTGTGTCGCGGTCTGAGTCCAAATCAGTTCCGCACAAAGCACAATCAGCTTAGGGCTTTGAGCGTGAAATAAGCTTCTGGCTTTCCCTTCTTCGTAAGCTCGGTTGGTTTGTGTTTTAAAAATGTGTCCTCCTAGTATTTGCAGTACTAGGAATTGCTTTGAGACTGAATCAGGCTCGTTGGCCTTTGGGTGATTCACAAGCGTAATTGACACATATTTCACCTACACGAGAAAAACAGAATGACTAGAGTTGTTGGGTTGGATGTTTCCAAGTCAAGCGTTTCGTGCTGCTTACTTACTGAAAAACCAAGTAGCCCAAGAGAATTTTACTATGAATATCGGTTTAACAAATTTGCAACTGACAGAGCCGGACTAACTGGACTGCTGTTGCTAAAACCAGAGATTGCACTACTTGAACCTACTGGGATGAATTACTCTAAGTTCTGGGTAGAACATTTGACCCGTGCTGGTTGTGAGGTGAGATTTGTTGGGCATAAGCAGCTGCGAAACTACCGCGAAAATCACTTGGCACTACCTGATAAAGATGATGATGCCGATTCCTTAGCCCTTGCCTGTTATCAATTTGATTATGGAAATGATTTGAGTCGGTTCGTTCAGGTGCGCGATCGCATTATTTCCAGGATGAGAGAATTATTTCTCCGACTAAACCACCTTTCCAGAATTCAGTCCCCAATTATCAATCGCGCCAGACAAGATTTAGCTTGGCAGTTCCCAGAAATTGCGTTGGTTAAATCAGTTCGCGGTGTTTCTGGAAAAGTCCCCCTAATGTGGGGATGGTTAGCAGGTCAAAGGCAGAGCAAGCGATATGATCGCATTTACGCCACCACAGCCGGACTAGGTTTAACTGACTCGGTTAAGTTTCACGCTCAAAGAATTTGTAGTTTACAACTAGAAGAAAAATTAATTGAGGATGAATTAGATACACTCCTTACTGATGAAAGGTTCAGAAGTTACCGCGAAGTTTTCCAGAAATTTAACTTTGGCAACCGGGTGCAGTCTGTCATTCTCTCGCAAATTTTCCCGCTAGAGAATTTCTTGGGTGAGGATGGTAAACCAGAAATCAAAATTCGCAAGGGTAGAAAATCGGGTAATCCCACAAAGAGACACTTATCATTGCGGCGGTTTCACAAGGCTTTAGGAGTTGCACCTTCCCAGGAATCAAGCGGTGATATTTCTAAATCTAAAGTTTCTGGTGGATCGGGGGTGTGCCGTCGGGCGCTGTGGCAGTGGGTATTTAGTGCAGTTGAACCCGCCCGCCGTCGCACTAATCCACTACTCAAAGAGTTGGGGCAGTTCCTCGATGACGAAAAAGCAGCAGGCAGGCCAGTGAAGTTGATCAGGTCGCGTGTATCAGCAAGAGCGGTAAAACTTCTGTTCAAAATGCTGATTCAGTCCAGAAAAGTTCTAGACTGAAGAAGGAAAAACGAACCGCAGAGGCACAGAGGACGCGGAGAAATGAGTGTAAGAGTTGTGGTTTGCTATTTTGCGTGAACAATAATAGCAATAAAGTAGTTACAATAAGTGATATCATTAATTGGTTGCAACGAATGTTATGGAACGCGAAGCTTTAACAATCCGTTTTCCTTCTGAACTACTTGCCAAAGCCAGGAAACTAAAGGAAGGTAGGGAATCTTTTAATGATTTAATCGTTGAGGCTGTAGAACGTGAGGTACGACGCAGAAGAGGATGGGCTGCACATCAGCGAATTATTGCCCGCAGCGAAACCATCAAAGCCAAAACCGGCATACAACCAACCTCTATAGATATGATTCGCAGTCTCAGAGAGGGTGAGGGACGGCATGACTAGAGTTTTGTGCATAGATACCAGTGTCTGGATTCCTTACCTTGTCCCAGAAGTTTACCAATTCCAAGCCAGAACCCTAGTAACAGAAGCATTAAGCTTAAATATACGCTTAGTAGTTCCCGCTTTTGCTTGGGCAGAGGTTGGATCTGTACTAAGGAAAAAAACACGAATAGGAGTCATTACTAAAGAGGAAGCACAAGGTTTTTTTGAGGACTTCTGCGAACTTCCCATTGATTACATTGAAGAAGAAACAATTAGGGTTAGAAGTTGGGAAATTGCCGCAAAATACGGTTTATCTACCCTTTATGATGCAGCTTTTCTTGCTTGTTCTGAAATGACATCTGCTGAGTTTTGGACTGCGGACGCTGCACTGGTGAGACAACTCACACCCAAACCTGATTATTTGCGAGAAATAGAAGAAATAGTAAATTAAATTGATTAAAATATTTAGTAACCCAAAGTAACAGCAGATAAATTATGACTCTTACCTCTACAGAATATAAATATGTAGAACTCAACGAGCGCCATGTTCCGATCATCGCAGGAACGACAATGAAAATGATTGAATTAGTTACGGGTTATCTTGCTCATGGTTGGAGTCCAGAAGAGCTGCATTTTCAACATCCTTATTTAACTCTGAGTCAAATTCATTCAGCTTTAGCTTATTACTGGGATCATCAAGCAGAATTAGATGCAGATATTCAGCAACGAGAGCAATATGCTGAACAATTAAAACAGCAAGCTGGTGAATCTCCTCTAGCGAAAAAACTACGCGCTCAGGGATTAATTAAATGAAAACCCAACTTATTTCTATATTAAATAGAATTACCATATCACCAAAGTACAACTATATTATAAATAGTTTGAATATGTTGCTTCATGCCAGCATCAGTAACACCTACAAGATATTTTAATAACGCATCAACATCCTTGATAGCTTTAGCTGTCAGCCTAACTTTTCCTGTTGGTGTTTGTGTCCAAGAATTTGCCGGAATGGGAAAACCATGTGCAAAACTGTGTCTTACTTGCAGAATATCGTTTAGCATCTGTCGAGTGGCTAGTGCATTTATACTTCTTTTTGACCAAACCCAATCATTGATAGGATCGTAACCAGTATATTGAACCAAAAGATTACGAGAATTATCTGCATTTGGCGTATTAAATTGTTTGAGCGAACGTTCCGCTGCATTTTTCGCAAGCGAATGTACAGCATAAAACTGAGGATCTAAAGGGTTTGCTGTGACATCAAAAAAGTTGCGAACGAGTTCTTCAATATAAGTTTCCCATCCAGCTACAAACATTGCTAAAGCTGAATGGTAATAGACTTGAGTGTGACTATTTAATATTGGACGTAGGCGAATATCTGTAGCAGTATCACGTAGAATACGAGCTTTCTGAGCTACTAAATCATATTTTAAGGCTGCTGGTGATGGCACGGTGATACTCTCAGAGACAATTTACAAACTCTTCAAGTGCATCTCGATACCTCTGTAATGGCTCTGAATTTAATTGCACTTGCTCATCACCAATTTTTCTGGAGCCTGGTTTAAGTTTATGTAAGGGGGTACCAGTGGTTGTCATAACTATACTAGCAGTGTGAAAACTGGGAATTTCAACGAAATTGTTACTGGGAATTTCAATAAAACTGTTACTGGGTAAATCTTTGGGATTAGCAAAAATATGACGATTCTTCTGATGTATATTATCCATAGTTTTTTTAATCATTTTGTTTATAGCTAATGATGCAGATGCTGCCCTGCCTTCATACATGGATACCCGATTAAGGACAAAAGCATATAATTTTGGTAAGTTTATACCTTCTTCTTTTGCAAGTTTGGCAAAATTAATTCGTGCATAAGGAGCAGTATTAGGATCGCTGATACCATAGAGAAGTGCCACCACATTCTCAATTGCATGAAGCGAACTATCATCCGCAGTGAATGGGACAATTAGACTTTCTGCGGCAACTAGACCAAGTTGCGTATAAACAGCGAAGCTAGGATTACAATCAATTAAAAATAGAGTATCTCTCTCACCACTATGTGTACGCAGAGCAACTGTTAAATCTCGAATCCAACTCAGCACCTGCTTCCAAGCATCTATTGGTATTTGCAGTTGAGAAGTTTGCCGAATTGCTTCAGAAATTATTTCTAAAAGATTGTCTCCACATATAAGTCTTAAATTTTCTGGAATTTGGGGATTAAATTCTTTTGGCTCACATACATAAGGAGATACATCTGGAATCATTCGGAAAGGTGAGTTAAGACGTGCTTCTAGGTAGCCAGCTACTGTTGCACGAGGTGTCTTTCTACTTAAAGAATTGAGAGCTTCAGGACTTTTAAGATATCCCCCTAATAAAGTTTCCGAGACATTAGCTTGTGGACACAGATCAATTACATAAACATCTGTATCGGGATAAAGGTGAGCATATTCAGAAGCAGCTACAAAGCAAAGAAAACTTTTTCCTACTCCACCTTTGTTGTTCCAAAAAGCATACGAACTCATTTGTTAGATTCCTTTCTTTGGTAAAAAATACATATTTGTATGAGAAGTATTGAAAAAATTTTACCTCTATTATCACAAAATTAAGTTGAACAGATTTTCATTCTATCTCAACTACTCAATGGCTTTAAAGTTAAAAATCATACTGTTACAAAATTCATTTATTTCTTATAATGACATTACATCTATAATAATAACGTTAATATCTGACATTGTTAGATGCTTACATCTCAACAAAGTTGAGGAAAAACATCATGACTACCAACATCCTGGATAACATTGACTTGCGGACATTAGGTGAACTCCTCCAACAAGCCCGTAAAAAATGCAACATGACTCAAGCTGATGCAGCTAAGGTGATTGATGCTGCACGCACCACCATGATCGCTATTGAAAAAGGAGAACGCCGCCTCAAAGCCAATGAACTGATTAAACTTGCTCGTGCTTATGGACGTTCTGTGAGTGACTTTGTTCGGCAACGTCCTGTAGTTCAACCTTTTGAAGTGCAGTTTCGGGCAGTTTATCAACGCAGTCAAGAACAACAGACAGAAATCGAACCATTTATCTCTCAATTAGAGGATTTATGTCAAAATTACCTAGAACTTGAGAAGATTATGGACGCGCCAATCCCGCTTAACTATCCTCTTGAGTATCAAGTAACTGATATGCCCATAAAATCTGCTGCGGAGAGTATAGCAGTAGCAGAACGTCAACGCCTGGGTTTAGGTGATGCGCCTATTTCCCAACTGCGGGACATCCTAGAACAAGATGTGGGTTTACGGATCTTCTATTTGCAGATGCCGCAAAAATACTCAGAAGTGTACAGCTATAACGAAGAAGTTGGCGGTTGTATGGCTATCAATGCCAATCATCCAGAGGAACGCCGACGCTGGTCAATGGCGCATGGATACCTGCATTTTCTCGCACATCGTCAAAAACCGGAGTTCCATTTTGATGGTCAATATCAGCGATTTCCTGAAAGTGAGCAATTAGCAGAAACTTTCCCCAAATATTTCCTCATGCCTACCAGTGGATTGCTGAAGCGGTTTAATGATATGTACCGTACACACGGCAAATTCACGCCGACTAATCTATTTACACTAGCTCATTATTATGGTGTTTCTGTAGAAGCCCTAGTTTATCGGTTAGAAGAAATGGAACTTCTACCTTCAGGAACTTGGGATAAATTGCGAGATAGAGGTTTAAAAGTTAGAAAGGTACAAGAGGAACTGGGTTTAGAACAAATTCCGCAAAGAATTGATATTATGCCACTTCACTATCAACATCTCGCAATTGAGGCATTAGATCAAGGTTTGATTACGGAAGGACGTTTTGCTGAATTTCTCCATGTTAATCGTTTAGAAGCCCGTCGCATTGCCGAAGCATTACGAGAACATTCAAGCGGAATGATAGAAGAAGATACTCATTTTGATTTGCGTCAAATCCAAACTGCTGGGAAGTGAGGAGTATATATAAATTGTTATGCAAATTACTCACTCCCACGTTCTGCTTGATGCTTGTTGTGTTCTCAACCTTTGTGCGACGGGTCAATTTCTAGCAATTTTGAAATCTCTCCCTGCTGAAATTGTCGTTACTACAGTTGTGCAAGAACGGGAATTAAACACACTCCAACGGCTTCAGGAAGAAGAAAATTATGCTGTGTTAGAGTTTGAAGAAGCTATTCAACAGGGTTTGCTAAAAGTTGTGGCTTTTGAGTCAGAAGAGGAAGAGGAATCTTTTGTAAATTATGCTGTTGACCTTGATGATGGCGAATCTGCAACTTGTGCTATCGCAGTTCATAGAAAATGGGCAATAGCGACTGATGATAGAAAAGCAATTTCATTTATTCAAAAAGAAGCGCCCTATCTTCAGATTTTATCAACTCCAGAGATCATTAAACATTGGTCAGAAAAAGAAAGTATTGATTCCACAATATGAAGTCATGTACTCAATGCAATTCGGATTAAAGGACGTTATGTACCACCAAAAAATGATCCTCTGCGAAATTGGTGGCAAAATGCTTCTTAACCCACATTCGGCAGAAGCGTAGAGTAAAAAATAATTATCACCAAAAGCCATTTTTGGTAAGGCTTTCCAGGATTTTAGTTCAGATGAACCACAAAACACCTATTAGGAATTTATCTTATTTATTGAGAACATTTTTGGAGAAAAGTTTGTACAACCCTGAATCCTTCGTGATAATTATTCAGAAGTGGATTTGATCTGTAGAATGTGGGTTTTAGGTAGTTAACTATTCTAAATAGTTACTCTCTCTGTACCCAATATAAATAATATCTTTCACTATCGACCCATGCCCTTTCAAAATTCTTAATTGGTACAATTTTCAAATCATTTCGGTTTATTTTCAGTTCTTGATGTAAAATTAGCAAAATTTTGTTTAGATTTTTTTGCATATTTAAAAGAGAACTAGTTTGTTTTAGTATCTCCGCTTGATCAACCTCTTTACGTCCTGTTTTAAATAAAGTAAAGCTTCCCATATTTTGCAATTCAGGATAATAAAATTTACGATTGAGATAACCTGATAGCGCAGCCATATTTGCATCTCGACTAGCAACAATAAATTCCTGATCTAGCTGAGACTTGCGAATGTATTGGCTTGTTTCACGACTAGCAGAATAGGGAATAACTAAATCTCTCGTAAAACCATAAATTCCTCCGAAAAATTGCATATAAAGAGTAGCCATGAAGATGATAGAATACCATTTATTACTAAACCTAAGTGTTTGCTGGGGAATGAGAAATTTATTGGATAAAAAACTGGATTCTTGATAATAACTTTCCAGCCATAAAGCAGCTATAAAAACTAAATAAAAATGCCCAAAATGTCGAAGTCCTGAACCTGCAAATTTCAAATATGCAAACATTAAAATTTCTAAAGTTCCTAAAGTGTAAAAAAAGAGAGGAATGGGTTTTTTAGATAATTTAAGCAAGGTTAAAGCTATTGCAGATAAGGCAATTAATGTACAGACAATTAAATCTAGCCATCGTTTAGATGTAGGTATTATTAAAAAATAGCCACTAAATAATCTGCCTATACTTTTCAATAAATGACGTATATCTAGCGTCACAGACCATCCATTGCTTAATCCTCCATGAAGGTAACTATCAGCAGGAGGAGTAATAATGTTTATTGCTAAAATAAAACAAGATATAATAATGGCAACACTTATAAATAAATCATATTTTTTATTTTGGCGAAAATACTGGTGACGATGTTCAATATCAAAACAAAATTCAACTATTAATGTTAATACTAAAGTAAATGATATAAATAGAGCATAGGCATTACTATTGGCCATTAAACCCAATAAAATAGCTAGGATGATATAAGTTTTTTTTCTAGATGGAAAAGCAGCACAAAATGCAAAAATAAAGAACATTCCCAAAGCATAGTTACGAGAAATTAATAGATATTCATAAAAAGGGAGATAACCAAATGAAAACAGAAATTTTTGTCTATAATTAAATGGGCTGTATAAGCAAAAAATAGTAACAGAAGAAATTGCTAAACCTAAATGAAATAGTTGCATCATTATCGGTGTATCAGCAATATTTCTTAATAATGCTAGAGAGAAATACCACAGAACGGGATGACCCTCATAACGAATATTTCCGATTAAATCAGGCAAAGATTCACTATCTCTGATAATTAGCCAGGGATTTAATTCGTCTCTCCACATTGAATGGTTGAGAATCCCGATCAAACCGATAATCGAAAATAAAAGTATTATAAACCAAGGTGAATTAAAGATTAATTTTGGTATATGATTAAATATCTTTTTTGCAGACATTGTTTATAAATTAAGGTTTTGCACTCAGAATCAAAGCCAGGAAATTTTTAGATGTAAAACGCAGCAAAAACATGATGGATTTTGCCGCGATTCTTATTTATTAACGTGTAGCTTCCAACAAACGAGAAAAGTAGAAGCGAGTTCGAGTCATTGCTTGACGCTGTATTGTGAAGCCATTTTTTTCGAGGATTTTCACCACATCAGCTTCACGGTGTAAATAGGCACGAGTTGCTTTACTAGGGCCTGGGAAGAAACTACCAATTTTCTTGAGGATAGTCAGGAAACAGGTTTTAGGTGCAAAACTCAGAATAATGCGTGATTGTGCTAAAGAACACAGATGCGAAATCATCTCATCTGCTTTTTCTTGGGGGTAGTGAATAAGAACATCTAAGCAAATGACAGTATGATAATTACCACTCAAAGATTCTAAATCCTGAACTGCGAAAGTCGGATTTGTAGAATTTGACAAAGCTTCTACACTTCTATCTTTGGCTTCTGACACCATTTTTTCGGAGATGTCGCTGGCGTAAACTGTAGCACCATCTGTTGCTAAGGGAATACTAAGACTACCCACACCACAACCAGCATCACAAATTGATAACTCTGCTAAATTGTTATCTGCTTTCAACCAGCCGATGACTGTATCCACAGTTTGCTGATGTCCAGTACGGATATCTAACTGGACTTTGTTGACTTCACCATCACCATAGATGCGTTTCCAACGGTCAAAACCTGTGGAATTGAAGTATTCACGTACTATTGTTTTATCGTCGGCTGCGTTCATAAAGTCGATTATTGAAGTTCCCAATTCTTAGAATTATAAATTTTTTGAGCTAATTTTTCACTTAAAAAAAAGAATATTTTTCACATCTGCTTTTGCTAAGTAGATAGTTGGGTTTCAACCTAATAATGATTTATGGCTAAAACCCCACTCACAACCTTGATCATTGTTGATTTTGATTTTGATTTAACCAACTTTCTAAATCATCGACTTTGGCAAAGTCTAATAATTCCATGCCCAAAGCTTCTAATTTCTCAAGTGGTAATTTTTCAATCCTCTCAATTAATGTCGATTGAATTTCGCCAAGCCGTCGATTTAATTGACGGATAATTAACAATGTTTCTCCTTCAATTTTCCCTTCAATTTTCCCTTCAATTTTCCCCTCTATTTTTCCTTCCTGAACCGCTAACTCTCGATCTTGTTGATACAATGGTGCTAATCTCATAATTATCTCCTTGTCTTCCGGTTCTTGACTCACTGCCAGGTTTCTTTGCAGGTTATACAGCAATTCTAGCGTCACTCTCCGAAATGGGTGGTTTGCTGTTAATGCTGCTAGTTCTTCAATGGCTTGTTTCTGCACAGTTCCTCTCCCTAACATTCTAATCCAGAGGGTTTCTTCTGTTCGGGGTAGTTGGTGAATAACTACTATGGCTGTGCGTAGTGCTTTTCCTAAATAGTATATCCCTGGTAAAGAGTCGGTTTCTAAAGTAGCGTTAAAACTGGATAATATCTCAGCAGAGGCTGTAGGTGTGAGTATCCATAATTTGGGATTTTCGGATTCTTGAAGATTGGTTTTATTGCGTTTGGCTTCTCTTTTTAATGCTCCTTTTACTTCCAATAATTTTAACAAGCAATCGCAAATTTCATCGGCAGAAGCAGGATTACGATATGGTTCAAATATGGCGGGTATGGATGCAAATTTACCTAATAAACCTAAGAGTTGTAAATTAGGATTTGCCTGGGGAGATGGAGAAAAATAAACATCTATTTCTCTGACTTCTCCTGCAACGCGAGCAGGTGCTTGCACTTCTCCATAATTTTTCAGGAGTTCTTCTAAATAGTCTTTGGCAAATTGATCATGAATGAATCTTGTCATGTAATAATCTTATAATCTTTCCCAAGTCAATTCTTTTGTTTCTTCTTCATAATGCCAGCGTAATAAATTAGCAGGTTGATTTGGGGCAATTGTTGGTAAATTTATTGCTTTTCTGGGTGCGTCTGTAGCTAGGAAGATGGCTTTTTCTGCGTCGCATATTCCCCATTTCACTAGGTTTTGCACTCCCGTTAATAGGGGCAAGGTTGTGCCTGATAAAGTGCCATCAAATAGTCTGGCTGTACCGTTAATTATTTCAATTTGCCGATCATCCCAAGGATACACGCCATCTGGTAATCCTAATGGTGCTAGGGCATCACTGACAAGAAATAACCCTTTACTGGCGCGAAGGAGAATTTCTAACATTGTAGGGACTACGTGCTGTCCATCGGCAATAAAACTACACATCACGTCGGAATTGTTCATGGCTGCACCTAACAAACCCGGTTCACGGTGATGTAATGGTGGCATGGCATTAAAAGCATGAGTTAGCATTGTTGCACCTTGTTCAAAGGCGTTTTGTGCTTGTTCTGCTGTGGCTTGGGAGTGTCCTAAGCTGACTGTGATGCCTAATGAATGTAAATATGGGATGACTTTACCGGTGGGATCTAATTCTGGTGCTAAGGTGATGACTTTGACAACGGAGGCATAATCACCTAAAACCCGCTTAACTTCATTCATGGTTAGGGGTAGGAGGTATTCTGCTGGATGAGCGCCACGTTTACCGTAGTTTAAAAATGGTCCTTCGAGATGGACTCCGAGAATTTTCGCGCCTGAGTTTTGGGTATAGTTAGAGATGACGGCGAGCGATCGCTGTATATTTTCTACAGAAGTTGTCACTAGGGTTGGTAAATAGCCATCAACACCCACATCCCACAAATATTGGGAGATATCTTCGAGCATATCAGCGTTTTTAACTGTCAAATCAGGAAACGCCAAACCTAGCCCACCGTTAATTTGCAAATCAACGCCACCGTGGGAAATCCAGTCACCGGCAAAATCTAAAATTTGTAAATCTTCTGGTGTCACTCGTCTACAGACTTTACCCATTGGCAAAATTTGCTCAATTATGCCGTTTTCATTCACCCAGATCATCTGCAAGTCTTGATAACCGGGTACTCTTGCGTTGATAATATCTACGTTTGTCAGGATGGAATTTGGTGTTGCTTTGGTCATTACCCTAGCCAGAAAAAGCTGAACCTCAACCGATTGTAGATGGAAGCATCGACAATTAATCTAAAATCTAAAATCTAAAATTCTATGAGTCTTCAAGTTGGTATTATCATGGGCAGTGATTCAGATTTGCCTACAATGAAAGATGCGATCGCAGTTTGTGAGGAATTTGCTGTTGAATGCGAAGTAGCGATCGTTTCTGCCCATCGTACCCCAGAACGTATGGTGGAATATGCCCAAACAGCACACCAACGCGGTCTTAAAGTCATTATTGCTGGTGCAGGTGGTGCGGCTCACCTTCCTGGTATGGTAGCATCTTTAACCCCTCTCCCTGTCATTGGTGTCCCCGTAGCTACCCGCAATTTACAAGGCGTAGATTCTTTATATTCAATTGTGCAAATGCCAGCGGGAATACCTGTGGCTACGGTAGCCATTGGTAATGCTAAAAATGCCGGACTTCTAGCAGTGCAGATTCTCGCTACTCACCAACCAGAACTGCTGCAAAAAATCCTGAAATATCGTCAAAGCTTATGTGATATGGTCATGGAAAAACAAAACAAATTAGAAGAATTAGGCTATCAGCAATATTTACAACAAATGTTTTGACATAATCAGGACTTACGCAAAACAGAACGAAAGTAGCGGTAATTCATGAATTACCGCTATAAGCAGGTCTTAAAGAATCTGCCTCTCTTTAGTGGGCAGAGTGTCAAGTTTATTTGTATATCAAAATTTTAACAAGCTATTATTAAGCAAGTAAGCATCTTCTTGAACCTTATTATGCAAATTAAATCTAGAACAGCTTGACAGTAAAAACAAATAGCTCATAAATTTTTTATATGACAAAATAACCACATTATTATTTTTATTAATAGTTAATTATTCAAGTCCTTTTTATTAGATATCGATGAGGCTAAATCCTTGTATTGCAAGGGATACATTCACCTTGACCTTGATTCCAGGGTGAGTAATTTGTATCAAAAACATAAAAATGTATTTTTTGATACAGAATTTATTTCTAAATTAAATAGAAAATCAATCAAATTTATTGAATAACGGTTTCATTAAATTAAATCAGGAATTAATCTAGAAATTCCTGAAGCAATTACATCTAAAATTTTCCCTTAATTAGGGTTAATTAACTAAATTTTGTCAAATTGTAATTTGCACCTTGAACGATGATCAACTTTCATGATAATTAGGGGATAAATCATGGAAGAAATATTCTGTTTTCTGTGCCTCAAGCCAACAATTGTTATTCCAAATCAACACGTTTGAGCCGAAATAGAATCCATTTTTGAAACATAAATATTGAGGTAGTGATTTTTCAGATTTAGCGGTAAAAACATTGTTTAATGTTTCTAGAATTAATTAATTTCTGTCAGCTTCTGAAAAACATCAATCAAGGCTTTACTCGCAGGAAAAAACAGCAATGAATAAACGTACTCGACCCTTGTATCGCCTACTAGCATTAGCTATAGGTTCAATGGTGTTTGCAATTTTTGCTCCTACAGTTGTTCAAGCAGCAGATCCGCCAACAATTCAATCTTTAGCGGAAACAACAACCAAATTACAAATTTCTATTGATACTACCTGGGTATTACTCACAGGGTTTCTAGTATTTTTCATGCAAACTGGTTTTTCGATGTTAGAAGCAGGTTTGCTCCGTCAAAGAGGTGTAGTTAACGCCTTATTAGAAAACTTCATTGATGCTGCTGTCACCATCTTAATTTGGTGGGGAGTTGGTTTTGGTATTGCCTTCGGTACAAGTGCAGGTGGTTTCATTGGCACAGATACCTTTTTCCTCAGTCAGTTACCAACTGATGGAGCCTTTCCAAATGGTGGAGTGCCAGGTATAGCTTCTGAACTCAATGCTTACACCTTGTTCTTCTTTCAGTTTGCTTTCGCTGCTACTGCCAGTACAATCACAACTGGTTCAATGGCGGGAAGAACAGATTTTATTGGTGACTTAATCTATAGTGCCGTTATGGCAGCATTCAGTTACCCAATTATTGTTCACTGGGTTTGGAACGCGGATGGCTGGTTAGCCAAAATGAGTTTCCATGACTTTGCTGGTAGTTCTGTAGTTCACAGTGTAGGTGGTTGGACAGCTATAGTTGGCGCGTATTTGCTAGGCCCCCGTCCTGGACGTACTCCTTGGGGACAAATTCCCCCAGCACATAATTTAGGTTTAGCAGCCTTGGGAACCATGATTCTGTGGTTTGGTTGGTATGGGTTTAACCCAGGTTCAACCCTTGGTACTGGTAATCCTGGCTTGATTGGGTTAGTAACACTCAATACCACCCTTGGTGCTGGTGCTGGCGCTCTTGCGGCAATGTTTTACCAATACTACCGTTCCCGTAAATGGGATTTAGTTTATTCTCTCAATGGTTCTTTAGCCGGACTTGTAGGGATTACAGCTGGTTGTGCCTTTGTTGCACCTTGGGCTGCGGTTTTAATCGGGTTAACAGGTGGAATTTTAGTAGTTTTAGGAATTGATTTCATCGAATCAATGCATATTGATGACCCTGTAAGTGCATTTGCTGTTCACGGTATCAATGGCATGATGGGTACTCTGGCTGTGGGTTTCTTGGGTCAGCCAGAATTAACTCTGAACAAAAAAGCTGGGTTATTGTTAGGCGGTGGCTTTGATTTGCTGGGTGTGCAAATTTTGGGTGTAGTTGCGATCGCAGTTTTCACCGTTGCTTTTGCCTTTTTGATGTTCGGTGGACTCAAAGCAATTGGCCACCTACGTGTTGATTCTGAAGCCGATAAAATCGGTATTGATGCTTATGAACACGGCGCAACTGTCTGGCCTGATGTCTATGCAGTTGAGCAGTTTGTCGAAGAAGAAGAAAAACATCGCTCTCATTAGTCTGGTGTCGGTGCTTTAGAAGGTGAATAATTTACCGCTTTGGTTAGGTAAGTGCAATCAACCAATTACCTAACAAATTTGTACATTAGATTTAACAAAGCCAACCCAACATTAATTAATTTTTCTGTTGGGTTGTGCTACGCTTAATCCAAGCTACAATACTTAATTGTTAACAACATACTTTTTAAAATAGAGATTTTTGGTAATTCATAAGTAAACCCTATTTTTAATATTATTAAAATTATTCTTAATACTGTAAGTAAGCTAAAGATAGCTTTTGGAGATCGCCTGGGAGGATCGCTCAAAAAAGTAGTTATCAATATCTTTTACGTTTATTGCAAATAATTACATTGCCGTGATATGCTTACTTCACATAAATGCCTTTGTAATTAACAGTAATCAGCAGGTTTGAGTTATGTCGCCGGTAACAATCTCTTTGGTAGCTTTGAATAGTTGGGATTGTCCACCTTAAGGTGCAGCATAAGCCTTGCCGTAATTAAAAGTATTTGCAGCAGCCAACAAGTGGTAAACATTTCCAGCTTTGCATGATTCATAGTTTGCCAAGATCGACTGCTATGTCCAGCCTGTAGATTCATCTGTTCATAGTCTATTGAGTCATTCATATATCTCATCTATATTGAGTAACCCGTACTTACAAGTTATCTGCTTGTGAATGGTATTAAGTTGATGAATTGCCAAAAATCTGGTTTTTGGTGACTTTTCCAAAGCGGCATTACGAATAATTAATTACGGAATTATATTGGCGAGTAGGCTATTTTCGGTGTGAATTACGCACTGGGAATTTTATTTTGATGAAAAAGTTAGGAGGAAAATTGAACGGAACAATTTTGCGGCGAGAGTGGTTTTTTAACACTCAGCGAGACATTATGGCTGGTGCAGTAGTGGGACTGGCATTAATTCCAGAAGCGATCGCATTTTCGATTATTGCCGGGGTTGATCCCAAAGTCGGGCTTTATGCCTCATTTATTATTGCAGTCATCACAGCATTTTTAGGAGGTAGACCAGGTTCAATTTCCGCCGCTACAGGAGCGATGGCGCTACTAATGATTGATTTGGTCAAAGATCATGGTTTGCAGTATTTATTTGCTGCCACCTTGTTAACAGGAGTCTTACAAGTTGTGTTTGGGTTGCTGAAACTTGGACGACAAATGCGATTTGTACCCAGGGCGGTAATGATTGGCTATATCAATGCGTTGGCGGTGTTAATTTTCCTCGCCCAGTTGTCCCAATTGACCAACGTACCGCCGACTGTATATGTGTTAACTCTTCTTTCCTTGGGGATTATTTACATTCTGCCCCGCTTCACTAAAGCAGTTCCCTCGCCCTTGGTAGCTTTAGCGGTGATGACAATAGCAGCGATCGCTCTCAAATTAGATGTTCCCACAGTTGGGGATATGGGACAATTACCCACTGCCCTACCCAGTTTTGCCTTACCCCAAGTGCCTTTTACCCTGGAAACACTACAGATTATTCTGCCCTATTCTCTGACTTTAGTGATCGTTGGTTTATTAGCTTCATTCCTCACCGCTTCTCTAGTAGATGAACTCACAGACACCCCCAGCGATAAAAATCAAGAAGCCAAAGGACAAGGTATTGCAAATATAGTTACTGCCTTCTTTGGGGGTATGGCTGGATGTGGCATGATTGGCCAATCAGTCATTAATGTGCAGTCTGGTGGTAGAGGAAGACTGTCAACTCTTGCGGCTGGAATTTTCCTATTATTTGCCATTTTGGTTTTACAAGGTTGGGTTTCGTGCCTCAACCCAACCTTGTATTCAATATACATCAATATACTAAAGCCTTTAAATCATAATTCATCTAACTAAAGATAGATTTAAAATATTCTCATTGTTACATTTTCAAACTATAGCAATTCTATCTGATTTGTGAAAATGCTTTAATCTTATATTTTCCACTTCTTGGAGGATTTGGGGATCTTGTTTTTCCAAAAAATTAACCTATCTTTAACCGCTTCTAGGGAAGAGGCAATTATACTGGATATGTGCATATTTGGAAATCTAAATTTGAGGACAATCTTTCGCAAACGGCTAATTAACTCGGCAGATGACCATTAGAAATTTTTATTTATCATCCGAAATCTCTCCAAAATTGACTTATTGCCAAATTACTTTGGTTTAACCTTGACTTTGGTAGTAAAATGACTAAGTTAAGTTTTATATCCCAAATATCAAGGATATAAAACTGAATCAATACAAAACCTGTAGTTTTCTAAGTTTAGGCAATAGCTTTAAACTAGAAAACAGTAAAGAGAGGATTTCAAAACATGGCATTTTCACAACTTCCACTACCCTTCGACTTTAATGCTCTAGAGCCTTATGGTATGAAAGGTGAAACCTTTGAATATCACTATGGTAAGCATCACAAAGCTTATGTAGATAACCTCAACAAGCTCACCGATGGTACAGAACTTGCTGATAAGTCCCTCGATGAGGTAATCCAAATTTCCTTTAAAGACTCCTCTAAAGTTGGTATATTCAACAACGCTGCTCAAGTTTGGAACCATACCTTCTTTTGGAACTCACTCAAACCCGCAGGTGGTGGCGCTCCTACCGGTGAACTAGCTGCTAAGATTGACAAAGATTTTGGTAGTTTTGACAAATTCAAAGAAGAATTTTCTACTGCGGCTGCAACCCAGTTTGGTAGCGGTTGGGCTTGGTTAATTGATGATGGTGGTACGCTGAAGGTGATTAAGACACCAAATGCAGAAAACCCTTTAGCTCATGGTAAAAAGGCACTTCTCACCCTAGACGTTTGGGAACACGCCTACTACATCGACTACAGAAATGCTCGTCCAGCATTCATCAAAAATTTCTTAGATCAATTGGTTAACTGGGAATTTGCTGCTGCAAATCTAGCTGCTTAATCAACTTTTGATATAAAGCTTTCATTGACAGTCCCCATGCCTAACCAGCAGGGGATTTTTAATAAAGCCATCTGAGACGTAAACGCCTCAGTGGCTTCTTGATCCCCTGTATTGGTAATTTATTGGCTCCAACCCTGAAAATCCAACTCTCCACAGCGTGAAAGTAAAATTGGGTTGCAATTTGATCAAATTTACTACAACTTGCTCGCCTGGTCTTTAAACCACCGTTGACTAGTTTTTTGCTTGACTGTTATCAGTGTAGTTGGTGGTTTTGCCTGATTACCCTGATTTTCAAAGGCTTTATTCCCAAACTTGACCGAGGTGAGTTCAATATAGTCTATACTTCTGCCTTGCCTAGTGTTCCTGATCCCCGATTATTGGTGCAAGCAGGACAAGAACAACGAGGAGAACCAGGAAGGCTACCGGGACAAGGAGAATCGAACATAAGAGGACAAATAAATTCCTCTTCGGCTGCTGCTTTCGCTGCTTTATCATCTCCAATTCCTCTTCCTAATCCTTTAAATGATTCTGTGGATGTTGCTAAGAAACTGGAAGTAGTGGTGAGAAAGTCTCCCGCAGTGGAAACTGTGTTTATTATTGTAGGTTCCCGTGAAGGTGAGCCGAATAAAGAGAAGCTTTATGTGAAGCTGAAAAAAGAACGAATAATGACAACAGCTGCACTGCAAGACCAACTGCGTTCTGATTTACCTGATTTAAGCCACGCTACACTATCGGCAGTGCGATCGCTCATCTTCCAAACATCCACAACGCTAGGATGCAGCCATTTACAAAAATGTCCAAAATGTTGGCCATTAATGTAGCATGACAAATGATTGTGTCAGCGGCAGGATGATTGATTTTCCAAGATGGAACAGACTAATAGCTCAAAATCCGCACGCGAAGTTTTTAATATATCCAGATGGGCAATTAAATTTTCGTGGTTGACGGTGTGTTTTTGGATAGCGGTGACTGTAGCAGGTATTCTAGCTTTCGGTTCCCTCAAATACGCTTTGTTTCCAGATATTACCTTTCCGGTGGTGGTGGTAAATGCTCAAGCACCCTTAACTTCTGCTTTAGATACAGAAACCAAGTTAACGAAACCACTGGAAGAAAGCCTCAAGTCCCTGGCAGGAATTGAAAATATCCGTTCCTCAACTTATCCGGGGCAAAGTGCTGTTAGCCTATTGTTTGCGGTTGGTACAGATTTAGAAACATCTACTAACAAAACTACCAGCGCACTGAAGGAGTTAAAACTACCTGAAGGAGCTAAATATAAGATTATTCCTTTAAACCTGAATGAGTCATCAGTCATTAGTTATGCCATTGAGAGTCAGTCAGGAAATTTGGGTGATTTGCAGAAATTGGCTGATGAGAAAATTTTACCTGCGATCGCAAAATTACCAGGAGTTCTCAAAGTCTCACTATTGGGCGCTCAACCAAAATCACCTCCTCTTAATCCTAGCAATGCCACGGCGGCTTTAACAGGGGGAGCAAATTTAGTCAGATTTAATGGTCAAGATGTACTAGCATTTCAAGTCATCAAACGTGGCGATGCTAACACTTTAGAAGTAGTGAGTCGAGTCGAACAGGAAGTACAAAACCTGCGTTCTACCTTGAAAGATGTCAAACTCACCCTAGCGGCTACCCAAGCAGAATATATCCGCCAAGCCACCAAATCAACCATAGATGCGTTGATAGAAGCTATCATTTTGGCAGTTGTGGTAATTTTCCCATTTTTATGGAATTGGCGAGCCACTTTGATTTCTGCTTTGGCAATTCCCACATCTTTGTTAGCGACGTTTATCGTCATGGCAATTTTTGGCTTCAACCTAGAAACAATTACGTTGTTAGCCTTAGCTTTAGTTATTGGCAGTGTCATTGATGATGCCATCATTGATGTAGAAAACATCTTGCGGCATATCGAAGAAGGGCAAAGCCCCCGCGAAGCTGCACACTTAGCTACCGATGAAATTGGTTTAACAGTGGTCGCCACAACTGCCACAGCCGTAGCAGTATTCTTACCTATTGGTTTAATGGGAGGAGTAGTCGGGCAGTTTTTCCAGCCATTCGGGATTACGGTTTCCGCTTCTTATATTGCTTCTACATTGGTGGCTCGGACTTTATCACCGGTGTTATCTATTTATTGGCTCAAACCTGTTAAGAAAACTTCCCAACGCAAAGAAAATAAAATTGGGGTTTATTTTACCGACGCTTATCGCAATTTACTTTCTTGGTCTTTGAATCACCGGAAAATAGTTATTGCCTTAGCCGTACTCAGTTTTATTGCTGGTATTGCCATAATTCCCTTTATTCCCAAAGGATTTATCCCCAAACTAGATCGCGGTGAATTCAACATTACCTACATTGCACCTCTGCCGAAAATGCCGGATTTGGCAGCGTTACAAGGAGGCAGGAGGCAGGAGGCAGGAGGCAGGAGGGAAACAACTTTTTCCCAATCTCCAGTTCCCAATCCCCAATCCTCAATACCTATTCCCAATCCTCTCAATGACTCTTTAGAGGTGGCAAAAAAACTAGAAGCAGAGGTGAGAAAATTCCCAGATGTGGAAACAGTTTTTACCACTGTCGGTTCTCGTGGAGGTGAGCCAAATAAGGGAACTTTATATGTCAAGCTGAAGGAAGATCGCACGATTAAAACGGCAGAATTACAAGACCAGTTACGCCAAACTTTGCCTAAACTTCCTGGTGTGACTACCAGCGTGGAAGATATTCAATTTGTGGATACTGGTGGAGAAAAACCTTTACAGGTGGCACTTCGCGGTAATGACCTCAAAGCTTTGAATCAAGCAGCTAAGACTATTAAAGACCGCATTACCAAAATCCCAGGATTTGCTGATGTCACAGTTACAGGAGACACCAACAATGCAGATCAGGTTTTTCAAATTGAACGACTGAATCAAGAACGGGTTGCATATATCAGTGCTAATTTGGGTCAGGGTTTAACTTTGGGTGATGCTACAGACAAAATTGTAGCGGAAGCGAAAGAGGTTTTACCTGCTGATATCACTTTAGGTTTAGGTGGAGATTCTGCCCGACAAAACGAAGTTTTTGGTAGTTTTATTTCAACTTTGATTTTATCGGCTTTGTGTATCATCGTTGTGTTGATTTTACTGTTTAAAAGCTGGGTAGATCCTTTAGTGATTGGCGTTTCTTTACCCTTGGCGGTTGTAGGAGCGATGTTAGCATTACTCTTTACTAAGAGTGACTTTGGCATGATTTCGCTGATTGGTTTTGTGTTTTTGCTGGGACTGGCAAATAAAAACGCTATTGTTTTGGTTGATTACATTAATCAGTTACGTCGATCAGGTTTAGAACGCACGGAAGCTATTCTCAAAGCTGGGCCTGTCAGACTCAGACCAATTATGATGACTACTGTCTCTACTCTTTTAGGGATGTTACCGATCGCTTTGGGTTTTGGTGCGGGTTCAGAATTGCGATCGCCTATGGCTGTAGCTATTGCCGGCGGTTTGGTGACTTCTACTATCCTCAGTTTGATTGTTGTGCCGGTTGTCTATGCAATTTTAGATGATTGGTTTCCCAGGAAGAAGATGACTCAATAACAGCTTGTAGTAAAGATTGTAGAGACGTTCCATGGAACGTCTCTACAGGAGTTTCAGGTCACACATATTTAATTTTCACTCCTATCTCTAATTAGTGAATTGAAAAAATTGACGCACCAAATTAATTAAATTGTCAGAATCAGGATTTACAGGATGTTCGTTTATGGTATGATTTTTTTGTCTGAATCCTGATTTTAACGTTTTCAAAGTTCAAAAAAACAAATTTTTTTGGGGTTTAAAGTGGTTGACTTTTTTCTCTAAAAATGATATTTTTATAATGGGAATATAGCCTTAAATAAAAATTTTGCTTCTGCTCCATTATATTAATATGAATATTTTACCACGTTGACCCCGACCGCAACCCCTAAAAAAAGAATTTTTTTGAAGAAAATTTTATCAAAAATATTTCACTCAATAATCTAAACTTATTAATTACAAAAGACAACTGAGTTTTTTTTGCCTGTTATCCTGTAAATCCTGATTCAGACAATAATGAAATATTCAGGAGTGAGAGGTCATTGAATGCGGGCTTTTGTGACTGGTGGTACAGGTTTTGTAGGTTCTCATGTGGTGCGATCGCTCTTAGAGTCAGGATACAACGTTACAGCTTTGGTACGTGGGAGTAGTAATTTAGGCAATTTACGCGGTTTAGAGGTAGATATTGTTAAAAGTGATTTAAATGATCCACTTATCTGGAAACAGATGCAGGGTTGTAACTACCTGTTTCATGTCGCTGCCCATTATTCCCTCTGGCAAAAAGACCGCGATTTGCTCTATCGTCATAACGTGGAAGGAACGCGCAATCTCTTAGCAGCAGCCCAAAAAGCGGGGATTGAACGCACAGTTTATACAAGTTCTGTAGCGGCTATTGGAGTGGGGAAATCTGGTCAAGTGGTTGATGAAACCCATCAGAGTCCTGTAGAGAAGTTGATGGGAGACTACAAAAAGTCTAAATTTTTGGCTGAACAAGTAGCGATCGCAGCTGCAAAACAAGGTCAAGATATTGTAGTGGTTAATCCTAGCAGTCCAATTGGAACTATGGATATTAAACCCACACCAACCGGGGATATTATATTGCGGTTTCTGCGACGACAAATGCCGGCTTATGTGGATACGGGTTTGAACTTTATTGACGTGAGAGATGTGGCTAGAGGACATTTGCTGGCTTTAGAAAAAGGAAAATCAGGCGATCGCTATATCTTAGGACATCAAAACCTCAGCCTCAAGCAACTGCTAGAACTACTCTCCCAAATTACCGGATTAAAAGCACCGCAAATATCCGTTCCGGCTTTGTTACCTTTAACCGTGGCTTGGATAGAAGAAAAAATTCTCGCACCTATGGGAAAAACCCCCACCGTTCCCATAGATGCTGTCCGCATGGCACAGCAACCGATGTATTATGATGCTTCCAAGGCCGTCCGCGAACTTGGTCTACCTCAGTCCCCTCTGAACGTAGCACTCAAGGACGCTGTTGATTGGTTTGTATCTAATGGTTATGTGAATAGGTAAAAAATGAAGTTTTACCCCCTGATTTTGTAGGGGTTTAGCAATGCTAAACCCCTACCCAGTTGGAAATAATGATTTTTCAATTCAACAAGTGGTGTAATCAAGAGAGGAGAATAGTTAAATGGCAATTAATCTACAACAAGCAATAGATATTGGCAAGTATCTAGTAACACAGCGTCTGTTGGGGCGTAAACGCTTCCCTCTGGTATTGATGTTAGAACCGCTGTTTCGGTGTAACTTAGCTTGTACAGGCTGTGGAAAAATCCAACATCCCACAGAGATACTCAAACAAAACCTTACCCCAGAACAGTGTTTTGCAGCAGTAGAAGAATGTGGCGCACCTGTGGTTTCTATTCCTGGAGGAGAACCGTTATTACATCCCCAAATTGATGAAATCGTTAAGGGTTTAGTTGAACGCAAGAAATATGTTTACTTGTGTACTAATGGTTTGTTATTAGAAAAGAGTCTCCATAAATTTCAACCTTCTCCTTATCTGAGTTTCAGCGTTCACCTCGATGGAATGCGAGAATGGCATGATAAATGTGTAGACAGAAAAGGCGTTTTTGATACTGCTGTTCAAGCGATTCGCGCTGCTAAAGCTAAAGGCTTTCGTGTAACGACTAACACAACTATTTTTGAAGGTTGCGATATCCAAGAAATGCAGGAGTTTTTTGATTTCTTAGAAACTCTGAGAACTGATGGAATGATGATTTCTCCTGGTTACGGTTACGCATGGGCCCCAGATCAGGATCATTTTCTGCAAAGAGAACAAACCCGTGCTTTATTCCGAGAAATTCTCACACCTTATACATCTGGTAAAAAGAACTGGAATTTCAATCACAATCCCCTATTTTTAGATTTTCTCATTGGTGAGAAAGACTATGAATGTACTCCTTGGGGTAGTCCTAGTTATAGTGTTTTGGGTTGGCAAAAACCTTGCTATCTCTTGAATGAAGGATACTATACAAGCTTCAAACAGTTATTAGATGAGACTGATTGGAGTCAATACGGACGTGCTAGTGGTAATCCTAAATGTGCTGATTGCATGGTTCATTGTGGTTATGAACCAACCGCAGCAATGGATGCTATGCAACCACAAAATATAGCCCGTTCTTTAGGAACTGTGTTTGGTAGGGGGTGACGAACTGTAACTTAATTCTTGCTCATGTTTACTTTGGGTAGGTCTGATGTGAGTTGGTCAATAAAATCTCTTAACCGTTCCTGATAGTTGGGAACGGTTTTCATTTTCTTCCTTATTTATTTTTTGACTTTAAATTTTAAAGGAGTTTTGCAGTTTTACTTCCTTTCCACGAGAAGAATACCGATTGAATGAACCACGAAGACACGAAGGACGCTAAGGAAGAAGAGAAGAAGATCGGTAATCTTACACCGGAAAGGGAGTAGTTGTTGAGCAATTTAGTCAGAAAGTTCGATTATGATTTGCATCGGTTGATTCTCCTTGGCTTACGGTTTACTGTGGCGTTCTTTCACGGCTTCGTAGAGACGACGCGACATTTCAATAGGAATTCCAGTAGGAGGCAAGAGAATTTTCAACCACTCGATGCCACCTGCGAGAAGAACTTTGATAAGGTCAGGTGTAGATTCTATTAGTTCTAGAAATTTGTGAGTGAAAGTCTGCTTTTGTGGTTCAGTAGTAATAGGATAGGTTTGGACAAGTTGATTCAACAAAACTTGCATCTTTGGCGCAGCTACGGCAAGGTCTTGTTGACTGACATTTGTGACATTTTGCTGAAATTTGATATTGCTGTTTTCGGCAGCATAGTTAACACCAACAGTTGCATTAGGTTGATTAAAGTTGATGATAGGTTGTTTATCAGTCACGATAGTTAATACTTGTTTTGATGAGTTAAAATTTTCTATCTTTAGTATATCTGTTTGTGAAAACTTGGCAATTTCGTAGTTGTAGAATTGGCAGCGGGATTGGATAAGAATAACAGCATCAAGCACAAATCCATTTGGTGAAGTAGGAATTAAATTGATCAAATCTGGAAGATATTTAGCAGTAATTGGAAATGGCATATTTTTCAAAGATTCAGTTGCACTTAGAGCAACTTCAAAATCAGTATCTCTTACCATATCCAATAATCTGCTCGCAGCTTTTTCACTACTAAATTGTCCCAATCCTGTTGCAGCAGAACTATGTAGATTGTTATCAGCAGCTTTTGAGGCATTTATAAAAGCATTCTCTAAGTCTTCATTCAAAAGTAGATTTGGCTGTATAGAAGATAACTTTGTGAGCGTTGTTAGTGTTTTTTCTTGGATGTATATATCTTGATCTTCATTTAAAATTCGTATCAGTCTCGAAATTGTCGCTTCAGAAATTTCTAAGTTGTCAGGTAGATATTGCCTCAAACCTGTTAATTCCTGAGATGCTTGATCACGAACATTACAGTGTGAATCGTCTAAAGCTTTTATCACTTGAGGAATAGCTTCTTTACCAATCAGTCTTACTAGGCCAGTAAGGGCGTGTCCTCTCACATAATGATGTGGATCTTCTAAAGCTTGAATTGCTAAATCTATGGCTACTTCTTTACCAAGCAAACTTGTCAAGTGAAAAATAGCATTACCTCTTTCGATAGGTTCTTCAGAATTTAGATATCTCAGCCAATGGTTAATTTGTCCTTTTTGTTGAGATTCCTGACGTTCTTTTATATCATTTTCCTTAGTGATTTCTCTATTTTTTATCTGAAAAATGGCATAAGAAGCTGTACAATGTAAGTCTGAGTTCAAATCTAAATAAGCTTCAAATAAATCAATAATAATTCTTTCATTACCTAATTTACCCAGTAAATCGGCAGAAGTTTTACGAAGGGATAAGTCACTATTTTTATTCTTTAAAACTTTGGTTAATACAGGAATTACTGCTTCACGTTCCATTTTTTCCAAGCAGCGAGTAGCCATCCTGCTGACTTTATACTCTAAGTCTTGTGTTGCCCTAAGTAGTTCCAGAATGGCTGCTTCCGAATCTAATTTTCCTAAAACACGCATTACTGCCATTTCGCGAACTGAGACAATTGGATCTTTAATTAGAATTTGAGACACTAACGAAATTGCTTGTTCGGTGTCTAGCTCCGCAATTGCTCGGATAGCCGTCTTACGTACATGAAAATCTGCATCCTCAATTGCTATATTTATCACAGATAGAGCAGCTTCACTGCCCAATTTTCTAGATGCCCAAACAGATTTTCTACGGATATCTGGATCTGAATGTTTGACTGTCTTGATTAGATCATCAGCGGCTTTTAAAGATTTGGTTTCCCCAAGGAGAAATATCCTGAACCATTCTGTAACTTGTTGTTCAGCAATCATCTTGACTGTCTTTTGTTGAAGCTCCGGTTTTACATCTCCTGCCAACTTCGCCCCTAACTTCAAATCCACATTCAAGGCTAATTCTATTATCTTTATTGCTTGTTCCTCAGTGTTCTCTGGAAACCCAAGCATGAGGGCAATCGCCTCTGTCCATTTCAAATAATTGAGATGCTCTTTCTGAAACCGATTGTATTTCTGATTTAGTTCTTTTTTGATCAGTTCAGGTAGCCTAGTTAGTAAATATTCTGCCGCATAGTATTCCTGAATCAGTTGATGGTGAAAACTAATTTCTTTATCAGAAACTTTTTCCAGAAGATGATACTTGAGCAACTCTTCAATTCGGGATGAAGCACCATAAAGATCGCCAAACCTTTCACACAGAACTTTGTTAGCTCGATCATCAGAGATTACCAAGCCAGGATCATTTGGTTCTAAAGAGTTCAGCATAGTGAACGCCAAATGCTCCAACCAAGCATTCCAGTTTTTGCGGCGTTCATCTGTCACTGGTGCGTCTTCTTTGAACTTTTTGAATGACTTAAAAAATTCACGGAATGCCTCTCCCAAAGTCTCTGCAACAGTGCCAGTTTCCTGAAAGACGTGATATAGCATCCATAAAACAAAAGGTGTGCGGCTTAACTCTCGGTTGTCTCGGCTTAACAACTGCAACACCTTTTGCTCCTGACTAGACATACATTCTTTTAAAAAGCGATTAATTTCTAAATGACTAAGAGGTTGAATTTCCAACCTTCTTGTAATACCTAAATCGCCACTGCCTAGCTCTCGCGTTGTACAGATGAGTGGTATTTTGGACTGTTTGCACTTATTACGAAAGTCTTTCAAATCTGTACGAATTGAATCTGCTGGCATCTCGTTTAAGCCATCTAAGAGCAGAATCAACCGTTTTTTCTTCCACAAAAGTTCTTTTATTTCTGTAATTTCCAGTATTAGTTCTGGTTCTAGGGTATCTCTAATCAGAGTCAACATCCCTGAAGCATCTTCAGATCCAGAAACAGGGACTTTGTACCTTTTCAATGGAATCAGTACCGGAATTCGAGGCTCTGGTTTCTCAAGCTCTGCTTTTGCAAAACTAACCAAACAGCGTAAAAGTGAGGTTGATTTGCCCACACCCGGCGAACCGACAAGTAAAATATGTTCAGATTCGATGTGATCCTGAATTCCTTTGAATATGGGCAGTGAGATTATTTGCGGCTTTTCTTCACGCTCCTCTTTCTGCTCTTTAGTTTGCACGATTTGCTCAAATGAGAAAGTTGCTTGTTGAGCCGCGATTGTTTCAGTCAACGCATCTTTAGTCCACCACTTCTCATGGCGGCAACAGATTTCTTGCAGATAGGACTGGAACTCGCTGGAGGCAACCATGCAAAGACCAAGCTAAATTATTTTAAGTGAGTCTTATTAATCATAAGCAGACGCTTCGGATTATGCCTAGTATAATTCATAAAATTTTGAGAAAAAGCGTTATTCTGTAAAAAATCAGATATTGGTTTCTATGTGAGACATTAACTAGCGACTGAATCTGTTAATCTAAAAATACTGCAAGTTTATAACTTACCCAACCATGAAAACATCAACTCAGGTAAATGATATTTTGCAAGCTATATCTGATCTAGCTTTTGAAGATCAGTCATTTATCGCTGAAATTCTGTCCAAAAGAATGATCGAATTGAGAAGAAGTCAAATTGCTTCAAGAGCTAAAGAAGCTGAGGAAAATTACAGATTGGGTAATGTTCAGACTGGTACTGTTGAAGATTTGATGATGTCTTCAAGCGATGATTGAGATTATTTGGGATGAGCCATTCCTACGAATATTGAAAAAATGGCGCAAGAAGCATCCTGAACTTGTTGAAAGATTTCAGCAAAAAATCTCTCTTTTTATCGACGATCCATTTCATTCATCATTGAAAACACATAGTTTAAGTGGAAATCTTGAAGGTTATTGGGCGTTGAGTATCACCTATGAGTATCGGCTTGTTTTCCAATTTATCTCTGACAGCAAAGTTTTACTAATTGATATTGGAACTCACGATGAGGTTTATTAGCAGTTACCCTTTTCATCCTTCATCTAAATTCATCATCATCTCGTAGGTTGCAATGTTAAATCCATTAGCTTCAAATAGCTGCTTTGCAAATTCATTTTGTGCTGCAACTTGGAGTATCAATATTTGTGAACCTAACTGCTTTGCCGCATCTATTGAAGCATTTAACAGCAATTTTCCTGCTCCCAGTCCCCGCGCTGATTCATCAATGTAAATATCATGAAGCCATACTGCTTCTGGTGCAATATCTACAAAACTGCTTTCTTCTAACCGTGTAAATGAGTAACCAACGATTTCATTTTCTACTTCTACGACCAACACAACTGCTTTGGGGTTGACAATCTGTTCGACAAAAAAATCAAAAATTTGTTGTTCGTGATTTTCAAACTCAACGAACCTTAAAGGATTGAAATTGTGATGTTGATGAACTAGTTTGATTGCGTACTTTGTCACACCTTGATGATCATTTATGCTTGCTTGTCTAATTGTAATATTTGGCTTTTTCATAGCTTCGTAATGGATAAATAGAAAGATGTGATGCACCGTTTATCTAGTTTGTCCAGAATGTATGGGTAATTTACTAGGACTTACGCACTCAGCCAAGTTGAGAACCGTAGAATAGGCGTTTCAACTTCTGGAGAGATTCTTCGCTGCGCTCAGAATGACAGTTTTCCGTTTCAGTGCGTGAGTCCTGTTTACGTCCTGGACAAAAACCCCATCATCCTTCACTAGCCAACCCTTCCAAGACCTGCTGCAAATCGCTTGTCAATTCAGACACCGCTTGTCTAGCACCTACACGACTCCCCTTATACCCCGGATAACGTTCAGAAACAGATATCGGTGTACCCACAGTAATTTTCACCCTTTGCTTACCCAAATGCGGACGCTGTAAAGGATTGTTGCCTTTAATTTTATTGACCATACTCCATAAAAGTAAAGTTGTTTCTGCAAATCTTTCTACTGTTGGTTTTTCGCGGATATAAATCCCAGAAACTGCTACAAAACTCTCAACTAATCTCATGTGCCACATCCGAAAATAAGCTTCTTCGGCAATTTTATCGCCCAAACTTCTCTCAATTTGTGATAATGATTTAATATCTTTAAAATCTTCTCTAAATATATAATTCCAACCTGCTTGTTCTACTCTTCTACATCTATCATTCCAATTTCCTCTAGATGGTAAATCAAAATATTGTTCAGCAATAAATAAGGCTACATTCATGACAGCCTGTAACCGATAAGCTAAGGCTTGATTTCTATCTTTAATTTCTCCGTTAATAATCTTTTCATCTGGCAATGTTTGATGATAAAATCTGGTATAGAATTGCTCCATTATGGATAATAAATGTTCTGCTAAACTCAATAAGCGGGGATAAAGCACTTCAAAAGAAGTATCAGTTGATGGGTTGACAGATAAACCACTAGCTGATTCTAATTCAGTTAATAAGTTGGAGATCGCCTCCCAAGGTTGGTTAACATAACTATACTGAAGTCCTATTGGTAAAATTAATACCTCTTCACTTCTGCCAGCCTTGTGTAAATCTTCTGCACACCAAAAGCCCATTTGAGCAATACCCGGTTCCAAAGGACTGACAATTTCTGATAAACCATTAGTTGCACCTTCTGGTGCAGCAGCCATTGGAAACTGCCCATTCATATACAAATCCCGCGCTGAACGTAACCCTGTCCAGTCAGCTTTACCCCGTTGAATGGAAGTACCACCTAAATTAGAAGCAAGCCAACCAATATGTTGACCAGCCCAGAGAGGAATACCCCGATCATAGATAAAATGGGCATGAATTGGATGCTGTAGCTGTATACTCTGCTTTCGTGCTGCCTTGGGGACAAGTTGGGAAAACAAGTGCGTTAGACATAGTGGATCTTCTATTTGAGGATGACGAAAGGCAAACATGAAGCGGATTTTACCTTCCTGAAACTGATGATAAAGATCCACTAAAGTTTCTACGTTTTCAGCTTCAATTTGGCTAATAGGAGTTTTCCAGCGTATCCAGTTGGGTAATAAAAGATGTACAAATCTTAATAGTACAGGGTTAAACGCTGGGGGGATAAATTCTAGGGGTGGTTGTGCTTGATACATTAAATCTGACAAAGTACTTTTCTCCTCAAGTGACGATGAGACACTTTAGACTGAACAATGAGAATCTGTATAGAGTTTCTTTCAAGATACCCTAGCGATCGCTCTACCAGTTGCATAAATCCTGTCGAAGAGGGCGAAGCGAACTGACAAGTCAGCGTTCACACTATCGCACTTGGCACAATTGGGGCAAACTAGGAACAGGTCTGTAAAGAAAGGAGAACTGTATGGCCTGGACTAAAATTTTGGCGGCTAATGCCTTAGCCCCTGGTGCTAGAGAAGTTGTGAAAGTAGGTGACAGAAATATTTTGGTGTTAAACCACGAAAATAATCTTTATGCAGTGGAAAACAAGTGTCCTCACTTAAATTTACCCATGAAATCTGGGAAAATTAAAGATGGAGCGATTGTTTGCTCTTTCCACCGAAGTGCTTTTGACTTGAGTAGCGGTGAAGTGAAAACTTGGTGTCCTTGGCCCCCCGGAGTGGGTAAGTTAATGTCAATGGTTTCCCAAGCCAAAACCTTGCCAGTATTTCCTGTACGCGTGGAAGATGGCAATATTTTGGTTGATGTTCCAGAGTAATAGTAGATAGTTTGTCTTGATAGCGATCGCTTGAAAGTACAAATTCTGGAAAGCGATCGCATAGATTTAGTCTATATTTTAGCAATCAACCCCGATTAATATGAGCGAACAACAACCAGAAACCATACAGCAGAAGATTAAACAATTAGCCACCCAAGCGATAAAACAATCAAAACCATCATCCTGGTTTGAAGTTCTATATGCAGAATCTCAAGGTGATGCAACTCAAGTACCTTGGGCAAACTTAACCCCCCATCCCTATTTACAAAATTGGCTAAACACTCATCCTCAAACCCGTGAAAAGCCTTCAGCGCTGGTAATTGGTTGTGGCTTAGGAGATGATGCCGAAGCTTTAGCTAAACATGAATTTCAAGTCACAGCCTTTGATATTTCTCCCACCGCAGTTACCTGGTGTCAGCAGAGATTTCCTAATTCTGCTGTTACTTATATAGTTGCAGATTTGTTTGCAATTCCTATCCAATGGCAGCAGGCTTTTGACTTAGTATTTGAATGTCGCAATATTCAAGCACTACCATTGAATGTACGTTCCCTAGTAATTGAATCAGTTGCTTCTATGGTTGCAGTCGGGGGAACCTTATTAATCATTACAGGATTTCGAGAAACAGAAGCCGAACCAGATGGCCCACCTTGGTCTGTGTCTGAGTCAGAACTTACTCAGTTCACAGCTTGGGGATTAACAGAGATTTCTCGCTTTCCGTTCTTAGAATCTAACAAACAACGCCTGAGAATTGAATATCGGCGGGAATTGTCTACCAAATAAATCTACAAAATTTTACATACAGTATATTGCAGGTAAAAGAAGTACAAAATTTAACTTAAACACCAAGTATCAAGTGAGTTTTATTACTGACTCCTTGCCCTGAGCGTTCACGTAGTGTGTCGAAGACAAGCCGATAGCGTAGCGTGGCGTTAGCCATAGGGCTGACTCCTGACTCCTGACTTCTGCTCAATATTTTTTGTAGTTATTTTTAGGCGATAATAAAAATAGAAAGTTGATTCAACCATTGCTCACTTTTATTAAATTAGCTCCAAAATCAAATAGCTTAGTTAGCAAGTGGTAAATGGAGGTGAAATAAGATGACACATGATTTTATCATCCCTGATACTACTACATACCTGCTCATTAAAATCGGCGTGGTAATTTTAGCCCTTTTACTGTGGTTTGTAGTGACAGCCGCACCAGTTATTTAGTGATTAGACCTCTGGGAACAAAGAAAGTAGAGGCGTTACATGGAACGTCTCTGCAATATTTATAGCAAAATGAGCGATCGCATCAGTGGCTGCGGGGTTCCGTAGAAGCGCAACATCAAAAAAATTTGCTTTTGATAATAAATCTCTCATGACTTGTCCGTTATGGGCTTCCGTATTATAGGATGAACAGAGTGTTACAAGGCTTGGGGCTATTATGGCTCGCTATACCTGTTCGTTTATTGTTTCTGTTCCCATTGATCAGTTGCAAAGATTACTAATACAACTTCTACAGGAATGTCATTTAGATGTTCAATACTATACAGCAGACTACATTATGGCGCGTGAAATTCCCGGTCAAGTATCCTTTTCTAAATTAGTGACAATAGAGGTACTGATTGATAAATCCAATGCTACGGAAACCGAAACCGGAATGAGTATTATCATGAAAAATGAGGAACTCCCACTTCAATTAAATAATCACTGCCGACAAATATTTGATTTTGTGAGGCAGTCCATTGAACAGAGCCGACATTGGCATTTAATTGAAAGTATTTCTAGTTAACATTCTCCCGACTGTAAAAATCAGCAATAGCGAAATTTTCACAAAAAGTCGGGAAATTTTTAGTTCCGCAAATCCACTTAAACTAGATTTCTGAGGTTATGGTATAAATAAAGTATCTAGGCAACCACATTACAGTAATAGCTCGTCTACCAGGTATGCAAAGTAATCTTAATCCCCTCGAATTTCTTAGTGTCAAGGTAAAAGCGGCTGTTACTGATACTCAGAATTTAGCTAACCAAGGCATTGCTAAAATACAAGAAACTACAACTCAGATAGGCAATTTTGCACAAGCAGCACCCAGTTCAATAGTTAGTGCTGGTATAATTGCCACTCAAGAAGCTTTTAAAATCACTCATAATATCCGGTTTGAAAACTTGCCAGCAAATCTGCAATTCAAATTTGCACGGGCTGGAGTGCGTAATGGAATGCGTGATATTCAAGAAGCCGCAAAAGTGTTTGAAACCATTCCGGCACAGATTCGCGCTCAAGGTTCTGAAGCAATTCGAGAATTTTGCAAAGATAAAGACTGGAGTCACATTCAAGCTCATGTTAATGGAGGTGGCAGCGAAGCCACTAACGGCATTTTTGAGCATTTTCGGATTAACCGCGCTCGCGGTGGTGTAGACATGACACCAGAAGAACTAGCCGTAGCCCAGCAGGTTTTAGCTGACGCAGCATTTAAAGCCGCAGTGGCAGAAGTAGTGGGAGCAGTTTTAAAAGGAGCAGTTGCCGCAGCAGCTATTGAGTTGGTATTTTCCATTCTAGAAAACTCATTGTTGTGCGTCGAAGGTAAAATTACACAACAAGAATTAGTACAGAAAGTCGCCATAGCTACCACTAAAGCAGGCATAGCAGGTGGTGTGATCACAGGGATTCTGTTGACAATTTGTATGATATTTCCACCTATAGCCGCACTTTTAGGCGCAGCAGCTATCCCCCTTGCAGTTGCAGGTATTGGTTTTATGGGAGTTCGTGCTTGGGAAATTTTCTGTCATGCAGATAGCTTGTTTGGTATCACTGAACAGACACAAAAATTCCTGGGAATGTCTGAAGCTACAAGTTAGGTTAACCGGATCTCTCACAAAGAATGAGAAAATAGGGGTGATTGGACACAAGTATGGCTTGCTGAATAAACCAAAAACCTAGATATATCAACAGTTTCAGTCCGAAAAAAGTAGAAGAAGGTGCAAGAAATAAGCGATGAAATCATCAAAAACCGTTCATTTACCCAGATTTGAGAATATTCTGATCTACTTCTAATTCTTCCTCCTGACTTCTGACTCCTAGCTCTAACGGAAAGACTTTTTCAGCAAGCCCCAAGTAGAAACATAAGTTTAAGATGTAGCGACTGTCATATTATTTTCAATTTCACCTCTAAGAGTGCAGGACTCACGCACTGAAACGGAAAACTTTCATTCTGAGCGCAGCGAAGAATCTCTCCAGAAGTTGAAACGCCTATTCTACCATTCTCAACTTGGCTGAGTGCGTAAGTCCTAGATTGTTCCAAAATTAGCATCTTTGACATACGCTTTCGTGTGCGGTAATGTGGGTTGGAAAGTTACGTTTACACCTCCACCCAATCAAAAGTCTTACTAACAGCCTTCTTCCACAACCGATAACAATCTTCCCTCTCCACAACATCCATCTTTGCTTCCCAAGTCTGATCCAAAAGCCAATTATTAGATAACTCCTCCAAACTACACCAAAAACCAGTCGCCAACCCAGCAGCATAAGCTGCCCCTAAAGCTGTAGTTTCTGCTACCTGCGGACGAATCACTGGCACACCTAACACATCACTTTGAAATTGCATCAGCAGATTGTTATAAACCATCCCACCATCTACCTTCAAAGCAGTTAAATTTACCTGCGCGTCTTCTCTCATCGCATCTAAAACTTCACGAGTCTGCCATGCTGTAGCTTCCAACACCGCACGGGCAATATGACCTTTATTTGTGTAGCTAGTCATCCCCACGATCGCACCTCTAGCATCATTGCGCCAATAGGGAGCAAATAATCCAGAAAAAGCAGGGACAAAATAAACACCACCGTTATTTGTAACTGTGCTGGCTAAAGTTTCTACCTCTGCACTGCTTTGAATTAATCCCAAGTTGTCACGCAACCATTGAACTAAAGCACCTGCAATAGCTATACTCCCCTCCAAAGCATAAACCGCCGGAGCATCACCCAACTTGTAAGCTACCGTTGTCAGTAAACCATGCTGGGAAATCACCTTTTGCTGGCCTGTATTCAGCAGCATAAAGCAACCTGTACCATAGGTATTTTTGGCTTCACCCACCTGAAAACAAGTTTGTCCAATTAATGCTGCTTGTTGATCACCTATCTGGTATCTTGCCAAACAATGGCATTGTAGTAGGGTTCGCCTGTTTTTTTATCCCAGACTACTATGGTTTCCCGCTGATTGGTAATGCCAACGGCTGTAATCTCTGCAACAGTAATATTACTTTGCTCTAAAGCATCTTTAATTACAGTTTGAGTACATGACCAAATTTCCTTGGGGTCGTGTTCTACCCAACCTGGCTGGGGATAAATCTGCTGATGTTCTTTTTGTGCATAGCCAACAATTTTACCCTGCTTGTCAAAGATAATGAAGCGGGTGCTGGTCGTTCCTTGGTCAATTGCAGCTACATATTTGGTCATGGTTTTCTGTTGCTTGGCTATGCACTCGTGAGTGATTAAAAGCGATGACAACTGTATCCAGGGGGTGCAAAAATTCTCAAGGTATTTGACCTCCAACACTGCTTTCAGTGCGATAGTGTATCCCTGACGGGAGTGCAAGGCACTCCAATATCCAATACAATGATTAACGATGGAATGCTCCTGTTTGCTATTTCTGGATATAAAATAATTTCCGATATAATTCACAGCTTGGGATCACTTTATCTTTTAACTGTTTAATCAGCCCCATACTACTTAATTTATAAGTCATGAGGGAATCTAATGATATTGGTTGTTGAGAATTGATAATACTATCTAACGCTTTTGCTAATTCAGGTTGTTCTTGCAATGTTGCTTGATGACGCTGCAAATGAGAGGAATAAATTCCAGTCGATGTAGCTGCTGTATCGAGGAATTGAGCAAAGCTAATATCCCCTCGACTCAGATGATAAATAGCCGTATGTGTCAAGGCTGGATGTCCTTCCACCATTGCCATCAGTTCTCTAGCTTCCTGGTAGTCAGTCCAGTTGAGTCCGTAAAGTTGAGCTAACTGCTGTACCTGTTCTAGATTGAAACTACTTAACTCTATTGGTAATCCTACATTAAATGGTGATTGTTTTAACTGAAGAGGGACATAAATTTCAGTTGAATGAACAATAATTAACCGTAACTTTTGCCAAATTGGTTGTCTCTTAGCTTCTTCATACCATGAACGAAAGAGTGGTAAAACATCCTTTGCTACTTGAGGATGTTCAAAAATATAGTTGACTTCATCCACCGCTAAAACTAGAGGGGTATCAATTTGCTTTAAGAGATGATTGCGAAAATAAAGAGAGCAACTAATTTTGCTACCGATATCTTCATCCCAATAATCTTCTAATTTTGGTTCTAACTGAAGTTGACGAGTAACATTGGCACATAGCCAGCGCAAAAAACGATTCAAATCGTTCAAAATTACATCATCTATTTGTTCTAGATTTAAGCTAACAGTGCGGTAGCCTTGGTGAGTGGCATAATCCAAGGTTCTCAGTAGTAAAGATGTTTTTCCCATCTCTCTAGGGGCTTTAATTCTGACTAAAGCTCCAGGTTTTCTAATTTCTTCATAAACTTGCGTTTCCACCACAGTTCGTTCTATGTAAAAAGGAGAATTGAGGGGAACTGCGCCATTTGGATAACAGGGAGAATTGAGGGAGTTGTCCATATTTTCTATAGATACAGGACTATAGGGGCTAATATGGGATACAAAGACGCTTGTAGAGATGTCTTTGAGCTTGTTAAACTCTGAATTAGAGGTTTGTATTGTCAGATTTTGATTTACCCAATCCAAATTAAAGACTTTTGCATAGATTGGGTTCTTAACTGTTAAAATTCCTTGATGTTGGGCGACAAGTCCCGACAACCGCAATTCTAGGTACTCAGGGGAGTTGTGAGCAAGGATTTTTCCTTCTTGTATAATCTGCTGATATAGCTGTAATAATTGTTGGCTTCTGGGAGTGTTGCGAAGTAAGCGATCGCGAATTGTCCTTAAATGTTCTGGTTCGTCCTGACTTTCCCAATTTTTAATAATTTGATTCTCTACAATTTTCTCCACCCACTGCGATTCTTTGCCCTCTTGAGAAGAACAAAATTCTGTGCTGTTATTGCAGTAATTTACAATTAGCCAACACAGTTTCTGAGTCAGAAAAGGTTGTCCGTTAGTCCAATCTAAAACCTCTTTTAAGACTGCTTCCGGGTTGCTAATTTTTCCTATTAATCCGTTGGCTAAAGGTTTGCTGTTTTGGAGTTTAAACCCTTGTAGTTCAATGGCTCTACCGATATTAAATGGCGTAGAATAGTGTTTATCCTGAATCAAATCTGAAGGCGTAGCTACCCCCAATAAGGCAAATGACAATCGCCTATAAGCTGGCTTGATAGCTCGACTTTCATAGCAGTGGCGAATCAGGGCAAAAAATTCATCAGTAGAAAACTTCAAACCCAACACGTTATCAATTTCATCTATAAAGATGACAATATTTTCCTGAATTTGCGCCAGTAATACCGTTTCGATAAATTGATTTAAGCACTGAATAGGAGAAAGATCATCATGTTCTCTTAACCAACTACGCCGATTTATTTGTAGCTTAAAACCACTCGCTAATTCCTGAATAATTCCCCCATACCATTGGGGTGCAGTAATTTGCTGGCTACCAATACCGCTTAATTCAATTTCTGCACAGTTAATACCCGTAGCTCGTAACTTGTCCATTGTCCGTACTCGTAAGCTAGATTTCCCCATCTGTCTAGCGTTGAGAACATAGCAATAATCACCAGCTAATAACCCTTCGTAAAGTTCAGAGTCAGCCTGTCGCACTACATAAGTAGGGGCATCAGGTGGCAGACTACCACCTGGTTGATAGGTAGCGTTGAGTTTGGTAAACATTAGAATTCGTTTAGACGGTTAAAACCTGCATCAGTGTTAATTGTCACATGGTTCTAGGTTTTTTAATGCCTGAATTTAACTAAAATTAGCTGATTTTTTTAAGTCCTAAATTGAACTGAATTATTGAATTAACCAGCTAGATATTATTTAAACACCCAATTACATAAGTAGACGGACAAAAATACTTATAGTCATTGCCAGCGAAGCAAAGCAATTTCCACCCTTGTAATTGCTGAAGCCTAAGGCTATCAACACGTTCGCGGAGTGTAGCGTTAGCTATAGTGTCCCGAAGGGATACGCTGCTTTCACAATGACATTGTGTAATTAATTCTGTCCACTTACGTAAATTCAGAAACAGAAAACATTCCGAATCATTCATGAAAAAGTTAACTTCCTTTTTGGCTGCTATCCTTAGTTTTATTATTTGTCTAGGCGGAGTTAGTCCCGCTTTAGCTCAACAAATTCCTCAACCAACATCTCGTGGAATAACTACTTTTTACCTCACTCCAGAACAACAGAAACAAGGAGTGCAGATATATCAACAGTTAAAATATGATGTAGCTATCCCCAATCCTGACCTCAGTGCTGCTCTGCCTCAAAATTTACAAGATTTTCCCGCAGTTTATAAAAAAGTCCTCGCAGAAGGTCGCCGGAAAAACGGAACTAATGGTTCTTTTACAGAAGGTTGGTTTGATTTCCAAGCATCAACTGCTGTAATTCCTGGGACTAACACACTGTTCACTATTAATGCTCCTCGTGACGGCAGAATATACAGTGTGGTAGCTGGATCACCTGCTGCTGAATGCCCTCTGAAAATTAACAACACTGAAGTTGATTTCTTTGATAATGTCAAAGATGCAGAAACAAGGGCTGGTGAATTAGATGGTAAAGGATTCTTGGTCTACGTTTCTCCTAACGATGATTTGACCATCAAGGCATTTTCACAACTTTTCTATGACCAAGCTACTGGTAAGAAAAAAACTAACTCAGCTTGTTTCTTAGTTTCAGGTGCTACTGAAAAAGTTACAACTGATTTCAAACAAATATACACTTTACTTCCACCTGCATTACAACAACCTGCACGTCAAGCACCATTTGAATTCTCTCCCAGAGTTGGAAATTTCATCTATCTGGCTAATGCTAGAAAGACTCTCACTGCTCAAGGGGGTAATGCTGTCATAGATAGACAATTTGCGGATACGGCAAGAGATATCTACTCAGTTGATACTAATAATTCAGTCAATGTCAATGCAGACTTAACAAGTTGGCAGATTTGGGCAAAAAATACCTTACCTGTACAACTAATTATGTACAGACGTAATGGAACTTCTTGGTCTGTAGTTGGTAAAAGTGATTTAAAAACCCCTGTTGTGGGCGCAAATTCCTTTACTCTTCCAACTCCCATTCAAGTCAAAGCAGGAGATTTTGTTGGCTTGTACTATCCAAAACAAGGTTCTGTTGCTTTCACTCTGAATGGTCCAGATAATCTCGGATCAGGCAACTTCAGCGGAACAATGCTTCAAACAAGAGATGGTTCTGGACCTAATTCTGCTACTGACTTTGCTTTTTCTAGCGATCGCTTTTACTCAGTATCTGTTAAAGGTTCTGCTCAGTAATTGTCAATGACTTTGCATAACGCTGGGATGGATTGAGGGCAGCAGGGGCAGAAATTTTATCCAGTTGTTAATTCCTCGATTCAGCAATCCTAGCGTTGCCACATCTGAACTGTACCCCTGCTCCCTGCTCCCTTGCCTCTTTTTCAAGCCCCTTTTTCTAAACATCTTGGCGACTGATATGGCTGGAAAACTGCATATCTTAAGTTTAGGATGCGATCGCTTTTTTACAGGATATTAACGGTATAAGTTTAACTATGAAATTTCAACCTGTTTCTCATAGCTGGGTGGCTCTACATCCAAAACCTCAAGGCGTAATTCAATTTATTGGTGGGGCTTTCTTTGGCACATTTTGGCCAATGTTTTTCTATCGCTCTCTACTTCAGCGTTTATTTAACGATGGTTATACGATTGTTATTTTGCCATTCAACTTTACTTTTGACCATTATGCCGAGTCTGGCTTTTTAATCAGAGAACAGTATGAAATAATGCCAGAGCTTGTCAGAAGGGCAATATTTGCGGGCTATGAATATCAACCCTATCTCAGTGACAAAAACTTTTCTTGGATAGGTCATAGTATTGGCTGTAAATATATTGCTCTCTTGGAAGCATTTAGTGCCTTACCTTTCATTGGCAAACCTGGTAATTCTAGCTATTCGCATAATATTGAAAAACTACGGAAGTTTATTGATTCCATAGTTATAACAACAGCAAATAAAACAGATTCTCAAGTAAAAATTGATGGAAAGATTGAGAGTATCTTTACAGACCTCTTAATTCTGATTAATGATCTAGAACTAAAGCGTAAAGAGGCTAAACGATTAATTAAATATTACATCAAGCGAGAAGCTAATTTCAAAGACTTGCAAGACGATATTGAAATTAGTAGCATCTTTATTAAGAATCAAGCCTCTTTACTATTAGCTCCTGTAAATACAGGTCTTGATAGTGCTATCCCCCAACCTTTCGCAAGTATCGTTATTAGCTTAGGTTTCAATGTCAAGCCGACCCCAGAGGAAACTTATGCTTTAATAAAGTATGGTAATCTATTTAATCTCATGGGGTTAAATTCATTCAAAAATGATAAACTTGCGTTATCAACTGCTCAGTGGTTTGAGAATGATTTTAAAAAACCACCTGAGGGTTTTAAAGAAGATTTAAAAGGTGGACATTTAAGACCATTAGGTATTCAATTGGGCAATTTTGCTATCAATTTTCCAGACCTCAAGGATAATATTCCCATGATTGAGTCTATACAAAAACGAAATACAGAGTTTGAATCTCCTGTAAGTCAATTATTCCAACGTTTAGAAGCTAAGTAAGCTAATACTCAAGGGGACTTTGATTCTAGTTTCCCCTTTTTTTAAGGGGGGTTAGGGGGGATCTAAACGTTATCGGGCAAGTTTATAAGATTTGTGTGTACACCTTAGGTGAACGGAGAGAGGCTTTGAACTTGTTCTTTGTATTATCAAAAAGTCAAATTTCTAGCCGTTTTGAGTATAGCAGAGATGGACAAGATGGCTAAAAGCGACTGGAAAGGTGCGATCGCTCTTCTCTCCACAAAAAAAGCGATCGCACAAAAGTACAGCTTACTGCTCGTTGCATTACATTAAACGGATACCTGAATTTAACTAAATTAACTGAATTAGCTAATTTCAACTAATTTTTATTAATCCTGAATTTAACTGAACTACTGATTTTAAAGCCCAAGTATTATATGAATTATGTGAACTTTATCTCCAAAAAAGTAAGTCATTAACTAACTAATATTCAATTAGGTTAAGGAGTGATTGTTCGTACTGTTTGAGAGAGGGTAGCTTTTATTAAATTCATCAACTTTTGAATGTTTTATCAAGATAAAAGTTATGTTTAATTATCCAGTAAATACTAGATTATTTTTTGGCGATCGCTCTGAAAATATAAGTGCATTTTTTTGGCACTTATGGCGACAGAATCAAGATTATCTATATCGTTGCTGTCTCAGGTGGATGAATGGCAACCCTAGTGATGCTGAGGAAGCTTTGAGTCGGGCGATGTTCAGAGCGTGGGACAAGTTACAAAAATACGCAGGGGAAATTACTAATTTTAAGGCTTGGTTGACGCGTCTGACTCACAATCTATGTATAGATATTCATCGAGAGCGAAATCGCGGTGCGAATAGAGTTGAGAATATAGAAGTTTATGCTGCACAAGAGGAAAAAACCCCAGGTTTTCATTTTTATATATCAGAAAGTGCTTTGGAGATAGAGGAGAAAATGATTGTAATTCGTGAAGCTATTTATAACTTACCCCTCAGACTACGCGAGACTTTTATCATGCATTTTTATCAGGAATTATCCTATCAAGAAATTGCTCAACAGCAAAATATATCCTACCAAAATGTCTGCAAGCGCATTTCACAAGCAAGGGCAATTTTACGAGACGAATTGAGGGCATATTTTATTGAAGAAAGTTAGAAGTAAACAGAGGAGATTGTCGGTGCGTTGAGGTAGCAGTATATAAAAGGGACATCAAGAAGTAATTGACAGGTAAATAAATCTTCCTTCTCCCTTTGGGAGAGGCTAAGGTCAACGCAGTTCGTTTCTTCTTTATCCATCAAGATGTATTTGACAGATTACTGGGTAAAGTCATGAATTCAAATATTGAATAGTTAGCCATGACTTACATTTACCTGATTCCTAATCACATCACCAAAATAACGCCGATACAGTTGACAACGCGGCTCTACTTCATTACCAGCAAACTTCACCAAACCCATACTCTGTAACTGATAAGCTGATATCGTTTCTAATCTCGCTGGCTCGGTAGAAGAAATCACCGTTTGAAATGCTGCCATTAATTTTGTTTCCTGTTGCAAACTCAACCAATATTCCCTTAAATGATGACGATAGATACCTGCATCTGTTATCGCTTCTGCTAACAATTGCTCAAGCGTAACATCGGGATAACTTTTGATATGAGAAAATGCCTGTTCCAATAGATAAGGATGACCACCTACCAATTGCATTAAAGGGTCTATTAAGAATTCGTCTCCAGCTAATCCATATTGTCGAGCAAATTCCTGCACCTGCTCTCTAGTTAATTCTGGCAGTTCAATGGGCAATCCCACATTAAAAGGAGATTGATTAATATTCAGGCGGATATAAACATCAGTGGAATGAGCGATCGCTAATCGCAACTTTTTCCAGTTGACACGGCTTCTGGCTTTCTCATACCAAGAGCGCAACAACCCAAAAAAGTCTTCGTAAACTTCAGGATAAGGGAAAAGTGCATCCACGTCGTCTAAGTATAGAACGAGAGGATTGTCATTAGCCGCCAAGAGGTATTCTTCTAAATAAGTTGTGCAACTTACCTTCGCACCCATGCCTTCTTCATCCCAACATTCATCTAACTGATTGGGTAGCTTGAGTTCTCGACTAAGATTGAGGCAAAACCAGCGTAAAAATTTATTCAGATTAGTGAGATGAGTTTTTCGATCCGCCATCTTTAAACTTAAACTAACTGTACGATAGCCCTGCCTTGTCACTTTAGCCAATACCCTTTCCATGAGCGAGGTTTTACCCATTAATTTAGGTGCTTTGAGCCGAATTAGGGAGCCTGGTTGCAACAGAGTTTCATGGCAGAGAAATTCAATCGAAAATCGCTCGACATACAATTCAGAAGACGGAAAATCTTGTTTAGCTTGATTTAAATAGGTTGGAGATGGTAATTCTTCTAGTTGGCCATTGTGCTGTTTACCATTAGTAGCCATTAATTCGGGTTGTGATAAAAAAGATTCAGATGTAAATTGTTTATTCCAACATTGCTTTTCCCAATGTCTTTTTAGGGCTTCCTTAAAATTACTTTTTCTGACTTTTTCGCCTAAGGCATCTGTGAGCAGTTTCCAAAGCTTGGGAGCAATATCTTGACTAATATAACTTGTTGCATACTGGTTTTTAGCTGCAATTTGATCATATTCGTCTCGTTCCCAAGCTCCTTTAATTACAATTATTTCAACGTCAGTTAAGTTTCTATAAAAATTTTTTAAAACAGCTTGATTAGCGATTTTTATGGCATCATCTAAATTAAAATTCATAACAATATGGCGTAAAAGCTTTTATTTATGCATATTTATTCGATTAAATTGTATCCTGATCCGACTTGCAGAGAGATTTCTCCAAACAAGGTTAAGTTTGTATTAGACCTCTTGCCAAGTTTGATTATTTATTACTACGCCCTTGCTCTTAGAGAATATCATGTATGACAAATATTTAGTTAAAAGATTAAATAAAGTAAATTTTGTCTATTCTACGCAAGATGTCAATAAATCTTATTGATAAGATTTTTGTGAATAGCTTGAATTTTTGGACAGTGAAGATTTCCACCCTACTACTGATTAGACATCTCCAAAAAAGAATGTAGAGCCGAGAATCCCTAGCCATGTAACGTCTCTACAGGGGTTTTAGGAAACGCACATTTAATTTTCACGCTCTTGTCTATTGAAGAAATAGGGTGAGTGACGCTTCAACAAGCTGCTAATGTATTCACAAACTCAATCAAGTCTGATTTAATTTTACTTAAAAAGCTTTGTACTAAAACAAAAGCTGCTATAAATGTTGAAAAGCAGCCTAAATCAAAAACCCATCATATATTTTGTAAAATCCAAGTTGTATTAAAAACAACTTCATAAATCCGGTTATGGATTTTTAAATAACTCTCTTCTTTAACTAATAACCCTGATAATATCAATTCTCGCTCTTCTAGACTATCAGCTGCTTTCATCTTTCCATTTTCTAATACTTGTCGATAGAGTTCTAGCATTGAAGTAGCGGGTTGTTCACCTTTGAGGATGCGATCGCGAATCGTCCTTAAATGCTCTGGTTCGTCTTGAGCTTCCCAATCGTCTATAATACTAGTGTGGATTAAATTCTCAACCCAGGCTTTTTCACTTTTTTCAGATATAGAAGATGAGGAATTGCGAACCATCTGGCAAATCTTTTGGGTTAAAAAAGGCTGGCCGTTAGTCCAGAACAATACTTCTCTAAGTACCGCTTGCGGGTTGCTAACCTTGTCTGAAAACCCATGTAGTAGAGGTTGAGCTTCGTGTAATTGAAAACCTTGCAGTTGAATAGCCTGACCAATATTAAAAGGCGTTCGGCGATAATCTGTAATTAAATCACTAGGTGTAGCAACTCCCAATAAAACAAAGCACAATCGCTTATACTCTGGATTAATACCTCGCTGATTATAGCAAGAGCGAACTAAAGTAAAGAAGTCATTGACTGAAAATTCCAAACCTAAAATACAATCAATTTCATCTAAAAAGATAACTATTTTCGGTGCAGGAGTACCATCTGATAATTTAACTTCATTTAACAAAACTTCTTCAAAAAATCTACTCAATCTCTGCACAGGAGAAAGTTCGATATTTTCTTGCCACCAAGCTTTTAAATTAACCTTACCAAACAGGTCAAAACCCTGCCACAACTCTACAGCTAATCCCTTGTACCATTGATCTGGGGTAATATTTTCACTACCAATTCGAGTCATATCAATGGCAGCACAGCAAAAACCTTCTTGTTGTAAATAGTGCATCATCCGCACCATCAAACTTGATTTACCCATTTGTCGGGTATTGAGAATATAACAAAATTCTCCACTTCTTAATGCTTTATAAAGATAACGATCAGCAGAACGCACTACATAAGTAGGAGCATCAATTGGCAAACTACCGCCAACTTGATAATTATAACTTGAGGCTTCTTCGTCACTTTTTAACAGGGCATTTTCAAATTCTAATTTAGCTTGAGTGGCTTTGAGAATTTCCAGAGTTTGTGACAGTTCTTGAGTACGTTCTTCTACTTTTTGTTCTAAGGTTGCGTAGAGGCGAGAATTTTCAATTGAGATAGCAGCTTGACTAGAAAGAATATTTAAAACTTCAACTCTCTCTGGTGTAAATGCTCCCGTTGTGAGATTATTTTCTAAATATAAAATACCGCTCAATTTCCCTTGATTGAGTAAGGGAGTACAGAGAATTGATTTAGGTAGAGTAGCGATAATATAAGAATCACGGGTAAATTGTCCCTCATGGGCGGCATCATTGAGAACTACATTTTCCTGAGTGCGGGCAACATAGTTGATGATAGCGCTTGAGAGGAGCAGGTCATGGGTGGAGTCATCTAGTGAGTCTACCGGGATGGATTCTAGTATGGTAAGGTCATCAGAATTTATTGCTCCTACCGCCTCAATCACCCAGTGATCATCAGAATTTAGAAGCAAAAAGCCTTTTTGAGCGCCAGCATTTTCAATCACAATTTTCATTAACTTTGCCAGCAACTTACCTAGAACAATTTCTCCCGCTAGGACTTGAGATGCTTTAATAACTGTTGTTAAATCGAGAAATGTTCCATCATTACCACTAGTAGAAATAGTGGGACTGAGGCTTTTAGCCTCCCCTTTGTTTGTAGTTCTTATAAAATATTGTGGATATTCATCTTCTAATTGTTTGACTTTGGCTTTAGCCCCCCAATGGGTGTAACAATGGTGTGCATTTTTCAGATATAGCTGCCCAATTTCTTCCCTACCCAGTTGCAGATAAAATTCTGCTGCTCGTTCATAAGCTAAAGCTTCTTCATGGATAAATTCATATTTCTTAGCGCCTTGAATAGCTTTTTCATATAATTCTTCTGCTTGCCAATTTTGTCCTAAGACTCGTGCTTTTTCTGCTGCCACTAAATCATATTTATGTTGAAAATTTTCTAGGCAGTGGTTAGCCCATGTTTTCATGTTCTCCTGATTTTTGTCTACTTGCTTGATTAATTCTTCTTGCTGCTGGATATTACAAGCATTACAATGAGCAAGTAAAGAAAGAGAAAAATAAAAATTATGTTGGGGTGCTGTTAAAAAAGCACTAGAAGCTATTACATATTTATTCGCTTCTATTCCATTACTATAAGCTTCAGTATAATTCTTGAAAAAATAAAAATATACAGTCTTGGCAAAAAACACAAAAAAGATTAACCAGTCATTTGACTGATTTTGAATCCAACCTTTTAAAGTTTCTTCCTCTTCTTTTTTAGATTTACCAATAATCAAGCCATGATCATTGTTAATTTCCAAAAAATTAATCGCTATTTTATGAAGTATTTTTATGCAATATATACAAAAAACTATTTTTGTTTTTTCGATAAAAGCAGAATATTTTTGGTATTCTCTATCAACATCTTCCAAACTATATCCACATATAAACCTCATAAAGCAATAATCTATAGCCGCATAAGAAGCACACTCATTTTCTCCTGTATCTATACCTGTGTTAAATCCATGTCTTAATTTGTTGTGTACATCTATATTTCTAAGAAACTCTTTCCAGTGCCAGATATTTCCGTAGTATATCTGCACAACATGGGCTTCTAATTTGGGATTATTAAATTTTTCTAATAGCTTTAGAGCCAGCTTACCAAACTTATTTCCATAGTTAACTTCTCCTTTTAAGCTACACACCAGCATTCCATAAGTGCTATATATATATCCTGCGTGTAGTGGATTTCCATACTGTATACAGAGATTAAGCTGGGTTAATATGACCTCAACAGCTAAAGGAAAGTTGATCGTAAGTGTGGCTGAACTAACTTGCTGTAATATTGATATCACTGCTATTTTTGTTTGATCAGTCATTACAGGTAAGTTGGCTAAATCTTCAATATCTTCAAGATGTTTAGCTTTTAAAAATGATTCAATTAAGCCTTGTTGTTGTTCAATTTTTTCGCCTATATTTGTGGATTCTAGAGATATAGATATGCCAAAATATAACAAGGTTTGCAGTGCAGTATCTATTGCCTGATGTGGTTTAAGTGTTGTAAAGTAATATACTATTTTTAACTGATTTACCTTGGCTTTATCTAAAAGTTTTTTAGCTTGTTTTAGAAGTATTTCAGATAGTTTTTCAAATTGCTCAAACTTAGTGTTTAAATAAAGTAGTTCTAATGTTTCTATATGCAATTCCCATGTCAATTCATACTGATAATCCCAGCTATTGGAAGCTAAAAGTCTTAATCCAGTTTCTAAATATTTAAGACCAGGTTCATAAGCTGTAGATGCCTTAGATTTTTTACCAGCTTGAAGATTCAATTTGGCTAACTCATCTTTCTCTAGTTGCTGCTCTATTAATTCTGCTCCTTCATTAAGTTGATTGACAATATTAAAAATATTTTCTTCTAATTCATCTGCTTGAGTGTTTTTCCATAAGAGGCGGCCTATTTGCAAACGAATAGATTTTTTTTCTGCTTCTAAAATAAGAATATAAGCCGCTTGTTGAACTCGGTCATGTAAAAATTTATAGGGAATGGATGCAGTAGATTGGGGGAGGAAAGCTAAGGAACTTTCTGAAGTATTACTTGATATTTCTTCCTGATTCCATAACAGAGGTAGTTTATAGTTATTATTTAAGGGAATGATTAAGCCTTCCTGAAGTGCTGGTTGTAGTTCTTGAGCGGTGACAATCGGGGATTTTTTATTAACAATTGACAAAATTTCTAAGTTAAATTCATTTCCTATACAAGCAGCTAATTTTAAAATATTTTGTGTATTTTTATCTAGTTTTTCAATCTTTCTGACCATTAAATCAACTACATTATCAGTTATTCCTACTCGTTGTATTTGCTCAATATCCCAATGCCAAAAACCTCTATTATTTTCTCTTTGATTAAGGGGAAATTGAGTGATAGTAAATACTAATAATTTTTCTTGGTATAATATTTGTAATAATTGAGTAATAAAGAAAGAATTACCAGCAGTTTTCTTAGTTACTAACTCTGCTAAAGATTGTACCTCTTCTCTGCAACAATTTAGGGTATCAGCTATTAATTGTTTAACATCACTAATTCCCAAAGGTTGAAGAATAATTTGATTAACGGTCACTTCAACTTTTCTAATTTGCTCTAATGTTTGTATTAAAGGATGGGTAGGACTGACTTCATTATCTCGATATGCCCCGATAATCAATAAATATGGGCTATCAGCATTGGTAATTAATTTCTCAATTAAATTCAAAGATGGTAAATCTGCCCATTGTAAGTCATCAAGAAAGATAGCTAAAGGATGTTCTTTTTGACTGAAAATATGAATAAATCTGGCAAAGAATAAGTTAAACCGATTTTGTGATTCAGTTGCTCCTATTTGCTCAACAGGTGACTGTTTACCGACAATTTTTTCCAAGTCTGGAATTACATCAATAATTATTTGACCATTATTTCCTAAAGCTTTTAATATTTTCTCTTTCCAAATTTGTAGGGTTATTTCCGGTTCACTCAATAGTTGACGGATTAACCCTTGGAAAGCTTGGTTTATCGCTGCGTAAGGAATATCTCTCTGTAACTGGTCAAATTTACCATTGATAAAGTATCCCCTTTGCTGTGTAATGGGTTTATGGATTTCATTGACTAAGGCAGATTTACCAATGCCTGAATAACCAGAAACGAGAATTATTTCAGTATTACCTTGGCTAACTCGCTCAAAAGTAGCTAATAGTTGCGTAATTTCTTGCTCTCGACCATAGAGTTTTTGAGGAATATGAAACTTATCAGCAATATCTTGACTACCTAAAGACAATTGAGCAATTTTTCCTGTAGTCTTTAATTGCTGAAGACAGGTTTCTAAATCTGCTTTAATTCCCCAAGCACTTTGATATCTTTCCTCTGGGGTTTTTGCTAATAATTTCATGACAATATTAGATACTGTCAATGGAATAGAGGAGATTAATTCATGAGGTGATTTTGGATGTTGTGCAATATGACAATGGACTAATTCTATCGGGTCATTAGTTGTAAAAGGGAGTTGACGAGTCAACAGTTCATAGAAGGTGACACCCAGAGAATAAAAATCACTGCGGTAATCTATCCCTCGGTTCATTCTACCAGTTTGCTCTGGGGCAATATAAGCTAACGTTCCTTCTAATTGATTGATATTGCAAATAGTCTGATTTGCTTGAGACAAATGGGTAGAAATGCCAAAATCAATAATTTTTAGTTGTTTAGTTTTTTGGTTATAAACTATATTCGCAGGGTTAATGTCTTTGTGGATAATATTAGCAGTATGAATAGCTGCCAAACTTTCGGTAGTTTTAATAGCAATGGTGAGAAATTCTTCTAGGGTAAACTGATCTTTGGAGATTAATAGGTTTAAAGATTGTCCTCCAAAGTCCTCCAAGAGAATTACTAATGTATTTTTATATCGCTTTAAGTCATAGGCTTTGACAATTTTATCTGTTTTTAAGGAATGGGCAATTTCGTATTCCTGCTTATATCGAGTTAGTTCTGATTGTGTAGGGTAATTCTCTTTGAGAATTTTCATAATAATCGGTTGATTATCTGACTTGATAATGCCTCGATAAACTAACGAATTAGAACTCTCATATATTTTTTCATTCTGATAGTAGTCTATTAGGTTAAACATAATTAAGATAAGACGTATTTATGAATTAATTTATTGGGTCATCCCAAAATTTTACAAATAGCAGTATCAGGTTTATTTTCAAAGCTTTGCTATTATGACATATGTTTTTTGTTGTATGTACTTACTTCCTTGGAGTTGGTTAGGTAGTTAGATTAGAGATTGTATTTAATGTTCAATATCTTGACTAAAAACCAGGTAATTTTATAACCACAAGGAAGTAAGAAACTCAAATTGTTACTAACAGGTACTTAGAGGCATATAAGGAGAAGGTGGCGTAAAATACTTCACATCTAAGTAATAGTTTCCATCTTGATCCTTAATATAAAATGGCAATTCTCCATTTTCTTCTTTAGCATTAGCCCATTCTTTAATTTCTCTGATAGATAGGTTTCTTTCTGAAGGTATTGGAGGATAGGGAACAGTAGCTTTACTAGCCACAGAATACTTTCCTGGCTCTAGTTGCATCTCTTGTATATTGCCTTTAAAGTTATTCCAATCCACTTCTATTCCATATCTGAAAACGATATCACCTGTACTTAGAATAGGTGGAGAGATTTGGTGGTATTGTGTTTCGTCACCTTCTTTAACTTCATAATATGCCTGTCCTGCCATTAATAGGCTCAAGGTAATTCCCTGCCAACCTTCACTACTAGGCAGAATCAAATATCTGTCTTCGGCAGGTTTCCCATCTTGGTTCAATTTCTGATTTAATGGATAATAAATATTGAGGTTATCTGGTTCTAGATAATCAGGAGAAAATGCTTGATCAAAAAAGAAAATTTCTCTAGATATAAGACCATCTAAAATATCAATATCCACACCAGTCCAACGACCACCTGTGAAGTCTTCCCAATGTTCACGGTTTTTCTGTGCTGTTAAATAAGCATACCAAGTTTTGGCAATTAGCTGGGATATTTTGCGGGTTTGCAGTAGGGTTTGAGTTGTTTCATAAAAATTATTAAGTGCGACAACAGAATTTTGTACAGACTCATTTGGACATAGCGAATTTATATAACCTTCCGGGAAAATTGCTCCGGAAGAGGGTAAATATGAGCCTATAGTGTCCTTCTGAGTATTTTTCTGATCTGGGTAATAGTCTTTTAGCTTTTTTTGAGTTTGCTGGTCAAGCCGATATTGATTAAAGTCTCGTCTTGTTTTAACCACAATTTTTGTGTCTATTTTTTTCCCTTTAATCTCCTGATTATTCTTATTCTGGCAAGGAGAAACTAATAATATTTGATAATAAGTATCATCGTTGTCATACCACTGTTTTATTTCTGAAGAGTTCATAGATTTTGATACCTTTTGTGAATTGTTCATAATGATATTTTGTCCTCTTGAATGTTAACAAACTTTAGGAAATTTAGTGTTGCTGAATGAAGGTATAAATTTATTTCTCGCAAAGGCGAAAAAAGTAAGAGTTTGAGTAATGAATTTTTTGATTTTCATACCTCAATCCAGCAACTCCAAAAATTTTAAACCAAACTGTAAAAACAACAGTATTGTTACTTGTTCCCAATTATTCTAACTAGAAGTTAGGGGTAGATAGGGATATGGAGGCGTGACATAGTTGACATCTATTGAATATTTCCCATCTTCTGTTTTGGAATAAAATGGAAAATCTTCTCCTTCATCGTCAGCTTCAGCCCATTTTTTAATATGTTCGGGAGGGAGGTTGATTTCGGAAGGAATGGGAGGATAAGGAATAATAGCTTGGAAAGCAGTAGAAGAACCTCCTGGAGTTATACGCAATTCTTTTATCTTGCCTTCATAGCCATGCCACTCTACTACTATTCCATACCTATTCACTATTTCACCTGTACTTAAAATGGGTTGAGAAATTTGGTGATAGTATGTTTTGGCACTTTTTTTAATCTCTCGATATGCCTGTCCTGCCATTAAAAGACTTAAAGCAATTCCCTGCCACGCGTTACTATTGGGCAAAATCATAAATTTTGGTTCTGCATTAGCTTTATCTATATCCTTTAGTGGATAATAGATATCAATATTTTCTGGGTCAATATCGGATGGTAAACTGCTTTGATCAGCAAGGAAAATCTCTCTAGCTATGAGTGCATTTAACATTTCAGCATCAATTTCATCCCATTTACCATACACAAAATTATTCCAAATATTTGTTTTTCTTGCTTCTATATAAAAGTACCATGTTGTAGCAATTAGCTGGGATATTTTGCGGCTTTGAAGTAGATTTCGGGTTGATTCATAAAAATTGTTGATCTCCCCAATGCGTTGATTTTGTGAAGAATTGCTTGGGAATACCGCATCCACAAAACCTTCTGCTAAAACTACTCCAGGTGAGGGTAAATAAGAGCCTATACTATTACCAAGATCCTCCGGGCTTTCACAATAGGGTTTCAGCCTTTCTTGAGTTGCTGGATCAATTAAATATTGGTCGAATTCTCCCTTGGGTTTAGCTACTATTGTAGTTTTTATATATTTCCCTTCTGTTCTCTTTTCAGAGGGGGTAACTGAGAGGATTTGATAATATGTGTGAGGACTATACCACTGTCCTGAACCCATTTTATCTTGTTTGATTAATGGAGTCCTGGAGGCTAATTCTTGTTGATTTATGATCATAGTGCATCCTTAATTTAATGTTCAAGCCAAACTGTAAAAACGGCTGGGATTATCCCAAACAATCTTTTGTACCGTTTCTTGAGATAACTGTGCCTCAAGCTCTATAACTGTGTTCACGATGTTTGGTTTATGATCCATGTGAGGGTAATCAGAGCCGAAGATTAAGTTATCAGAACCGATATATTCGATAATTTGAGGTAAATAAGGTTCGGAAGGTTCGATACCTACAAAGCACTGACGACGGAAGTACTCTGATGGCTTCATTTTGACATGATCTTTGACCTCCCAATGTAAATTATCATACTCTTCGTCCATGCGCCAGAGCCAATAGGGAAGCCAACCACAACCAGACTCTAGAAAGCCTACTCTTAGCTGAGGGTGACGTTCTAACACTCCTCCTTCAATCAATGCCAACAAGGCCATCATCTGTTCCATTGGGTGGGAACAAGCGTGGAGGGCAAAACGAGTATTAAACCGGTCTGCACCTGTGGTTGGTAAGCGGCTATGGGTTCCTTCATGTATTGCTACTGCAATGTCTAACTCTTCGCAGGCTGTCCAAAATGGCTCATAAGTGCGATCGCTCAAAATTCGACCTTTGACCGGATTAGGACGTAAAACCACAGCCTTCCAGCCAAAATCGGCTATGCGATGTAATTCTGATACCATTTGCTCTGGGGCATGAAGATTTATAGCTCCTACCCCTTTTAATCTATCTGGAGCATAGCTACAAAATTCTTCATATAACCAAGTATTGTAAGCATGGGTAAAGGCTCCCACAACTTCAGCGGGCATTGTATCAATGGCAAAGAGCCACAGTCCATAAGTTGGATAAATAAATGCTAAATCAACCCCCATTTGCACCATTGCTTGGAGGTGAGATTCTGCATCGTAGCGATGAAGATAAGCATTAGGATGAGCCTCCATCATCTCCTGATTACCCATTTCTCTCATTTGCAAGGATATCTTTTCCACAATGTCTTCCCCTTGAATTTTCATGTCTGGAGAAGGTGCAAAATGCTTAAATTCCGGGGCTAGATACTTAGACCATATCTGCGGAGGCTCAATCACATGGGAATCAGCATCAATAATTTTATATCCGTGCAGCATAAAACCTGGGAAATTACAGACAGTTATCAGTATAAATTATCTCGTGTAAAATTTGGAGCAAACATCATTTATATTGCTACCTGTCAAACCTTTCTCTACAGAATACTACGGAAATATGGTATTCAAAATTCAATATAAGTAAGTGGACAAAATTAATTACATAGAATCTGATTTGCAATCTTTGCATGATAAAAAATTGACAAAAAATCAATATGTAATTAATTCTGCCCTAGTACTAGTACAGCAATCCTAAATGAAATGTGAGCAAACTTTAGGACTAATTCCCACCAGTTAGCTCAGAAGTCAAATCCGGACTTGCTATAGTATCTTTGGTTTTTCACCTCAAGAGTTGAGTTAAAATCAGGACTGTTGCACATCGGTTAAATTCAGTTAAATTCAGTTAAATTCAGGTATGGCAGATTAATGAGGCTTCGCCGTGAGCGTCAGCCGATAGCTTGCGTGGCGTAGCCATACGGTACAGAATCAAAATTGAAACCTAGACACCAAGCCAGTTGTACTCCTGCCTCCTTGCCCTGAGCGTTCACGTAGTGTGTCGAAGACAAGCCGAAGGGCTGAATTCTGCTGTAAATCACATCCACATCGGATAGGGGTTCAATTGGTCTTCTGTCAAAGACTGTTTCAACCAACCCATTGTGATAGGAATTTCATAAAGCCGTCCTGTACCTAAGCGTTTCCACATATGTCGCATTCCTGGCACAATTACCTTAGCTACTCTCAGCCCAATATCGGCACGAGTCTGATCTAGAACTAGCATTTCCAGACCATTTTTTTCAACGATTTGTTGACAAAGCCTGATATCTTCGAGAAGATCATCACTGGCTACTTGGGGATAATCAGCAAAAATTTTCGGGATACTCTGATCATCTGGAAGCAGATAAGGTTGATTTGCTACAGTCGCAGATTTCCACCATTCTATTGCCAGAGGATCAGCAGATGGGGGATATTGGGTATTGCCATCCGCTTGAGCAGATAAAACATTAGGTAGAATTTGGTTAACTTCAGTTAAAGCTCGACTAATGGCAATCTGAGGGTCAAAATGGGTTCCATACCCTAAAATAATATCTTCTATTTCTCGATCTGTGCGGCGACTAATAGCAGCGAAAGCCGGAATATTGAGGTCACTAGTAATATCTAAAACCCATAATTCTCTGTTAATGGCTTGATAATATTTCTTCAGTTCTTGGAAATAAGGCTGATTGAAACTGTCTAAATCTACTTGAGGTTTTTGTAGATGGTTATACCACCACAACGCTACACAATCACGCTCAACTAATTCCATAAATCCTTGGAGAATAGCCTCTTCGAGTGTATTACCTGCCGCACATCCATTAGAGTCTGCCCAACAGTCAGGTTTATGGGATTGAGAATAGCCATAATAGCAATAAGCCGTTGGCAGATATTTGAATTCTTGATGGGTTAAAGACCAAACTGGTGTCCAGTCGATTTCTTTTTCTATATCAAAGGGTTCAGGGACTTTTTGAAACCAACCTTTACTTTTGGTATTCAATTGTTCCCGATGCTGATATTGCTGTTCGCTAAAATTCATACAGGTATTGGGATGAATAGCTTTGTCTCCCATTTGTTGGTAACTGCCTTTGTGTCTAATCTCATCTCCCTGAAATACCCCAGAATACCTTTCAATAGCTTCGCAGAAACCGCTCACCCTGGCTTGAATATCAGTCCTACCTTTTCCTGCACTTCTACCTCCAATATTTTGGCGTAAGCTGTCTACATCATCAAAGACGCTGAGAAAATGATGCTTTGCTATGTATGTATGGTTTAACCCATTACCTGGTATCTTTTGCAGTTCTCGAACAACACCTGTAATAGGACTAATATGATGTTGATATTTTCTGAAAGTTTCTTGTGGTGAACAATAACGATGTCCTCCATCTTTAGTAAAGTTTTTCTTCCGGTGTCCTAAAATAATGGGTAGGGGTTGGTTGTTTTGTTCATTGGCTATTTCTCCACAATCAGGACATTGGGGACGCTTAACGAAGATATGCTTTTGAGTTTGGAGAGTCAGGGTATCATAGGTTAATAAAGTCCCTTCTAATTGTTGATTTCCACCTTGGATAATCCATTTGAAAACTTCTGTTGCTGCCATTCCTAAAGCTGTTTGCATTGTAGAAGCTAGGAATCCCAGCGGAGGAGATAAGGAAATCTGTTTATGTTTTTGGATAAAGTTGGCAACTGGTCTATTATCCCTTAATCTTTGGGCTAGACATTCCCAACACCCGGTAGTGTGATGATTAAATATAGGCCCTATCCAGAGGGTTGTTCCTAAAGGATTGACTAGCATCCAAGGTGATTGAGAATTTAAGGCTTGTTGATTAAATGCTTTTAGCTGAGGGTGTAGGTAGTCGTCAGTCAATACGACTGTGAAATCTCCATCATCAGCTACTTGAATATGCAGGGATTTCAGAATGTTTATGAGGTCGTCGCTAGGAAAAGAACCAAAGGTTTTGACTGCTACTTTCGCTGATTGTAGTCGTTGAGCAGCCACTATGGGAGCAATATTGAGATGATAACAGAAGATGGCTAAGTGAGAGAGAAGTGAGTCATCTTGTTCCACCAAATAGCCTTTTTGTTCCATTTGGAATAGGGCGTACTGGGTTTTGATACTGAGATTGAGAATACTTTGGAAAAAGTCACTAGTTTCTTGAGTAGGTTTCTGTTCTGGTAGTAGTTCTAATTGAATAATGTCAAGAATTTCATCAACGCTATAATCGTGTTCTTGTAGTAAAGAAGCTATGCGATAAGAAAGGCGATCGCTTAAACAGACTGTCTCTCTCTCGGATAAAAGAAATACCTGGTCTGGTTCTATAGTTTCAACAGAGTAACAATGTTTGAAATGGGGTTTGTTGATCATTTTCTGTATTTGTTAAGACTTACGCATTGTACAAATTTTACATAAAAATTACCTAGTTTCAGGCTTTGGGAATCGTATATTAGTGCGGTGCGTCAGATAGAAAAAGTCTGTTAGATGCTCAATTATCGGGTCTGACGTGGCTGGTGAGCTTGCCGAACCACACTCTACAAGAGATAAAATCCATAACCCATATTTGATAGATTTTGTCTATGCGTAAGTCCTAGCATATTTAAATTCGGTCGATGTCTACTTTTAGGACTTACGGACGAGTTACGGAATATCGAACCGCAGAGGACGCAGAGGACACGGAGAAATAAGAGTTGGAGGTTTTTTTGCGTAAGTGCTAATTTTATTGGATTAGGTGTATAGTTTTGTCTAGAAAATTATCAACTAGGGACTAGCTCTCTAAGATATTGGGATCTGTTTCTAAAGTATGGGCTGCTGTTTGCATCAGTTCAATATCTGCCGGCGACCAATCACGAAGTGCTTGACAATGGTGTGCGGCTAATAGACCCCATAGACCTTTTGGTATCACAATCGGTACTACTAGGTTAGAGCGAACTTGGATGCTGCGAAGAAAATTTCGGTGACAAGTTTCGATAGGTTCTATTTCTATATTAGCGATCGCTCTTACTCTTCCTGCTAAGTACAAAGCAGCATACTCGTTGTTAAAACAATCATCTGCTCCAGTTGAACCTAAAATCGAGAATTCCTCAGCACTCAAAGATTCAAATGTTACCTGTCCTTGCCATTTCTCATAAAAGTAATACAAAACTACACGGTCAACCTGGAGTGATTCTCTAAGTTGATTCATAGTCTGTCGGACTAACTCATCCCGCTGCATTTTGCTAACAAGGCGCTTGAGCAATCTTCGCAAACCCTGTTCACTATGCCGATTTGGGATATGTTCAAATTCTGAGTGAGAATGAATTTGCACAGGTTTAAAATAAAGACTGAGTAAATTGCTTTGGTTTCACATAATAACTTATCAGACTGATGAACAGAGGGTTTTAGAGAACTCCACAAAAAAGATGATCCAATTTCACCAAATCAAAGCGACTTTTCTTCCCCCTGCTCCCCTTCGACTTCGCTCAGGGCAAGCCTGCTCCCTGCCCCCCTGCCGTCACAACGACGGGATATTTTTTTAGTTGGAAGTCTCTTAATGTCCTTTGCCTGCACCCAAATACAATTCTCCTACTTTGGGATCGTGTAACAATTCCAATCCCGGCCCAGTAATAGCATCCCGTCCCGATTCTAATACACAACCACGATCTGCCATTTCTAAAGCTTTACGAGCATTTTGTTCTACTAGGACGATGGCTGTACCTGATTGGTTAATTTGTTTAATCTGCTCAAATACTTGCGTTACTAAGATGGGGGATAAAGCCGCAGAAGGTTCATCTAACAGCAGTAAACTGGGTTCTAACATTAAAGCTTTACCCATTGCTAACATCTGCCTTTCCCCTCCTGAGAGAGTCCCAGCCCGTTGACGACGGCGATCGCTTAATCTTGGGAACATCGCAAATATTTTATCCTTCAGAGGTTTCAGGGGAATATTCCGTACAAACGCCCCCATTTCTAGATTTTCTTCAATCGTCAAGGAAGGAAAAACGTTGGCTATTTGAGGAACGTAGCACATCCCCCGTTGGACGATTTGATTTGATTTCAAACCTGTAATATTTTCCCCTTTAAAGGTAATTGTGCCTGTGTGGGGTGTCAAAAGTCCAAAAATTGTTTTTGCTAACGTGGATTTACCCGCACCGTTGGGACCAATTACTGTAACTAATTCTCCTGCTTCAACGCGGAAATTTATACCTTGCAAGATATCTACATCTTTAATATATCCGGCATGGACATTTTCAACTTCTAATAAATAATTAATTGTCATAAGTTATTAGGAATAGGTAATTGGATGCAGGAGTCAGGAGTCAGGAGTCAGGAGTCAGAAAAAAGATAAACATTTCCCCAGTCCCCATTCCCCAGTCCCCAGTTTCCTAATCTACTATTTTTTGCAATTCTGGTCTTTCTTCTGCCAAAATTGCTCCTTCTACTGGGCAAACTTGTAAACAGATGCCACAGTCGATACAGGTAGCAAAGTCAATCCAGTACCAATCGGTGCCTTTGACGTTTTTACCTGGGCCGTCATGAATGCAAGCTACAGGACAAGCTGCTACGCAGTCAGCCACGCCTTCACAAACGTCAGTCACAATTGTATGTGGCATTTTCTCGATTCCCTCTCTTTAATAAATCAGCAGTTTCTAGGTTGACAATTTGTAAATCTGTGTAAGGATTCAGGATACATAATCTTTGATATAGCAGGGAACAGAAGAGAAAAATATTCTTCATCCTTCCTTCTTTCTCCTGACTCCTTGCCCTGAGCGTTCACGTAGTGTGTCGAAGACAAGCCGAAGGGCTGACTCCTGAATTCTTACAAATCTGTTAACTTACTGCTTCAATTGTGGGTGATCCATCGGCTTGAATCCAGGCAATTTGTGCGATCGCTCTTTCTTTGGCATATTGACGAATAGCCTCTGCATTCCTGCCCCCCAATTCCATTTCTACCCGCACTAAATCACTAGATTCTCGTAATTTTTGGGCATAGGCAAAGGCAGCAGCATCAGCACTCTTGCTTTCTGGAACTACTAACCAGTTACTCGCTGGGGTACTCTGTGGTAATTGCTGAGTAGATGATAGAACTTGGTATAAAACATCAATATTTAGTTCAAACCCAATTCCGGGTATATTATCGCCTTGGGGATGATATAGCCCTAACAACTGATCATAACGACCACCACGCCCTAAAACTTGAGCTTGCCCATCGGTATCACTGACTACTTCAAACACAATTCCTGTGTAATAGTCAATAGTTTGAATTAGGCTCAAGTCGAGAATTAAGGGGAATTTACCCTCTGATTCTAGTAATTCTACCAAGGATTTGAGGTTATTTACTGCCTCTTGTTGGTCTGCATCTAGATGTAAACTACTGACTTTTTGCAAGACATCTGCACTATTGCCGCGCAAATCGAGCATGATTTTAGCGCGTTCATGCAGTTCGTCTCCAAGGGGCAAAGTATCTAGAGTTACACGGTCAAGATGAGCGATCGCACTCCGCACTTTACTTCTTAGATGAGTCGGAAAAGCATCAAGCAGCGATTTGGTAATTCCCGCTTCACCTAAGATTAAATGCCAGCCCTGCAAATCCAAAGCTTCTAAACAATTGCCTATCAACAGCAGTACTTCTGCATTTGCCAGCAACCCACCTGATCCGAGCAACTCTACCCCAGCTTGATAATATTCTTGCTGACGATTATGTCGCTTTTCCCAGTTACGGCGAAACACATTAGCATTGTAATACAGCCGTTGGGGATAGGTAGCATCTGCCATGCGAGTGACAACTGTCCGCGCAATCGAAGCTGTGAGTTCTGGACGTAAACCCAATTCCTCATCTTGTCCATTTTGCAATTGAATCACCATTTGGCGCTGAATTGCTTCACCAGCCATCAGGGTATCCATTCGTTCCAAAGTTGAGGTGATAATCCTGTGATATCCCCAACGATGAAAAACTTGTTGTAACCTATCTTCAATCCAGCGTTTTTGAGCCACATCTAAGGGCAATAAATCCCTAGCTCCCGCTGCTGGTTGATACACCATTATTTTTTCTTCCCACCAAACAAACCACCAAACAAACCACCATTTCCAGAATTATCTGGTTGATTATCTCCTGTATTTGGAGATGAATCCACTTGAACAGTACCGGATTTTATCCCCATAGCCTGGTCTACCTTAGGTTTCCACTCCAAAGCAATTTTGTCTTGGGGATTTAATCTCAATGCGTTTTCAAAGTGAATTCTTGCCATTTTTAGCTGATTTTGCCGTAAATAGATGATTGCCATCAAGCTATGGCAGCGACTATTTTTTGGTTCCAGCTTCAAGGCATCCTGTAATTCTACTTTGGCTTGGGTAAATTGGTTTTTCTCAATTAGAATTTGAGCGCGACGGAGATATTGTTCTACAGGTGAGTCTTCTTTAGGTGGTGGTGGTGATGGTGGTGGTGTGCTGGATTTACTTGTAGATTGGGGAGTTTGAGGCGTTGTCATTAACCGCCCTGCACGCCGCATTAGGTACACTAAGTTCAATTCACTAATTTGGCTAATAAATTGGGCTGCTTGTTGCAACTCATTAAATTGAGTGTCGGCAATTTTAGCAACTTCACTTTTGTACAACAAGTCTATATTCGGTGCGATCGCTAATTGTTTAGCTATATCAGTACTGAGTTCTATTGATGTTGACTCTTGTGCTAAACGCTTGCCTATTTGCGACAAAATTAAACTATATTCGGCGCGATTACGTTCTACAGACAGTTTTTCGTAAGCAGGATTAACCAGCTTAGATAATAATTGATTTGCTATATCTTTATCAGAACTTTTGGTAACAACAGTACTATCTGGGTGCAATCGACGGGCAATTTTGAGATAGCGTTTGCGAACTTCTTTAGCATCTGCGTCAACCGGGACACACAAAATTGCGTGATAATCTATGAAATCATATTTAAATAGTCCACCATCTATTTTTAAGGACATAATATTTAAGCGTTGCACCCAAGCAGCAATTTTCTATAGTTTACCCTGCCTGTAATATTTAATGGTCAGTTGTCAGCAATTTTTCTATCTCACCTATTAGGGAGAGGTGTGACTTGCATGAGTTCCTGACTGAGACTGTTGTGAATATAACCATTGGTAGCGAGAATTCTCCCAGACTCGATTTTAAAAGCAGTACCATCATAAGCTGTGACTTTGCCACCAGCTTCTTGTAATAAAATTATACCAGCGGCAATATCCCAAGGTGCAATACCTCTTTCCCAGTAAGCATCAACACGACCGCAAGCAACATAAGCCAAATCTAGAGCAGCTGAACCGCCCCGCCTCACTCCTTGGGTAAGATGGGTGAGATGACAAAATTCTGCATAGTTGTTATCAGTAGTTTCCCGGCGATCATAAGCGAATCCTGTTGTCAATAAACTTTTATTCAGTTCAGCGGTTTGAGAAACTTTAATAGGACGACGGTTGCGTGTTGCACCCAAACCCGCAGCAGCCCGGAATAGTTCATTATGGAAAGGGTCATAAATGACACCAATTTGCGGTACACCATTAATAAATAAGCCAATGGAAACTGCAAAACAGGGATATTGATGGGCGTAGTTGGTTGTACCATCTAGAGGATCAATCGCCCAAAGGTATTCATTATCTTGATTTCCCAGTTTTCCTGATTCTTCGGCGAGGATGGAATGTTGAGGAAAGTGACGACGCAAAATTTCTAAAATGACTTTTTCTGAAGCTTTGTCAGCTGCGGTGACTAAATCACCAGGTCGTCCTTTTTCTGTAATTGCGTCTTCTACTTTACCTAAATAATCTTGCAAAATTACACCAGCCGCTAAAGCTGCTTCGGTAGCAATATCTAGAAAAATTTGTAAGTTGGTCATTGGTTATTGGTGATTAGTCATTAGTCATTGGTGATTGGTGATTGGTGAATAATTATTCTTTGTCAACTGTCAACTGTCAACTGTTTCAACGATATAAGCGGCGAAATTCACCGGGAGTTAAACGCATGGGTTTTTCTGGGTTCCAAATTCCCTGTCCCATGAGTCTAGCCCATTGTTGGGCGCGTTCTAGGCGTTGGTCGTATTTGTGATTGGGCGATCGCGCTACAAATAGAGCATACCCTTGTTTGAGTACTTGTTCATTCAACAAAACCTGATCTTTCCACGCATAAACCAAAGTTCTGTCAAATTTATCTTTGGCTTCTAAGTCAAACTCTAACTTGATAGATTTTTCTGCATTACCATCACCAAGCAAGCTGTTTAAAAGTTCTTTAGCATCATCCCCCCAAGGAAGTTGGCCTAAATCTGGTGCATCTACACCAATTAAGCGCACTTGGGAAATTAAATTGGGTTGTTCTGCCATACCTAGCACTTCTAAGGTCTGTCCACTAACAACCCGCGCTACTTTTACTTCTGAGGGAATGTTCGTAGGCTGATTTTTGGTTTGACAACCTACTAAAACTAGCAAACAGAGAATGAAGCCTATTTTGCGAATCAAGACCCTCAGAAGCCTCTCTAAAGCCGCTATCTCCACTTTTAAATATCTGCACCCTGCCTTCTGCCTTGTACTAGTCTTCATCTAAAGGTAAACCTGCTTTAACTTTACCTTTACCAAAAAAGCGCCCAAACTGGAGTTCATAGACTTCATCTTCGTCTTGTGTTTCTACTTCCAAGTCGGAACGGGCATAACTCACACATAGCAAAGCGTAACCTTTGCGGCGTAAATCGGGAGATAGTCCAATGGCTTCTGGTTGATAAAGGTCTCCTGAGAGAACTCTAACAGCGCAAGTTGTACAAGCGCCATTGCGGCAAGAAAAGGGTAGTTCTATTCCTTGGTGTTCGGCTGTGTGCAGAATATAACGGTCTTCTGGCACTTGCAGGCTGTATGATGTGCCGGTAGCGCGATCGTGAACTCTAATTGTATGCGTCTGAACCATTTTGTTTTGCTGAAAGATGTGGACTCTGAGATTTATTTTAAGAAAGTCTTCTATTAATATTGCATTTTTTGCATTTTTGTTTTAATATGATGATTCGTGACCCCTGGAGAGGTGGCCGAGTGGTTGAAGGCGCAGACCTGGAAAGTCTGTTATGCAGTAATGTATACGAGGGTTCGAATCCCTCCCTCTCCGTTCAGAATATTACAACATCGCTAATCCAGATGCATTAAGTTTTACAGTTGGGATTGGGTTTTGTTGACTATGGTTCTTGAAACTGAAGCAGTACAGTTTTTGTTAGATCGCACCAACAATCGGTAAGTCTCACGCAAAGGCGCATTCGCGTAGCGTCCCGCAGGGAAGACGCAAAGGAGGAGTGCGATCGATCGCTAATCCTGATGTCTTAAGCTTTACAATCATGATTTGGACGCTGTAGAGTAATAACAATGCGCCGGGACTCGATATTTTACAAGTTATTTAAGCAATTTCCGGGTTTGCTGTTTGAATTGGTGGACGAACCACCCTCAGAAGCAAAGCAATACCAGTTTGAATCGGTGGAGGTGAAGGAAACAGCATTTCGGATTGATGGTGTATTTCTACCTCCTCGTGATGCAGTTTCTAAAACTGTATTTTTTGCTGAGGTGCAGTTTCAAAAGGATGATGATTGGTATCATCGCTTCTTTTCAGAGTTGTTTTTGTTTCTGTATCGGCATTCTATCCGTTATGATGATTGGTCTGGGGTGATAATTTTCGGTTCTCGGAGTTTGGAACCTTCTAACTCAACGATTCATCGTGCTTTGTTGGAAAGTGGCCAAGTGCGACGGGTATATCTGGATGAGTTAGGGAAGGTACAACAGCAACCACTGGGATTGGGTTTGATGTTGCTGACTACGGTTCCTGAAACGGAAGCAGTGGAAGCCGCGCAATTTTTGCTAGAGCAAGCACAGCAACAATCGGAACAAGCGATAATAGAATTGGTGACGACGATAATTGTCTACAAGTTTTCTAACCTGAGCCGAGAGGAGATTGAAGCTATGTTGGGACTAAATTTGGAAGAACCGAGGGCTTTGCGAGATGCGAGAGAAGAAGGAGAAAGAAAGATTATTCTCCGACTATTAAATCGCCGATTGGGTAATATTCCCGATTTGCTTCTGTCCAAAATTCAGGCTTTGTCGCTGGAACGCTTGGAAGCGTTAGGTGATGCTTTGTTGGATTTCTCTACTTTGGTTGATTTGGAAGGGTGGTTACAAGATGAAGTAAGGGGGTAAGTCTCACGCAGAGGCGCAGAGGCTCAAAAGAGGAGATAAACGGCTATAATCCTCCTTTAATTGATATTTCTGCACTAGTTTAGTCCACCTCTGCGAATAGCAAGTTCCTTTTTTATTTCCTCTTCATTTAATAAAGGCTTACCAGAAGCAACTATTTTAGAGCGAATCTGTCGCAGCAGATGAACAGGAGAAACCAGAGGAATGAAATATACAATAATTATTCAATGGTCTGAGGAAGATCAATGTTATGTAGTTTTACTACCTGATTTTACTAATGTAATGCAGCCTTGTACTCATGGAGAAACTTACGAAGAAGCTTTAAAAAATGGTCAGGAGGTGTTGGAAATGTTGGTTTAGTCTTGTTTGGCAGATGGTGAACCTCTTCCAGAACCACAAGTTTTAGGTAAGTCCTTGAAGGTGGCATAATTTATATATTAATGTAGGTTGGGTTGAAGCAATGAAACCCAACATTGGTTATTTTTTGTTGGGTTGCGACTGCCTAAACTAACCTACATTTTTTATTACTAAACTGTTGACATAAATTTATTATTGGCGCAACTTTCTGATTTCCTCCATAGCATCTTGATAGTCTTTTTCCTGACCTTCTTTTTTGTATATATCTGCTGCTTTTTGGAAATCATGAATTGCACGCCGCTTCGCTCCTAAATCAGAACGAGCAATACCTCTTTTCCAGTAAGCATCTGTATATTGAGGATGAATTTTGATAGCCTGAGTGTAATCCTCAATCGCACCCTGTTTATCTCCTAATTCATAACGATCAAAACCTCGGTTGTTGTAAGCATCTGTATATTGAGGATCAATTTTGATAGCCTGAGTGTAATCCTCAATTGCACCCTGTTTATCTCCTAATTCAGAACAGCTAACTCCTCGACCGTTGTAAGCATTAGCAAAGTTAGGATCAATCCTAATAGCTTGGTTAAAATCCTTAATTGCACCATCCTTATCTCCTAAATAATACATGGCACGTCCCCGTTGGTTGTAAGCATCTACATTATTTGGTTGCAGTTGCAATACTTGAGAATAATAATTAACAGCACCTCGATAATCTTTTTTCTCAAAACACTCAGCACCCAAGCGCATATATTCATCAGTTTCAGAAGATGCCAAACTCTCTAAATAGCAGCGTAAACCCCCAGAATAAAGTAATTCATTTATCCCTACCAAGGCTTTACCATTAATAGATTTAATCATATTAGTTGCTAAAAATCCTGCCAAAATCAAATTGTATTCATTTTGAGACTCGCTCACTTCTTCTTGAATTAAAATACAAACGAGAACCGCATTTTTTTCAATTTCTTCTTGGCTAATTGTCCATTTAATTTCATCAAATTTACCATTACGGGCTTTCACCTGAATACCCACTGATGAGTCAGAAGTGAGGGTAAAATCAACTTTTCCATCACCACCAACGCGCTTTTCATAGTCAACTTCTGTGACAAAATTACCTAACCTCATATCTTGCACCTGGTTAAGGGAGACAGTATTAACCGAAAATGAGAGAATAAAAATAACATCCAGACTTGGATAAATAAATTAAAATACTGAGACAATAAATAACATATAGTCTACATAAAATAACTGCTAACATACACAAAACTAGCAGTAATTAAATCTGCACAAAGATAATTTAAATTGATTAGTAAAAATGCGAAAAAGGGTGTATTAAACAACATAAATAGCAAGAACTATGGAAGCAACTCTTGCCCGTGTCCATTCCTTAATGTGCACAATCCTAGCATTCATGCCTACCCACTATCAACGAGATAGCTTAGAAGCAATGCTAGGATTATTTCTAGAAGCTCAAGGAAAACCTTTACCACATTACAGTAAAACTAAATCAGAAAGTGCTTTAAGCCGATTTCTAAATCACTATAACTGGTCTACTCGTCAAATAATTCGTCATCTGCGTCGAACAGTAATTGAACTAATTTTGAGTGAATGCAGACGGGGACGTAAACCATTCTTACAAGTAATCATTGATCTAACTACCTTAGAAAAAACAGGTAAATTTAAGGCTTTTAACCACTTAATTACTATTTACAATCATAAACGAGGCTTACATCTAGTTGTCTTGTATTTAGTTGTTGGACAATGGCGTATTCCTTGGAATTTCCGGGTGTGGAGAGGTTCATGTTCAACAACTCCAGCTCAATTAGCTTTAAAAATGGTATGTCGTTTACCGAAACAACTTACCAGGCAATTTCATCTGAAAATCCTGGCTGACTCGGCTTTTGGTACTAAGGAGTTTATTCATGGTATTCGTCAACTTAAATATCACGCTATTCTCGGAATTGCTTGTAATCGTAAATTGGTTGATGGTCGCTCAGTTAAGGATTTATGTCATCGTGGACAACAGTTAAAACTTGTTGGTTTAGATTTTCCTGTTACTATTTCTTGGTATTATTTCAAAACTGATAAAGGTGTGTTTATCAAGAGATATGTTATTTCTACAATACCACTCAAGGCTGCAACTATCTCTTGGTGGGGTAAGCGAAGATGGCAAATAGAAGGATGGTTTAAAACTGCTAAACATCGCTTTGGTTTAGACAAATTTGGACAATGTACTCTCTTGGGTATTTATCGTTGGTTAATCTTATCTGTGACTGCCTATTTATTAGCACATTGGACTTATTTAGCTGAATATTATCCTCATACTCTTGATTGGGGTCAAGCTGCTTTTCTTGCTCTGTCCACTTTTTTTCCTATTTTATTATTGTCTTTATTATTACTTGATATTGAACGCCTTCGTCCTCTAGCATTTAGTCACGGAATTGACATTACTATTTCCAGGTGCAAGATATGAGCTAACCGGGTTTTGACCACTTCTTCACCCAGTTTTCCTTTCATGTTGTTGATAAAGACATCACGAATAGGATTTGAAGAAGTGCGTCTATATTTTTCAGCCATCTCCCAGCAAAAATCCCGTAATTGCTTTAACCTCTCTCCAGATATGACGGTTAGTTCACTGTGCTGGCCTTGTTTGTCACAATGCAGGAAGTCACTAGATTTAAGTCTTTGAATAAAATCAGTCTGTTGGGCTTTTAGTGGTTTTGTCCAGTCCATATTGGTATAATTTGGCTCGGATATGAGAAGTAAGCTAATTTTAGTATTCCCCATGAAGAGGCAAAAATACCAAATATCAATTTACAGCGTATTCCAGGTAAATGAAATACAGAACCTTTCATATATTTATACGACACCCTAAATTAACTTATTTCGTGGCGTTGCGCCTTTGCTCTTTTGTGTCTACCCTACGGGATCTCCTAACGGAGATTGCGCGAAACCTGAATCAAAATATCCTTCCTTTACCTGCAAATTGCTATCATTAACCAACTACAAAATCAAATAAATAATGCGCCATTTCTAATTTAGAACAAGCCGGAATTTCTATCTCTCTTCCTTCTTTATCTAAAAATACCGCTTGATTATCAATAATTCAAAATTCATGTTATAGTGTACTCAAGTGTACACAATTTATCAATTCACTATTATGGACATCCAATCTGTAGGAATCAAAGAATTTCGTGCCAATTTACACAAATACACACAACAAACATCTGAACCAATTGCAATTACTTCTCATGGAGTCCCAATAGGTTACTACATACCAACACAACCTACTCCTCAAAAACAAGATTTAATGGCTTTACAAGCAGCAGTACAAAAAATCAAACAATTGCTGGAAACAAGAGGTATTAGTGAAGATGAATTACTTGCTGATTTCCAGAATGCTAAAGAAAGTACAATATAACGATGAGAAAGTTAATTGTTCTGGATACTAATATTCTCATTCGGGCAATATTAGCAGAACGTGTTCCCAACTTATTAGATAAATACAATTATGACTGTAGTTTTGTTACTCCCGCTTCCTGCTATGATGAGTTAAATGAGCATTTACCCAAAATTTTACAAAAACGGAATCTTCCATTAGATCCATTTTTAACTGCTATTGAGAAACTAACAAAGGTAGTCATACCAATAGCTGATGAAATTTATAGTGAATATGAGTATGATGCTAAACGACGAATACAAGAAAGAGATATAAAAGACTGGACAATAGTTGCTCTTTCTTTATCTTTAAATTGTCCAATATGGACAGAAGATCAAGATTTTTTTGGAATTGGGATTGCTACATGGAACACTCGAAACGTAGAAATTTATTTAGGTAGTAATTGATTTCGCACTTATAAAATTCTAATTACAGCAGTGTACACTTTAATGATGTACATTATAGCCATAATAGCTCCCTCCTCGCTTGCGGGGAGGGGGTTGGGGGTGGGGTTCTTGTATCTCACTCAAACGATAAACGCTATATTAATCTATCAGAAGTAGAAGAACAATAGAATGTGATTTTATTTCATTAAACAACAAAATCAAATAAATAATGCGCCATTTCCAACTTAGAGCAAGCCGGAATTTCTAACTCTTTTCCATGCTTATCTAAAAACACAGCTTGATTGTTATCACTGCCAAAACCACTATCAACTTTATCAATAGGATTTGCTACAATTGCATCTAATTTCTTTCTTTGCAATTTTTCCCGCGCAGGTGTGATAATATCCCCTGTTTGTGCTGCAAAACCTATTAATAATTGATGGGGTTGTTTACGATTTCCTAATTCAGCGACAATATCCGGTACTGGTGCTAGTGGTAGATTTTTGGGAAGCGATCGCTTGGGCAATTTTTCGGTACTATAATCTCTAGGCTTTACATCTGCAACTGCGGCAGACATAACGATGATATCTGCATTGGCTAAACGTTCTAACATCACCTGCTGCATTTGATCTGCGCTAACTACCTCAATAGCTTCTACTCCCAAAGGTACATCCCAACTTGCTGGGCAATGGACTAATATTACTTTTGCGCCTCTGTGCAGTGCTGCCTGTGCCAATGCTAAACCCATTTTACCCGTTGAGGGATTACCAATAAAGCGCACAGGATCTAAATATTCTCGCGTTCCCCCAGCACTGATTAAAACCTGTTTCCCGGCTAAATCTCTGGTTCCTTGGGTGTGTAATAAAGATTGAATATAAACAAATATTTCTGCGGGTTCTGCCATTCTACCAGCACCGATGCGATCGCACGCCAACAATCCAGAACCCGTTCCCGTACCATAAAATCTAACATCTGTCAATAACTGTAGCCAATTCCTTTGCACCGCTATCTGTTCCCACATATCCGTATTCATCGCTGGTGCTAACAACACGGGACAAGTAGAAGCTAAAACAGTATTTGTTAACAAATTATCCGCCATTCCATAGGCTAACTTAGCTAACGTATTAGCAGTTAAAGGCGCAATCACAATTAAATCAGCCCACTCACCCAACTCAATATGTAATGGACGAGAATAAATTGGTTGCCAGAAATCATCATCAGTATAAGTGCGATGACGAGATAAAGTAGCTAAAGTCAAAGGTGTAATAAATTCTTGAGCAGATTTAGTGAGAATGACTCGCACTTCTACCCCAGATTTAAACAGAGTAGAAACCAATTCACAGACTTTATAGGCGGCTATACCGCCGCCTACAGCAATCAGAACCCGTCTGGATTTGGGATTTAAAAAAAATGGCATTATCTCTTTATTTTAATTAGTATTTCAGCAGGAACTTGATTTTCAGGGATTGGAAAGCCATGATAAGTTGGATAACCTTGTTCATCAAAACTATTATCTGAATGAAACACATAAAATTGATCTTTTTCCTTATTAAATCCATAACGTTTTTCACTATTTTCATTACTATTCCCTATAGAACTATTTAAAACTTTTTGAGATTCTTCATCTCTTAAATCCATAGGAGTAGCATTTTCCCAATAACCTAAAAGATCATGTTTAGAATGAAGTTTATAACGAGGGCATATTTTTATAGCGTGTTTAATTTCAGTTAGGTTTTTGATAATTATATTTTCAACAGGATTTGTACATTCCTGGAATTCAACTTCAATATTTTCGTTACTAAAGTCAGAATTATTTTGCAAACTAATTAATACCCCTTCAAGCACAGCAGCACCAGCTAATGAAGTTGATGAAACACATTTTTTTTGATAAAAACATTCACAATCATCTATTAAACCTTGTACATCTATAAAAGGACCTTTACTTAAAAGTATTAGTAAAATCCTAGCGATTTTTTGTTGATCAGAATTTTTTGAATTTTTCTGTTTAAAAATCCATTGACTTACAGTTAATTCAGGGGTTATATTTTGAGAAGCAAAACTACTATGAGTTTGAATTGGATCATCATTTTGGAGAACACTTATTTCTGCAATTATTTTAAAAATGGTTTTCATTAATTCATCAGCTTCATAATCATTGGCAGCTTGTCCAACAAAAGAAAGTTCATTAATTAAAAAGTGCATTGATAGTAGAACCCTATTTATAGTAAATCCATTAAATCTTTTTCAGCTTGATCAAAAAAACCGTCTGGCCACTTATCAATTCCTCCATCGGGATAAATTCGAGGAGTAATAATTTCTGTGATAGGTTGTCCTTTTTCTAGATATCTTTCAAAGTAGTTAATTTGTACTTTTTGAGCATCAAGTTTATGATGACGTACTGCTTTACGGATACCATTGAGAACATGATCACTATGAGTTTCTAATATTATTTGAACACCACAATTTGCGGCTAAAGCAATTAATTGTCCCATCTTAGATTGTCCTTTAGGATGAAGGTGTGCTTCTGGATTTTCTAACAAAATTAATGTATCTGAAGTCGCAGATAATATAGCAACAAGAATTGGTAAAATATAAGTAATACCAAACCCTACATTACTTGAACGATAAGAATTATTGTCTTCATAAGAATACTGTAAATTTGCTAAATCCATTGTGGAATGGAGTTCGAGATCAACTCTTGTTCCTGGACTAATTTCTCCTAACCAAGCCTCAACTTGATTTTTTAAATTGTCAGACTGTGCTGATGGATGTAATAGTTGATGATGAGGGATTATTTTAAATTCATTGATAGATAAAAAGTGAATAGTAAATTCACCTTGACTTCCAAGTTGTTGATGTTGTTTAACTTGAAAGTCAGACATTGGGAAATAATTTCTAGGTGCTATTCTTTCTGCTTTTAAGTAATGAAAATTATCTGTAAAAAGACTTGAATTATAAATTTCTGCATCAGCATTTGATAATGAAGATACTTGCATTATATCTGCTTGACGATCATAATTGAAAACCCAAGTACCTTTCATATTATTATTTATTCCAATTTCCAAAGTCATTGAATCTTCTTTTGCTCTCTTAAATAGAGCATCTTGGGCTGTACCTATAGAAACTAAATCACCATTTAGTGCTAAACCTACCCTATCTAATAGATCATCCTGTTGAGAGGATTGACGAAGTAGTAATAGAGATTGAAGTAAAGAAGATTTACCGGTGCTATTTAATCCAGCAAGTAGTGTTAATGGTTTTAAAGAAAAAGACTGATTTTCAAATGGTTTAAAATTTTTTAAATTTAAAGAACTTAGCATAATAAGACCTCTTGAACTATTTGATTAATTTGTTCAAATCGATATTTAACTTTACTAGCAGCTTGAGATATAGATTTATTGAAATCATTATCCTTTTGCATTTTTTCGATGAACTTTTCTTTTAAAAGTTCTTTGTGATTAATCAATATATCAATTTCTTGCGAATTTAATTTACTGAAACTAACTGACCATGCTTCAAAAAGAGATTTATTGACAGGTGATTTCTGAGATTTACGAAAAGCGGAATCTCCAAAAATATTATCAGCTGTCTTCATTGCTATAGTAAAATTATTTACTATTTTATCTGTCAAATTAGAATCTATCTTATTTAATTGTTTCATGGCTTCATGTAAAAAATATTTGCGACCTTTGCGTACTGGATATTCTTCATAATTATTTAAAGTAAAAGCTATAAAACCAAGTATAAATTCATGGTCATCCATACGTTGTTTTTTCTTTTTACTTAAATTTGTTACTCTTTCAAATTCTGGTAAATTAGCTAGTTTTTTTAGAATCTTTATAGCTTGTCCAGGGTTCATTGCTTGACGAAGTTCTTGAGGATTAAGAGGTAATCCTCCGGTGTTAACTCTTTCAAAAATATTATATTTTACTTCTGAAGGAGTTCCAGGTTCAATTAAATAAACTGTTAATTCTGTTTCATCTATTCGTCTTTGATAATGACGAGGTAAATCATCATACTTATTTTTTTCTAAATCTGTTAGAAATTGTAATCCAGTTAATTTAAGAGCTTTATCTAGAATAAAACTTTTGAATGTACTAATTCTTTGTAAACCATCTATAATTATCCATTTATCATCATTAGTAGCATCTATATAAAAAGCTGGAAGTGGAATCCGAATTAAAAGAGATTCAATTAAGCGACTTTTCGCTTTAAGTGTCCAAATATCAGATTGTCGCTGAAAATCAGGAGCTAGGTCAATTTCATCATATTCAATTCTTTTAAGTAACAGATCCATTGTCATGGGTTTAGTTTTAACCCTAATTTTTGTTGGATCAAATGGTTCTAAATTTTCATCCTCATCTTCTTGTTCAAAATTAAAATCATCATTTACATCATCTTCTTGATCTAGTAATTCCATCTGTTGATTATTGAGTTTATTTGTTACCATTATGACAAACACTCCTAAAAACTTAGACAAAATTGGATATCATGAATAATGATACCAAAGAAATTATTTAGGCGTTGGTTGAATAGAATTATCAACGATATGTTAGTAACAGTTTGATTAGACTTGCTGCTCAAGGTAAGAGCATATAAGTTGTCTAATACGTGCAAAATCAGGGTTTAGCGATAGCAAACCCTGATTAACCCCTAAATTTTTACTTCAAATCGCTAGGCTTCGTCGTAGGCTTCTAAATCTAAAAGGTGGATAAAGGGTTCAACTAATTCTGGACGCTGAAACGCGATTGCTCGCAGTAGATGCCAATCATTTAAACCCTCAAAAGCATTGCTGTAATTATCCAATTCCAGACGTGTAGCCAAATCTTGTACTTCTGTTGCTGTCATAGCAGCAATATCTTTTCTGGAAATGCTTAGAGTTGTCATAATGCTTGCCCCTCCCTTTTGCAGCACTCGCATTCAGCTTGAGGTGGATTTGCAATAAAAGCTTCCACCCAATCTATATTACTCATTAGTGGGCAACAAAATTGTAAAAATTTGGCTGATTTCTCACCCAATTTGTAAAATATTTGTAACTTTAGCTAACTAATTGTCTTGATCACAAAAGTTCGTAGTACCTCTAACATTTGTAAATTAATTTCATGCCCCATGTCAAATTCATGATATTCTACTTCCACTCCCAGGGATTGGGCTACTTCTCTAGCCTTGATTGCAGCTTCTAAAGGTACAACTTGATCTTGTCTGCCATGCATGATTAATGTGGGTGGAAAGCTAGTTTTATTCAGAGTTTCTACGCCAGGATGTAAATATCCACTCATTACCACTAAACCAGCCAAGGGTAAGGTTAATCCGACATCTAAAGTCATCGCTCCACCTTGAGAAAACCCACTCAAAATAGTCCGCGATAACGGCACACCTGTATTACTCTCTAAAGATTGCAACCAATCTATTAATAATTGCCGACTTTCTATCAATCCTGCATACATATTTTCATCTCGCAAGTCATACCACGCTCTACCGGTGGGAGAATGAGGATATGGATAAGGCGCATTGGGAAGTAAAAATTCATAATCAGGTAAGTTGATATAAGGGACTAAACCTTCAACATCCTGAGCATTTGCACCCCAACCATGTAAGGTGACAATTAAAGCGGTGGGTGCTGGCTCTATTTTGGGGGAAAATTTGATGAAATCTAATGCTTGAGTCATGATTTATAACGCAATATGATTGATTAAGGAGGCAGGAGGAAACCCCTACCGTCTATTCATTGTATCGAGATGAAACTGTTAGCTGGTAAGGGAATAGTGATTATTAATTTCCCTGCAATGGTGCATTTAAAGTTTTTTCGATGCGATCGCGGGTTTCTAGTAAATGAGCTTTAGTATATTCATCATCAGACTTCACTCGCCGGAGTTGCTGATCTAATTGTTTGAGTTTATACCAAGCTAATGTGCGACCATCTTCTGGTACATCCACCTTCCTTAATACCATCGCTGTTAAGAAGTTCACATATTGTCGTTGTAAACCCCTTCGTAAACTGGAAATTTCCAATTTACCTTTCGGTTTTAAAACTTCTGTCCAAATCCCAGTTTGTAAGGTATCAAATAACTCAGGTAAAGCCAGTGCTTCTCCTTTTGCGCTTTTGAGTTCAATATCCTTAAGACGTGATAAGCGATCGCTTGAAAGTAAATCACTCAACACTGCACTCTGCACAAACAATACTAAATCATGTACTGGATAATCTAAACGTCCCATCTTCGGATTACTACCCCAATGGTACCAACGGGAAGGTGCCAATTTATTGAGTAGTTCTGGTGAAAATTTCAGTGCATCTTCAGCAAATACATACTCTTGCAGAGTTGCTAATGCCTGTCTTTGTTGCTCTACAGGTACTGATACAAATGGTAAGCGTCTTTTGCTTTCTCCAGGATGAACACGGTAAAAAGACTGTCCTCCAATGTATTTACTTGTATAGTATAATTGCTGTAAATAATTACCAAATATGGTGATAAATTTTTCGCTTAAATCGCTGTAACTATCTCCCTCAATTGAATAACCTTTATTTAATTTTTCCCACATTAAACGAGAATTATTCAACTGCCATTGTGAATAAATTAGCACATTACTACTATTATCCCAAGGAGCAGATGTAGGGTCAATACTAGATACATCCTCATCTGGAGAATAACTCAAATCTGGGTTTTCGGATTGTTTAGCAATTTGTTCTAAAAATGGTTTTTCTGCAATGGGAGTTTTGGCTAGAGTAGGAGTATAACCATACTGAATTGCCCATTGATCATAGCTTCCCACCATATCAGGGAAATAATCTCCTTGTTGAGTACCATGAGGGGCTATATTTGGTGGAACATAATCCATCACTGAGGCTGTTAAGCCTTTACTGCGGGTGATTCCACGATTATTCATTTCCTCTGGTGGTAAGAGAGTACTACCACGAAAATTATGACGCAGACCTAAAGTATGACCAACTTCATGAGCAATAATTAAACGTAAATATTGATGGATATAATCCTGCACCTGTTGTTTAGTAGGAGTAATATTTGGTAACAGAGACATTGCTAAAGAACCAAAAGCAAATTGGTTAGCAGCTTCTATTCCGTAGCATAAATCATACTCTCCTGCTAGTTTGGATAAATTACCCCTTAATCCCTTGGTAGTTTTATCACTTTTTCCACAAAGTAGTCCATTTTCTATCAATGCTGACAAGGAAGTACGAGTTTGTGTTTTGTTGGGTAAAACAATTTGACGATACTCGTTTTTTAATACCCGCACAAAACTCGCATCAACGATAATATCTGCATCTAAAATTTCTCCAGTTAATGGATTAACACGAGATGGACCCATTGCAAAATATCCATCTATTGTATTAATCCAGCGAATTGTATTGTAACGAATATCCGCAGCATCCCATGTAGGATTATCGGGCATTTGTCGGACTTCAATTGCATCTTTAAATCCTGCTTTCAAAAAGGCTTGATTCCACATTAATACGCCTTCTTTAATAGCATCACGATATTCAAACGGTACGGCGTTATCAATCCAGAAAACAATCGGCTTTTTAGGTAGAGAAATTGCTGCTGTAGGATCTTGTTTTTCTAAATTCCAGCGATTAATGTAACGCACAAAAGGATCATGACGATCATCTATAGATAAATCTTGATGGGCAGTGAGAAAATATCCCACCCGATCATCTGCTAATCTGGGTATATAGTAATTATTAGGTAGTTGGGAAAGGCTATAGTGAACCCGCAGAGTAAAGCCCCGATTATCAGGTAAAACCTCAAAATTAGCACTTTCATTTTTGCTACCACTATTATTAGAAAAGTTAAAAATTGATTCAATTTCTAGATTGTGGGGAAAAGCTTTAGCATTACCAAAATAAGTTTTATCTGAGTTAGAAGTTAATTCTAAACTTGCAGATAATCCAGCCAAGTCTGTCAGCAACAAATCACCTAAATCAATAAGGATAGTTTTGCGTTCAGAATTAATGCTTTTAATGGGAATAGTGTAGAGAACAGAGTCACTAAAAGAACGAGCAAGCGATCGCGCTTGGGGATCTCCTTGACGAGTACGAAAATTAACATTACGAACTACAAAATGTAAATTCTTGTCTACTCGTTGGAAATAAAACAAAAAATCTTGCAATGGCATACCACTATAAATACCCTTTTCGCCAATACCAGATTCCAACGTGGCTGTAGCTAAGAAGTTTTTTTGTAGTTGCTCTGGCTTAATTTCTAAATATATTTTATTTTTCTCTTTTTGGCGATAGAGAGTAAATAGCCCTTCTAGCTTTTGACTATCTTTCACTACTTCATCAAACGATTCTAACCCATTCTCTGGAGATGGTTTAGTGATGCTTCCTGGTTTTTTGGGAGTTTTAGCAGCTTGCAGAAATGGTTGCTGTCTGGCTTTATGTGAGTCTTGAACTACCCAAATAAAAGGTTGTTTTTGTACTTGTTTATCCTGATCAATTACCCATAGTTGTGATGATGGTAATATGCTTTCAGTCGCCTTTCCTACCTTGACTCCTACTTCTGTCCCCGGTTTAAGTCGATTGATTGGTAGTGACTGAGCGTTACTACTCCCCATTCCTAAAAACAAGCTTTGTAACAAAACGATATAAAAAGTTATTTTGTTCATCCTACATCCCCAATAACTATTTCTCGCAGAATCCGGCAGCAATGCTGATAAAATCTACTTTTTGTGGATACTTTCTAGTTATTTCTGCCCTGTTGTACTAGTTAATCATCAAATCAGGGAACAGGGAATAGGCTTCTGCCGTGAGCGTCAGTCGAACGGGAATGGGGAATGGGAAAACAATATGTAATTAATTCTGTTGGGGTACTTAGACCTGTTGCTTTCAGGATTCTCGTAACACGTATCCTACACCTCTAACTGTTTGAATGAGGCGCTTTTGACCATCTTCTTCGATTTTTAGGCGCAAGTAGCGAATATATACTTCAATTACATTTGACTCACCCATAAAGTCATAACCCCAAACATTTTCTAAAATTTGTTCGCGGGTTAATACCTCACGGGGATGTTCCATAAAAAACTTTAATAATTCAAATTCCTTCATTGTCAGGTCGATCGCTCTACCATTATGGATAGCGCGACGGGTACCAATATCTAAAACTAGATCGCCAAAGCGCAATTGTTCGTTAGTATCAACATCTGGTTTGAGATATAAACGAATCAGTTTCAAAAAATCTTCCGAGCGATAAGGTTTGAGGATGTAATCATCTGCACCGGCTTCGAGACAAGCTACACGATCATCAACTGTATCTCTTGCCATTAAAATCAAGATCGGGGCGCGATTACCGATAGTACGGAGATTTTTGCACAAAGAAAGTCCTGATTCTCCTGTCAGCATCCGGTCTACAACAATTAAAGCAGGACTGACTTCGCGGCAGTTTTGCAATCCACCAGCTGCATCATTAGCCACAACTGCCTCATAGCCAGCTTCTTGCAAATCAAAAGCCAGTTGATTGGCTAGACTATCATCGGGTTCAATCACCAGAACACAGGGATTGTGAGCAACTATCATATTAATTTTTGGGATATTGGATTTGGAATTGGGGATTGTATGGCGCTGGAAATGTAATTTAAGAGTTTTTGAAGTTGGTACAAGTCTGAATTGAGAATTTTGCTATCCCAGGTTGGGATTTGAGGTAATTAGTGATTGGGGAAAAATTATTACCTATGAACCTGTGACAAAAAATTCAACCATGCTACTTATATCAATCTGGTATCAACGATGTTTTAACACGTTTAGATATCAATCATCGACATTTCCAAGGTGCAATTTTAATTACTCATTCCAAATACAATTCCCTAACCAGCAATTCTGGAAAGAAACAATTTACCCCCTACAACCCTTTGATAATTAAGGCAGTTCTACAGAATTGGGTTTAGCAATATGTGGTAGACCCCAACCTAATTTTTCCCGTAAAATGCGGAAAAATTCTGGTGATTGTAAGCGAATGAATTTGGCACTGTATGGCGATCGCTCTAAATATACCCGATCTTCTGGTAGAACATAACATCCACCATTGCCATCTACCACCATCACCAACCTAGGGATGTTGACTGGATAGATATTAACTGGTTCACTATCGGGAAACACCAAAGCCCTAGAAGCTAGGGAATGGGGACAAATTGGTACTAGCTGCAACACTGGTACACCAGGAGTAATCACAGGTCCACCGGCGCTTAAGGCATAAGCAGTTGAACCTGTTGGGGTAGAAACTATCACACCATCGGCGGCAATATCCACTGCTGCATGATGACCAATTTCGATTTCAAAATGGCACATTGATGTCAATGGTTCCCGATGTAGCACCATTTCATTTAAGCAAAGAGCTTCCCATAATACCGAATCTCCCCGGAGAACTTTGACAGTTAGCATGACTCGTTCTTCGATTTCATACTTACCTGTCATTACCTGTTCTATTGCTTGGGGCAATTGGTTAAGATAAGCTTCTGTCAAAAATCCCATATGACCAGTATTCACTGTCAATAGTGGGATACCACAGGGGGCAACTTGACGCGATGCTGCTAAAACAGTGCCGTCTCCCCCCAGCACCACTGCAAACTCCATGTCTGAGTCAAACCCAGGGGGATTTAGACCTTCTATTGGGGTGTGGCATACAGGACTATCTGGATTACAGTAGCCCAATATACCACCGATGCTCGTTGTTACACACACATCCCAACCAGCTGCGGTTAGCTGATCTTTCAGTTCAATAGCGACTCGACACGCTATCGGTTTAATGTCGTTGTAGATAATGCCTGCTTTCGGCACACTCAAATATCCAAGTTTAGGCGACGCTTGATCTCTAGTAATCGTTACACATTTTTGGCTAATGTAGTCATTAGTCTGGAATTTTATTGACTATTAACTTTTGAAGACTGTTTAAAAGGGGTTTTTTTATCTTTTTGCTTTTTGTTTTTGGTTTTCTCGTAGTCTAACTCCTTCAGCTTTTTCATAATTCGGCTGAAGTACTCTTGCAGGTAGGTTTCTACAGTAGCTGTTTGTTGTTTGTCTAAGCCAAATACTGTATATACTTCATCCATTGGCGCATTTAATGGTCTACCACTGGCTAAGACTTCTGTAAAGGCTAGTCTGTCAGCAACATTCCATCCCCACTGAAAGAACCGCAGTAAACTCTGTACACTACGGAGTAAGCCAATTGGCATCCGTGTGACTCTGGCATCTTTCCCAGATAAGCGTTCGCATATGTTAATTATTTCTTCTGCACTCCAAGCACGAGTACCAACTACAGGGAAAGCTTGATTTTGGGTTTCTGGCACGCTTAAAGCTCGGATAGCAAATTTAGCAATATCTTGAGTATCCATATAAGCAACTGGTGAAGATGCACCTGTTACCCACACTGGTTGATTTTCCAAAATGGGAATGCCATATTGACCAATTAACCCTTGCATAAAACCAGCTAACCGTAAAACGGTGTAGTTCAAGCCGGATTCAGCTAAAAATAATTCTGTACACCGCTTAATTTCCATGAGCGGTACTTTGGGGTATTTTTCGGCATCGAGAATGGAAAAGAAGATAAAACGCTCTACATTGGCAGCTTTGGCAGCTTGAATTAATGCTACCTTGCCATCCCAATCTACCTGTTTAATAGTTAGTGAGTCTGTGGGACGAGATGTAGAAGCATCAATGACTGCGGTGACACCTGCTAATGCTGCTTCTAGAGTCTGGGGATAACACAAGTCTCCTCTGACGAGTTCTGCGCCCCATTCTCTCAGGAATGCAGCTTTTTTGTTACTGCGGACTAAACAGCGTACTTTATATCCCTCATCGATAGCACGACGAGCCACTTGTCTTCCTAAGGTGCCAGTGGCACCGACGATTAATAATGTCATGAGGGTCATTATAAATTTTAATGTTTTATGAAAAGAATCTTAACAGAATTATCTATAATAAATAAAACTTTACATATTTTTAATGAAGGCAGGAGGCAGGAGTCAGGAGTCAGGAGTCAGGAGTCAGGAGTCAGGAAGTAATATATTATTCTCTCCCCTGCTCCCTGCTCCCCTGCTCCCTGCCTATTCTTCTGCGCCTTGAATTTTTAGCAATAATGCGCCTAAAGCCCAACCTACGAAGATTAAGCCGAAAGACAATAAAGCTGCATTTAAGATTTCGCCGCCCATTTGCTGTGATTCTCCTTTGTGAAGTGAATGGTTTGTTTATGAGACTGCTTAATTTGACTTGATGAATCAAATCTCATTTTTGCTAGTCTGACTACTTAGGCTAACTAGGTCTAATCCCAGCACTGCGATCGCTACTTTTGGATTAGACCTTTGAGAATAATTCTAGACCAGTTTAGCAGCTATGGTGGTGTAGCCCAACGATACTCAGGTGTATAGACCTGGGGGAAAATAATTGTTGATGGGTAATAATAATTTAAGCAAGGTTAATGTCACGGATTATTTATGCAAAATTAATAATAATGTGACATGGAAATTTTATGTATCAAATCAATAAACGTCCACGGTTAGCATTGACGCTGGGAGATCCCGCAGGAATTGGGACAGAGGTGATTTTGAAAGCTTTGGCAGATCCGGAAGTTAGTCAAGGCTGTGATGTGGTGGTGGTGGGTAGCCGGGATTTACTATTCCAGAATTATGAGAACTTAATTAAAAATTTGACATCTTTGGCAAATCCATCTGAGTTGTCTGTGATTGATGTGCCTACTGGTGGTGAAATTATTACGGGTGTGGGTGATGCGGCCAGTGGTGCGGCGAGTTTTGCTTATATGGAATCTGCCATATCTCAAACTTTGGCTGGTGAGTTCGATGGTATTGTGACCGCACCTATCGCTAAATCGGCTTGGAAGGCAGCGGGATATAATTATCCAGGACAAACGGAGCTTTTAGCCGAAAAGGCTGGTGTTGACCGTTTTGGAATGTTATTTGTCGGGCGATCGCCTTTTACTGGTTGGACACTCCGGGCAATACTATCTACCACACATATCCCTTTACGTCAAGTAGCTGATACTTTAACACCGCAATTATTAACTCAGAAACTTGATTTATTGGTGGAGTGTTTAGAGAGAGATTTTGGGATTAAAAATGGGAGAATTGCGATCGCAGGTTTAAATCCCCATAGCGGTGAAATGGGACAACTAGGAACAGAAGAAATAGATTGGCTAATTCCCTGGATAGAGTCAGAAAGGTGCAAGCATCCAAATATGCAGCTAGAAGGGCCAATACCACCAGATACAATGTGGGTAAAACCGGGTATTGCTTGGTATGGTAATTCTGACATCAAAAATCCCGCTGATGCTTACTTGGCACTTTATCACGACCAAGGCTTAATTCCGGTGAAGTTGATGGCTTTTGACAGGGCTGTAAATACCACTATTGGTTTACCGTTTGTCAGAACTTCCCCAGATCATGGAACAGCTTTTGATATTGCGGGTAAAGGAATTGCTGACGCAACGAGTATGAAAGCAGCGATTAATTTGGCAGTGGATTTGGTGAAACAGAAGTATTAAAGTGTAAGTTGTGGTGTGTTGTTTAAATTCACCCACCCTGAATATCTAACCCAGAGAAATATAAGTTGTGAGGTGTAGTTTAAATACCAAACACCATGAACATCCAGCCCAGAGAAATCAAACATTACCTCAAAGTAAATGGTAAAAATCCTTTTGATAGTTGGTTTGATTCTCTAAAAGATAGAAGAGCAAAAGCTAAAATTAGAGCTAGACTTGACAGAGTTGAAGATGGTAATTTGGGAGATTATAAGACCGTTGGCGAAGGTGTTTTTGAATTGAGAATCGACTATGGACTAGGCTACCGGATATACTTTGGACAGGAAGGGTCAAAAATTGTTTTGCTTTTGTGTGGTGGTGATAAAAGCACTCAAGTCCAAGATATTCGTAAAGCTAAAGAATATTGGGAAGATTATCGGAGTCGAGATGATGCCTAAAAGTACAAGTTATCACGAAAAACTAATTAAAGACTTACAAGATCCACTAGAAGCAGCAGCTTATATTGAAGTAGTTATAGAAGAAGGCGACCCTAAAATGTTAAATAAGGCGCTCAAAAATGTAATTGAGGCGCAAGGTGGAATTGATAAACTTTCAGTACCAGTTCAGCAATGTTACGAAAAGCTAACGCAGATGCTATCTGAGAAGGGAGAAATTGAATTTTATTGCTTAAGTACCTTGTTGAATGCTTTAGGATTGCAGTTAGGAGTAACCGTTAAATCAGCTTGAATTATTTAAATTACTAGACAGTTAATTTTACAATCACGGGAAAATGATCAGAAGGCCAAACGCCTTCCCACTGTTGAGGGTCAATAATGACTTGTTCTATCTGGAAAGAACTATCGCAATATATAGTATCTATGGCATCCCAAGCTTCACCTGTAAACTCATGAAAGGTTTTCTGTTGTTCTAAGGGAAGGGTTGCTAAAGGATCTTGTAATTTTTTACCATTAGCTAGGGGTGAGAGGAAAATCTGCCGCGCTTTAGTATTAGGATTGGCGTTAAAATCTCCTGTTAGCAGTAGGTAGTGTTCTAACGGAAATTCGGCTAAACGTTGACTAATTAACGCTGCACCTAACTCTCTGGCTTTAGCACTTTCGTGATCTAGATGGGTATTGACGATAGTTACAGAAACTTCAGGATTACTCACTTCAAAATTAGCCCAAGTGGCCATGCGTGGTAAACGGGTTCCCCAAGTGATACTACCAGGAATTTCTGGGGTATCGCTGAGGTAAAAATCTTTGGTTTGCTGAAGCTTGAGACGTTGGGGATTGTAGAAAACTGCACAATGTTCACCTTGTCCTGTCCCAGTGCGATCGCCCCCTATAAATTTATATTCGGGTAAAAGTGCTTGTAAATCAAGCAGTTGATGAGATTTCCCCTCCTGTGTCCCCAGTAAATCCGGTTGGTAGTGTTGGATTAAAGATGCGATCGCACCTACACGCTTTTCCCACTGACGCACCCCCGGATCTGGTTTATCGTAGCGGAGGTTAAAACTCATTACCGTGATTTTCATGAACTTCTTTAATTTAATCAATATTAAAAAGAATATATATAGTCAGCCTATATTTTCTAGTCCTAAAATAACTGAATCACGGAAACTTAAACAAAAATCGTTCGACTGAGCGCAGTAGTTGAGCAGTTCGACCCTTCGGCCAGATCAGAGCATCGCCAGTTCACTATAAGACTTGTTGAAACTCACGTCGAGATCCAAAATCCAAAGTTGCTATGAGGCTTGAGTAGACACAAATTCCCTGACCAGATTTAGCTTCAACATCCTAATTAGCACGAACAATCTAACCAAGCCTCAAAAAAATCCTTAGTAAATTCAGATTTTCAACCAATTTGTTAAGCAAGAACAACATTAATATTTTTAATGAGTTGCTTGGGAAATTGGAAATTTAAACTTTGCTACCTTCAGGTGGTTCAAACTTGTAACCATAACCACGCACGGTTTTAATAAATTCCGGCATACTAGAATCAGCTTCCATTTTTTTACGTAGCTGACCAATATGTACATCCACAACTCTTCCGTCTCCTACATAGTCACAACCCCAAATTTTTTGAATTAGTTGGGGACGACTCCAAGCCTGACCAGGATGGCTGGCTAAAAAATGTAAAATATTAAACTCTAAAGCTGTTAAAGCCAAGGGTTTATCGTTCAGCGTTACCTCTCTACCTTCTGGGTTAATTGCTAACTGTTTAAAAATGAGACGTTGTGATTGACTAGGATGGATATAACGAATGCGTCTTAAAAGTGCTTCCACTCTGACTTCTACTTCTGCCAAGCTAAATGGTTTAGTCATGAAGTCATCTGCACCTGCTGCCAGAACTCTAATTTTATCCGCTTCATCATTCCGGCTAGTGAGTATCAAAACTAAAACATTTGTACGACTCTGCATTTCTTGACAGAGTTTGTAGCCATTGGCATCTGGCAAATTCCAATCCAGAATTACCAATGCAGGGTTGAATTGGTCAAACAACGCCAGCGCAGTTTTACCGTCTGCTGCTGACTCTATTTGATATTTTCGACTGAGAAAACGGTAAACGAGATTTCGGACGCTGAAATCGTCATCTACAACCAGAATTTTGGGAATAGTCGTGGGAAGCATATCCATAATGCAATACAGTCTATGACTTGATTAGGCAATTTGCTGTGGCGATAGATGAGTCTAGATGTTGTTGAGAGTGTAATTGCTCCTACCCTAGCTCAGATTGAATAATACGCTAGTACAGATATACACTTAATTTTCCCTGAAGTTTATGCAAACTTTATAATAATGCTTACAGAATCTATAGGTAATGTATGATTTTGGTATTTTTCAAAAAACTTTTGGTATAAATTTACGATTATACACTTAAAGTTTAACCACATTTAAATAGCCACAGCAGTAAAGATACTTATCCCATTTAGACAAAAATATTACTGAAAGAGTTGAACGGGCATAAGTTTCTCCACGAGAAGCTACGCCAACGCTAACACATAGCATTTCAAAAAGATAAAAAAGGTGTCTTTAATTTTTGCGATCAATTGCATCTCTTGTAGCTTTATAAGCTTCGACAAAAGTCCGGAATGATTCTTGGGATATATTTTCTGATACCAAATCGCCTACTACCTGTTCAAGAATTTGATCTAGCTTTTGTTGCAATAAATCCTTATTTTGCTGGCGATGTTGCAACAATTTGACTACTATCTTAATATATTTAGCAGAATTTTCTCTCTGCTTCTGTTCAATAACTAATTGAGAAACTTGTCTATCTCTTTCTATAGCTTCTCTGGTATTTTTGTAGGCTTCGTTAAAAGTTCGGAATGATTCTTGTGAAATTTTTTCATCCACTAGGGCTTTAGCTGCTTCATTGAAGGTTTTATCAAGCATTTTTTGCCTATCTTCAAGCTTGTATTGGTCTTCTTTCATTAAGTTAATAGCTAACTTTAGGTACTCATCAGCCTCATCTTTTTTACTTCTTTCAATCCATAACTTTAGCTGTTTAATCCATTCAACTAAAATTAAAAAAGCTGTCAATAACAGAGCTATATAGTCGGCATTTTCCTGGACAAATGTGGGTTTATCTCGTTCATAAAAGTCCAAAGCACCAGGATGTAAAGAGATATCAATACCACTAGTGTTACTGGGACGATTAATATCAGCAATTAAGGGTTTAACTTCAGCGTGTTCTTGAGAAATTTCGTTAGCTATTTCTTGGCGATATTCATATATAATTTGTGTTAATTCTCTAATTATGCGGGCATCTACTTGATCGCTTGCTAATAATAGCCTTGATATTGCTACTGTGGGTAGGTTAGTAGTCGGCATGGGAGGATTACCTCTGTATGCTCCTTGGGGAATAATGGCAGTTTCAAAGGCAGGCTGTTTAATTTTCATTGCTTCTGCCTGTGTTATTGGTAATAATTTTCCCTGATAATTGTTGACAAAATTAGAGATGGATCTATTACCTGCGGCTCGAACTCGGAATACCGCATCTGCTTTGTTTTCATTAAAGTCTTGATCTGCGGTATTATCGTTGTAACCATTAATCGGTTTACCACTACTATCTAAGCCTGTAATTTTAAAGTCTTTTTGGCTTAAACCATAATGTTCTGCTATTTTGAGAAAAGACTCATATTGCCCACCACTAGCAGTTACAGCAATGCTTTTACCTTTAAGTTGAACGAATTGGTTAATCTGAGGATCTTTGACAACTAACTGAAACAGATCTCTATATAATACAGATACAGTTTTAGCTGTGGGTTTTTTGTGGTAATTTAAAAATATGGGTTTATCGCTAGACAAAGTACCAATTTTTTGAGAAGTTACATCTGCCTGAGCCGTTATTAACTGAGCGTTGCCTTCTAATAACATCTGTAGGTTTTTTGTTGTACCACTAGTTGCTTTGACTATGATTTTGATATTTGATCTACGTTCAACTACTTTTTGTATAGCTTCGCTAATGATATAGCTTTCTCCCTTTTTATCTCCAGCAGCAATAGTCAAATGGGGAGTTGATAAACGATTGATTACATTCCAAGTGATGATTGCAAATATGCTGATGCTGGCAAGTCCAAGACTTACAAAAATGAGTTTAGATAAAGGATCGAGAGTTAGAACAAATTTGAGAAAATCGGAGTGAGTATTTTTTTTAGATTTTGCCATATCTGCACAGTTTCAATTTACTAAATAGACATAGGAGTGAGAATTAAATATGCGTGACTTGAAACTCTTGTGGAGACGTTCTATGTAAGGTCTCTACAATCTTTTTTACTCCTATGTCTAATGACCAAATAGGATTCTGAAAGTATTTTACTTTTATGAGCATAACTTTTAATACATGAGAAAGAGACACTATTCCCAATTTTTTGGTAGTGTTTTGTTGTGCAAAATTGATATGTATTGATTTACAGGAAAATGTATTGGTTTAATTTAAGAAGAGGTTATGAGAATGTAAACTTAAGAATAAATTTTTGAATTATTTTGTAGTGAATAAATTTTCTCAAAAAAATATTTTAGCTGTAATTGAAAAGTAAGCTCTTATCAATTTGCATACATCGAAAGAAAGATTTTGTTACTCTTCATCCTCAAGAAAGATAAAGCTAGTGTGAAGTTTTTGTTAAGTTACTGCTAATGCTCACATTATCAAAAGCTATGAATAACAATCTCATCAGTGGCATTATTCCCTCACACCCAGCAATAGAAGCCGAGTCTGATGTTCATGTAGTTAAGTCTCGGTTGGAATGGGGTGAACCAGCATTTACAATTTTGGATGTGCGCGATCGCTCGACATACAACGAAGGTCATATCATGGGAGCAATGCCTATGCCCATAGATAACCTCACCGAGCGTGCAATAGACTCTTTAGATAGAAGCCGTGATATTTATGTTTACGGTACAAATCAGGGTCAAACTGCTCAAGCTGCCCAATTATTGCGTTCCGCTGGATTTGAACACGTATCTCAACTCAAAGGCGGTTTGGGTGCATGGAAAGCAATTGGTGGCCCAACAGAAGGCATTATTGAATCAAGAACTCCCCCAGGTGCAGATGACTACAACGTTGTCTCTCGGATACAAAATCATTTAGAAAATCAGCAGAGAAATTAGGTGACAGGTGACAGGTGACAGATAAGAGTTTTTCCTAATTACGAATTACGAATTACGAATTAGTAATTATTCCTCAGTGTTCAAATAAATCTTTGAACTGCAACAAATCCAAGGAAACTATTGTTGGCAGAAATTGGAAGCATTCTTGTGCTAGTTGCCAACGTCCTTCTCGTTGTAGCATTTGGGTGAGCTTTTGCTGTATGTTCAGTAAATAACGCACATCGTTAGCGGCATAACTGAGTTGAGCTTCTGATAAATTAGTGGCGTTTCCCCAATCAGAACTTTGAGAGCTTTTATCTAGTTCTACTTGTGCCAATTCTTGCACCACATCTTTGAGTCCGTGACGATTAGTGTAAGTACGAGCTAACTTACTAGCAATTTTGGTACAAAAAACAGGTTGAACCTGGATTCCCAAGTTATGACGTAAAGTAGCGACATCAAAACGGGCAAAGTGAAATACTTTCAGGACATGGGGTGCTTCCAGAAGTTGTTTTAAGTGAGGAGCTGCTGTTTGTCCTTGAGCGATGCGGATGGCTGTTACCTGTCCCTCTGGGTTGCACAATTGAATGAGACACAAGCGATCTCGCTGAGGTAATAATCCCATAGTCTCCGTATCGACAGCAAGAGCATCAGATTCTAAATACAAGGAGAGGGTGGCTGCATCCAAATCGCGATCGCAAACTTGAAAATTTTGTAATGTCATGAATTGCTCAGAAATAATAAATTATAGTGTCTATTCGTTAAATTACCCTGTCAGACACTAAATTATTACAACAGCAGTAGGGGCATATTGCAATACGTCCCTACTGTAATTTTTTCAGAAAATCACTTATCAAATCTATCTAGTATTTAGAAATATTTGCGTGAGGTAGACTTCACCTTTAGCATTAATAGCTACACCAACCCCTGTAAGTTTATATTGTCCATGAATATTCTTTAAATGTCCGGGACTATTTAACCAACCAATCACAGCTTGATTTGCGGGATTACTATATCCGACATTAAAAGCTACATTTTCTGCCGCACTGTTGTAACTAAGAGGGATAGCTTTAACTCGCTGTTCAAATCCATGATGACTAAACTTAACTATACCATTAGCCATATTTTGACTGTGAATTCTTGCTTGCTGAGAGATATTTGCATTTAAAGTTAACTTTGGCATTCCTTGAGCAACCCGATATTGATTAATTTGCTCAAAAACTAATTTTTCTAGAGTAGAATTTTGAGAATTAAGATTCGATGCGATAACTGCCTGACTAGAAAGATTCAATGACTGCTGAGTTTGAGCGATTTTTTTGGTAAAACTATTACTGGTAATAGGAGCCGTCATGAATCCACTAGCAAGGACAAGCGTACTTAAAGCCATGCCAAAAGCAGTTTGTCGGAACATAGAGAATTAGGTAGTGTATGAATTTATGAGACATATACTCTATCTTCTGATTTCAGAATAAATACCAGGATACTATCAAGTATTCATAAACTGAGGAATTGCCTGATTTTCCAAACTTCTGAGTTCAGTATTATCAAGATGGCATTTTATTTCCCTGAAAATCTGCCAATTTCATGACCTTTTAAAAAAACTGGTATCCAGTATATGTCAGTAGTGGATGCTTTACCTCTTTAAATGTTCTTGACACTACATTATTAATCAAAAAAATATATAAAAAATAGTATCCACTGACAGATGTCATGAATACTAAAATTATTAAACAGCTATTGCTCACAAAATTTATCTTGATCGCAGGAAAATTTGTGTGAAATAAATTTCTCCTCGGCTATTATTTGCTACACCAATGCCCGTGAGGTTATAGTTACCTCTAATGTTGGTTAAATGTCCTGTACTTTTAAGCCAACTTTGAACTGCTGTAGTAGCTGGATCACTAGAACCTTGGTTGTAGGCAACATTCTCCGCAGCTGAACTGAAGGGAATAGCGATCGCTTGAACTCGTGATTGAAATCCGCTATGTCCAAAGCCAACTCTACCACTAGCCATGTTTTGACTGTGAATTCTGGCTTGATTGTCAATCTTAGAATTACGAGTCAGTGGAGGTAAATTTTGGGAAGCACGGTACTGATTGATTTTCTGGAAAACAGATGTTTCTATTGCCGCCGTATTAACGGTACCTTGTGCAACCTGGTAGCTAGGAGTTAATACGGTCGGAGAATTAGGTGCTGAACTAGCTATCCCACCACTAACTAAAACCAATAACCCTGCACCAGCGGCTGAAATAGTGTTTTTAAACATAATTTAACACTGTTCAAAAGACATGAGTTAGGGATGTAGATTAAATCACCTAGTTGATGAAATTATCTACAAGTTTTTTGGGGTGTGTTATGGACATACCCCGATTGTACTCATTGAATTAAGAACTTAGCGGCTGTTTGCACATCTTTGTCACCTCGTCCAGAACAGTTGATGATAATTCGGGGACTACCAGAGAGTTGGGGACATAAAGTTTCTAGATAAGCGATCGCATGAGAAGTTTCCAAAGCGGGTATAATTCCCTCTAACTTCGACAACCGCTGAAAGGCATCCAAAGCTTCAGCATCAGTCACACTGTAATATTCAGCCCGTCCAATATCTTTCATATAGCTGTGTTCTGGCCCCACACCAGGATAATCTAACCCAGCACTAATCGAATGGGGTTCAATAACTTGCCCATCATCATCTTGCAAAAGATAACTCATCGAACCATGCAACACACCAACTTGTCCTTTTGTCAAAGTAGCTGCGTGTTTACCAGTATTCACACCTTCTCCCGCTGCTTCCACACCAATTAAACGTACAGATGGCTCCTTCACAAATTCGTGAAATAGTCCCATTGCATTAGAACCACCACCCACACAAGCCATCAGAATATCAGGTAAACCGCCCCATTTTTCCATCGCCTGAGCGCGAGTTTCTTCACCAATCACAGCATGAAAATCCCGTACCATCATTGGGTATGGATGGGGCCCAGCCACAGAACCAAGGATGTAATGAGTAGTTTCCACATTCGTTACCCAATCGCGGATGGCTTCAGAAGTGGCATCTTTGAGAGTTCCCGTACCCGCAGACACAGGGCGAACTTCAGCCCCCATCAGCCGCATTCGGAACACATTTAAAGCTTGGCGTTCCATATCATGAACACCCATATAAATCACGCATTCTAAACCAAAACGGGCGCAAACCGTCGCCGTCGCTACGCCATGTTGTCCTGCACCGGTTTCCGCAATAATCCGCTTTTTACCCATGCGCTTGGCTAATAACACTTGACCAAGAGCATTATTAATTTTATGTGCGCCAGTGTGATTTAAATCTTCACGTTTTAAATAAATTTGCACCCCTGTTCCATCAGGACGGGCATAATGACTAGTGAGGCGTTCAGCAAAATATAACGGTGTAGCACGTCCTACATAATCACGCAGTAACCCTTGTAATTCTGCCTGAAAACCAGGTTCGTTCCGATATTGCTGATAAGCTGTTTCTAGTTCCGCTAAAGCAGGCATTAAAGTTTCAGGAACGTACTTACCACCGAAGCGACCAAAGCGTCCCAGGGTATCAGGTACTGAAGCGGTTTGTGAAAAATTTGGGGAAAGAGGTGTAGTAGTCACGTATTGGGTAAAAATTAGAGAACAAAGTTAATTTTAATTCTAGAACTGCTGAGGATGCCGATAAAGTTAGTTATTCCTCAGAAAGCTGTACAGCTTTCTGAAATATTTCCAAAGGTAAATCTAGCAACTTGCCAATTGGCTCTAAAATTAGGGACTTCCAATTAAAAAAACACCCAAAAGTTTCTTAAAGTTTCTTGTGGTGCGGGCATCCTCGGACTGAGCAGTTCGACAAGCTCACTGTAAGACTTGTCGATAGCGTAGCGTAGCGTTAGCCATAGTATGCCCATCCCACAAAATTGGGAAATCTATTTTTTGGTGATCCCTTAAACCAAACTGGATCATTACGTGGTATAAAAGTCTCCACATTATTTTTACCACTGACTACCAATCATTGTAAAGGCAGACCAATAGTAGGGATGGGAGAGATTACCATTAATATTCTTCTGTAAATAGGTAGATATTTCTGGTGGTAGATCAATGCTGCTATTGACACCACTTAATTTATTGCCTTCAACTGCAACTTTATTTTGAATCATTGCCATCTGTGCTTGTCGTAGTGCTTCCGCTTTAATTGGTGAAGTTTTTAACTGCTGATAAAACTCCGTCATCAAACCGAGAGTTCCAGCATCGGAAACATACCACAAACTGGCAACAGCTGATTTTACCCCAGCTTGTACTGTTAACCCAGCAAAACCTAACTCTGCTTTTTCATCCCCAAAAGCTGATTTACAAGCACTTAAAACTAGTAACTCTACTGGTGGTTTATTCCATCCCAACTCGCGTACTTGATTTAGTGACAACTTGCTATCGTACAACTGGATGTAGGAGTTACGTGAATTGTCAGAAACAAAATCTACATGAGTCGCTAAATGAATGATGCCAAAAGGATTTTGCTGGCGTTTAATTTTGAGATTTTCTAGGGTAAAGCTCTTATTAAGAAAAGATTTACCATTCCATAATTTTGCAATACTATAAAGCTCTATTGGCACTGCCTGCAAGGGCTGCTGTTTTTGGTCTTTAGTAAATTCACTAGCTCCCATTGCTAAGACTTGGGATTTCTTGATATCAACATAGTTAACATCTGTGAGGCTGACACTGGGTAACATTCCCAGACTGTATTTTTCAATAAGAAACTGTTTACCATCATGGAGAGCAGCTAAGGGGATAGAACGTAAACCAACATCTGTAATAAAGGCCATATTTTGAATGCCTTGCTTTTGCAACTCGGCTTCTTGAGGAGCAATCAGCCATTGATATAATTGCTGTGCTGATGTTAAATAGTTTGTATTATTGGCTTGATTGATATCAGAAATTTCACTGTAAAACTTTTGAGCTACTTGCATTACCTTTGCTCTAGTTGCACCAACAACTGGTTGGCGTATGGGTTTACCTTTACCAGTGATAAGAACTAAATCAAGTAAGTCTTTATCTTTTGTTGATGTATCACTGCTGGAAGTAAAGCTTATATAAACTATTGCTGGTTTAATGCCTGTTCTCGCCTCAATTTGGCGGAGTGCAGCTTGTGCATCAGACAAGCTTTTGATTGAATTTTTTCCTGATTGTCCTAGATATTGCTCTATCTGTCTTGTAGCACTTTCATCTAATTCTGCGAAGTCTGTATCAATTATTACGGAAGAATTATTAATATTAGTAGTAAGCAGTGACGGGTTAACTGTAGAACGTGCTTCTAATTCTGGGTTGGGGATATTATCTGGGTCTTGAGTGATGATCCCAATATTGCCTTGAGTATAAGTACTTGGTATAGATTTGGTGGGTACAATAACATTGCCAAAACCTGTAGCAATGGCGGCCGCAGTACCGTTGGTAGTGGCATCACCCACAACAAATGGGATATCTCCATTGCCGCCATGACGGACGGTAACAGAACCACTGCCCGTACCACCTGCGGTAGAAATACTAGCATTTGTGCCATTGTTATCAGTAAAGGTGCCAGTAGCTTGGAAGAAACGACGAGTTGTAATGTCTACATTACCACCAGTACCATTACTACCACCTTGAGCGTTGATAGCAGCAACTTCAATATCATTATCTGGATCTAATGTGACTGAACCACCATTACCAGTCATGGAACTGGAATTTAACACCCCAGCTTTGATACTGTCTTTTGCTTCAATATTAATTCCTCCACCATTGGTTGTAATATCTTGAGCCGTAACTGTGCCACTGGTACTTTTGAGGGTGACGTTATTGTTATTGTTGGTAATATCTTGAGTGGAAATATTGCTGTTTGCTGAAATATTAATCGCAGCTTGATTTGTGCCTGTAATTTTTTCAGTTGCGGTTATTGAACCTGCACTAGAATTAAATGTTTGGCTACCAGTCCCTGTGAGAGCGAGTGGACTACTAAAGTTGATATCGCCAGTAGTGAGAATATCGCTGCTGATGCTTGTCTCAGTCGTACTAGTAATGTTGAGGCTATTGAGTGAATTTGTACTACCTAAAGAACCACCAAGGTTAATGTTACCACTACCCGCAGTTAAGGTTAAGTTCCTAGCTCCATCAACTGTACCTGTAAAGTTAATATTTCCTGGGCTAGGAGCTTCTGTATTAAATGAGATGTCGTTGACCAGATTAACGTTACCATTCAAGTTGATATTACCAGCACTGCCTGTACCAGAGACGGTTTTGAAAGAGTTACCAAGGTTAATAAAACCCGTGTTGCTGGTAATGTCGATGTTTTGACCATTTGTGATGATGCTGTCTGTAGCGATGTTCTGGTTGGCTAACAGATTAATTGAGGTATCATCTGTACCCGTAATAGTTCCGGTTGCTGTGATTGAACCTGCACCAGTGGGCGATTGAATTTTAACTGGGTCTTGGAATGTGACACCATTACTAGCTACACTAATTGCGCCACTGCCATCATTGCGTCCAATAGTGATAGAACTAAAACCGCTTGCTAATGCAGCTATATCAGTGCTGGTGAGATCGAGGGTTCCTGTCGCAGTATCAGTAGCACCGCCAAGTGCAATATTCTGACTTGGTTTTGTTGGTTGCAGAACTAAATTGCCTGTGCCTGTCACTGAGTTAGCTGAAGTCGGCAGGTTAATTTTATCAGCTGTCAAATTTAGAGAATTGCTTCCTGCACTCAAACTAGAATTAATCGCTATTGTACCCGTTCCCGTACTGGAGTATGCAAAGGATGTAGGCATACCCGTAGTAGGATCAATGGCTGTTGGCACAAGTACATTATTTCCCGCGTTAAATGTAGCGTTACCTGTAAGAGTAACTGGACTGTTGAATATAATGCCACCATTCTCAGTAGTAATATTTCCTGGTACTTTTGTATTTCTAGCGGTAACATTCAGACTATTTAAAGGTGTTATCCCACCAATAGCACCACCAAAGTTAATGTTGCCTGTGCCAGCAGACAGGTTTAAATTGCCACTACCATCAATTGTGTTACCAAAATTAATGTCTGCATTGCCAGATTTGAGCGCAACATTAGCACCACTGCCGAGTAAGACTTTGCTGGGGAAAGTCATAGGTTGATTGTTGGTGGTGATGCTTCCATTTAGCGTGATTAAGGCAGTATTAAGAATTAGTGAGGCATTATCTATGGCTGAGACTGTAGTGTTGCTGTTAACAGTCATATTCCCACCAGGAGAATTAATTGTGACTGGATCTTGGAATATGACAACATCACTATCTATATTGATCGTACCACTACCATTATTGCGTCCAATCGTGATAGAAATAAAGCCATTTTGAAAGGACGTTAGATCAGATATGGTGAGGTCTAAAATTTCTGTCCCACTATCATTAGTACCACCTAAAGTAATATCCTGACTGGGGGTGAAAGGTTGAAGCTCAATATTACCTGTTCCAGTGACGGAATTACGAGTTGATGGTAGGTTAATCTCATTTGCTGTTAATGTGAGATTGTTGCTACCTGCTGCTAGGAAGTTATTTAAGGCAATTGTCCCTGTACCAGCATTAAATTCTTTGCTACCAATGCCAGTGAGGGTTACGGGGCTGTTAATATTTATATTGCCAGTAGTGAAGATGTTACTAGGAATAGTTGTGTTAGCACCACTGATAATATTAAGACTACTGAGTGGGGTTGTACCACCAATAGCACCGCCAAAACTAATGTTACCTGTACCAGCAGTCAGGTTTAAATTTCCACCACCATCAATTGTGTTACCAAAACTAATGTTGGCATTGCCAGAGTTGAGAGTAACATTAGCACCACTGCCAAGTAAGACCGCGTTGGGGAAAGTGATAGGTTGATTGTTAGTGGTAATGCCTCCATTGAGGGTGGTTGAGGCAACATTGAAATTCAGAGAAGCATTATCTATAGCTGTAATTCCACCGCTATTGACTATTAGTAAACCTGTGGGAAAAAGTATATTTACAGGGTCTTGGAATGTAGCATTATTCACGGTTACTATACCGCTGCCGTCACTACGTCCAATGGTGATGGAACTGAAGCCATTACCTAATGCAGCTATGTCAGATTGAGTTAGGTCTAAGGTATTTGTAGCACTATCGGTAGAACCTGTGATCGCAATATTTTGAGTAGCTGTTTTAGGTTGAAGTGTTAGTATTGCCCCAGTACCTCGAACGGAGTTTGTACCTCCTACCAAGTCTATCTTATTACCAGTTAAACTAATTACACCATACTGAGTCCCTGGATAAAAAGTATTATTATTAACTGAAGAGAGAGTAATATTGTCAGCTTCTAAAGTGATTTCTCCCCCTGTACCGATCTGATTAGTCCCATAAGAGGTGGAATCAATCCAGCCGTTTACAGCGATACTGCTACCCTGTCCAGTAGAAAGAAAGCTAATCTTCCCCCCATTACCCGCTGTACTACCCAACGTGCCAGCAAATACATTGTCCACCACAATATCATTTTTAGCATTGAGAGTGATTTCACCACCATTACCTACTGGACTCTCGTTTGCAGATGTATCTGAAGCTAAATAACCTGCATTAATACCACCATCACTACTTGTGATTTTGATTGCTCCACCATTACCTGCCGAGCCAACACCAGATAAAGAGCTACCATAAGAAGCAGTGACTATAAAATCTACATTAATATCATTTTTGGCATTCAGTGTAATTGCTCCACTGTTACCTGCATTTGGATAACTATTAGATAGACTCAAAAGCTCTTTACTAGATATACTGCCATTGCTCGTGATATCTATATTGTTACCGTTTGTGGTTATGTTATCGGTAGTAATGTTCTGGTTAGCTAGTAAGTTAATTGAGGCGTTGCTGGTAATTGCCCCATTCGCTGTGATTGAACCTGCACTAGAACTGAATAATTTGCTATCAGTACCAGTGAGGGTGACGGGGCTGTTAATACTTATGTCGCCACTGGTGAAGATGTTGCTGGGAATAGTCGTATTAGCAGCACTGCTAATATTGAAGCTACTGAGTGGAGTTATCCCACCAATAGCACCACCAAAACTAATATTGCCTGTACCCGCAATCAAGTTTAAATTGCCACTACCATCAATTGTATTACCAAAATTGATGCCTGCATTGCCAGTATTAAGAGCAACATTAGAACCATTGCCCAGTAAGACTGCGTTGGAGAAAGTGATAGGTTGATTGTTGGTGGTAATGCCTCCATTGAGAGTGGTTGAGGCAACATTGAAATTCAGAGAAGCATTATCTGTAGCTGTGATACCACCACTATTAACTATTAGTGAACCTGTGGGAGAGAGGATATTTACAGGGTCTTGGAATGTGGCATTATTCACGGTTACTATACCGCTGCCGTCACTACGTCCAATGGTGATGGAACTGAAGCCATTACCTAATGCAGCTATGTCAGATTGAATTATATCTAAAGTATTTGTACCACTATCGCTATTACCACCCAAAGTAATATCCTGACTGGTTGTGGAGGGTTGTAGGACTAAATTACCACTACCTTTAACTGAATTAGCTCCTCCTTGTAGGTTGATTTCATTACCAGTTATAGAAACTTCTTTACCAATTAATCCATTAATATTTTGACTACCATTCTGAGTTGTCAAATTGATGTTTCCATTGGTGCTAGTTCCTTCTGCACTGACTTTTTCAAGGTTTATATCATTTGCTGCGCTAACTGAAATATCACCACCAGTAGTAGAAGCAATTCCAGGCTGTGTTACACCAGCAACAGTTTGATCAGGTTGTGAACCACTGTAGAGACTGTTAATAGAAACACTGCCACCTGTACTATTAACATGAATTGTACCACTACTGTTTGTTCCCCCTGATGAGATCACACCAGTAAAAATATTACCTGCTGCTTGCAGATTGACATTACCACCAATGGCGCTGGTGAAAGATGTGAGCAACCCTGTACCAGAATTGAGGAAAAATGATGAACCAGTACCAATACTCCCAAGTGAATTATTGACACTAATAGAAGCATTATTGCTGGTTAGATTAATGTTACCGCCTATACCGCCCCTAGATTGTGCGGCAATATAGTTATTAATATTAATGTCACCATTGCTGATGAGGTTGACTATTCCAGCATTACCATTTCCTTCTGCAACAGTATTAATATGACCTGTATTGATGATACTGCCATTACTGCTAGTAACGTTGATATTGCCAGCATTAGTTAAGCCAGAACTAGAAGGATCTATTGCTAATGAACGCAGACTACCTGTAGTAATATCACCAAATGCACTCAGGTTAATTGCTCCACTATTGCCATTGGTGCTTTCAGATTGAATTGTACCGCTGGAGAAAATAGAACCTGTACTGCTGTTGATATTAATATTGGCACCATTTCCTCCATCTAAACCAATTGCCCAGACACTACCAACCGAAGCATCACCAAGTGATATATTTCCTCCAGCGTTAACGTTAATTTCCCCTGCATTAATTGGTGAATTTGAATACAAAAAACCAGAGTTGATAGTACCAGTAGCAGATAGGGTAATTGAACCACCAGAACCTGTTGTAGAACGAGTATCAATGTTTCCTACTTGAATACTCCCAAGCGGTAAACCCAATGAACTACCTACAAAAGATGTTCCACCATTGGTACTGGGAAAATTAGAAGGTGAAACTGAACTCAACCCCGCCCTTAATATTAAGGAAGGAGTAGTTGTCAAAGTTGTAAAATCTGGATCAGAAGCTGGAATACTGCCACTGGTATCAGGCGAATTAATGTTAATATTCCCACCCTGAATACTTCCCGTTGCTTCAACCTTCAGGGCTGCACCTATATAGTCTCCAAATACTACATCTCCATTAGCTCTGATAATAGGGTCAAACAAGCTGACAAAATTACCAGCACCACCGGAAAGGTTTTTAATAGCAAACCGTCCACCACTATAAAAGTGAGCATCCCCAGACACTATACCACCACTGACTAAACTCAGATGTTCACCACTAACAAAGGGTGTTTGAGGATGATTCAAAGCCAGAATATCAATATTCTTATTTCCCTGAATATAAAGATTTCCCCCTGTTTGAGCTAAAAAAGGAGTGGTGACACTATCTCGCACCCGTACAGTGTCTTTAGCTAACAGGTTTAAATCTCCAGTAGTTTGGAGTTGACTTTCAACTAAAGTTAAATTCTTGGCGGCTGATAAAGTCGCAGATTGGGCTGTAACGTTCTTCGCTACTATATCCCCGGTATTTACAGTCAGTCCAGAACCCGTCAGTTCTACTTGTCCGTTGCTGTTAACAGTGACATTGTTAGCATTACCCCCATTAATACCTGTTAACAAATCTAAGAAAGTCGGGGGAGTAGCTGATGTATCTGATGAGGGTTCAACTTCTAAACTCAGCAGGTGTCCTGGTTGGCTGATGCGGAGAAGGTTTTGGCCAGGAACGGATGCAACGGTGATATTACCTCCTGGTGCTGATAAATTGCCAGTGCTGACAACAGTACCACCGATTAAGTTTAAGTTTTTACCAGCACCAACTGCTAAATTACCAAGATTAACAATACTCCCCGGTTGGGAAGCAGAAAAACTAAAGGCGTTAGGGGTTCCTACTAAATTCGCATAGTCGTTACTACCAACTGCATTAAACTGATTTGCACCTAACCAGATGCTATTAGCTGTGGTAGCTGTAAAGTCAGCGGGTATATTTAAGCTGGCATTAGCACCAAATACGATACCAGCCGGGTTCATTAAGAATAAATTAGAATTTCCGCCAGTTACTTGTAGTAACCCGTTAATAAATGAAGGGTCGCCACCAACGACACGCCCTAAAATGTTCTGAATGTTGGGATTAGAGAGAAAGTTAGCTATCTCGTTGGAGTTGAGTCCAAATTTTTGAAAGCTTTGAAAGAGATTCGCGCTATCTCTAGAAAGAGTGCCACCACTGATATCTAGCTGATTGCCGTTGGGGGTGACAACAGTACCAGTACCATCATTAGCAGGGGTAATAGATTGTGCTTTGACGATGGCTATGGTTTGCAGAAGGGTGACAACTGCGATCGCTTGAGTGAAAATAAATAAAGCAATTTTTTCAGTTAACAAATTCATATAAATCCTGGTATAAATATTTCAATTTGAATTGTCCCTCATTTAACATCTTTATTCATATAAGTGTATATGCTTAAAATTTTGCAAATATGAATTAAATTTCATAAACAACCCCTCTGTGTTTTTACTGTTAAACGCTAAAAAGCCCACAATTGCGAGCTTTTTAGCATCCTGTCTTTTAAAAGACGTGATGATGACTTATTAATTTGTAACAAATTTTAATCACCATACATTAGAACCAGAGGGATTAGAAGGAGGATTTTCGATGGGTGTTGGTTGAATAGGTACGGAACGAGACGGAGTAATTGGAGTAGATGTAGGACGGGATGGAGTGTTATTTCTATGAGATTGGTTAACCACCTCAACAGCTTCATCTAACGATTCTTCTTCTATAATGTTAGTTTTGAGGGGATCTTTGGGGTCTACAGAACCGCCTCTAGTAGCAAACAACTGCGCTGTCCCTGGTTCAGATTTATCCAATTTCATGCCTAATGTATAGATAGCATTCGGCGCTAATTTTCTCAGAAAAGTCTGAATAGGGATGGCTAAATTAAATCCGGTTTTATCGGGAACAATTTGAGGTCCACTTTCTTGATTACCCTGTTGGGATACTGGCAGCTTAGGTGCTTCTTCTCTCCCACCTCTGCCATGAATACCGACAACTCGCCCTGCTACATCGAAAACCGGACCACCACTCATTCCTGTCCTAGTGGTAGCTGTATAAGATATAGCATATCCATTATCTACTGCGGTGTCTTCTTCACCTGCCACTGTATCTCCATCTAAACGACTGGAAACGAGGGAAGAAGTGAATTGAAAAACACGCCTTCTAATTGCTTGATCAGGGTTAGGAAATCCAGAAACGTAGACACCAGCACCTTCAGTTGTATGGTCAGAATCACCAAGGGTAGCGGTATTAAACTTGTGTTCGCTGCGAAACTTGACAATGGCTAAATCTACCCCTGGCAATCTCTGAATGTCTTTCTCCGTGGAAATACTAATTTTTTGCCGTCTTCTGTCTCCTTCTAGGGGAACGGGAGTGATAACTTTATATTCATCATCGCTGTATTGAACAACGTGGTTGGCTGTTAGTACTACATAAACGTTTTTGCCATCTTCTTTGTAGCTGCCAACAATTACACCTGAACCGGGATAATTAACTGTAGGCGCAATCTGCACTACTGTAGATTTAGCAATACTGGCCACTTCTTTGGGTGATAATGCCTGTTTAGCAATGGCTGGGCTGGCTACCATAACCATTGCTGAACCAATAAAGCAACCTGATAATAAATAACGATTTAACATGATGCTATTTCCTGAAACTTTTAATTTATGTCTATTAACAAATTCATACCAATCACTTACCAAATCCACATAGAATGGTTGGTCTGATTTGCAGGTACTGGGGTTTGCGGTGCATAAGTTGAATAGAGAGAATCAACCTCAATTTCCGTGTAAAATGATGCTGCGGATTGGTTAGTTACACCTTGAGAAAATTGGGGGGCGCTGTTGAGAAATGTTGCTACTGGTACAGCCCAACTAGAATACTCAAATTTGCTACGAGTTTGTACGCTTGGGGTAGAACCATCTACAAAAATAAAGGGATTTCCCCAAAGAGGAAATTTGTGTCTACCATTAATTGCTACCAGTTCACCACGCTGATTGAGTACAGGTCCACCACTCATGCCTTTAAGGATGTCATTGCTGTAACCAACTTGATAACCACCTTGAAAAGATTTAGGTAAGATATAGTCAATCTTTCCGGTTGTGAATGACCAAGTTCTGCTTTCATGGGGAAAGCCAGCAGCAAAGGTTTTCTCTCCCATTGCTAAGGGTGATTTAGCAATTGAGGCGATCGCATAATTACTGCTACTCTTAAAACTGAGTAATCCCAAGTCATCATCATTGAAATTCACAGCCTTAATTGTTTGGCCTCGATAAATTTTACCATCGGGAGTTTGGATTTGATAATTACTACCCATTCTCAAAACATGAGCGTTGGTAAGAACTGTGTAACTCTGACCTTTTCTTTGGATAATAATTCCTGAACCCCAACTTTCTCCGGCCATAATTTTCACTGTGATAGCGCGGGCTTGTTGACGCAAATTCTGTTCTGACATTTTTTCATACTGCTGAGAAATCTCTACATCGGCAGTTGGTGTTTGCTTTTCTATGGAGTACACAGCCTTGGTTGAAAAAGCAAAAGACAGACAGCTGATTAAAGCCACAACACTAAATCTAGAAAAATCCATGTTCGCCTAACTCAACAACAGTTAACTATTAATTCCTCCCCATCACATTTTCAGCTTTGAGGAGGAGGATTAGTCTATGTTAATCGAACTTTCAACGTCTTACCAGCTACCACCACTGGGTGCTGTGCTTGGGTTGTTCTTAACTACACCGGGTTCTTGTTGTCCGGGTGTATTAGCATCTACACCCAGGTCAGTCAACATTTTATTCACGTCGATGTAAACACGCTCAGAAGATTCGTTTATAACCGCGCCAGCAGCACCAGCTTTATTATCAAATAATGTTTGCAGAATACCTGCCAAGTTGCGGCTATTTCTGCGATTCAAAGTGAATAAAACATTGCTGCTATTACATGAACCACCAGCAGAGGTAGCACAAACTACAGGCATTCCTCTTACCACCCCAGCCGTAATGTAGTTTAACTGACCTGTGCTGTGAAAGTGGTTAAATCTTGACGATACTTCGATACACCTGCGGACACTGTTATAACCAGAACCTGCAAATTCGTTTGTTCTCCAGCGCATGACAGGGTAGCTTTTTGCACCGACAACAGTTGTTAAGCTATTTGTATCACAGCTAAAAGGACCTGAGAGGTCAGCATAACTGGGGCTGCTAACTGCTGCACCTAAGCTGCTGACAATAACTGCTCCACTGAGGATTGCTAAGGATTTACGTAGCATTTTATTCTCTCCTAAATAAAGTGATTGTGTAAGTATGCTCTTTGCTTAAAAGCAAGTCTTTTGAATTCTGCGCTTTGGTTACTTTACATAACTTATGAGTTGTTTATTTTTTGTTGGGTTTAATAACTTATAAATAGACTACCTCATAATCATATAGCATAGTAAGCGTAAATTTACTTATAGTACGTACTTATTTTTTTTAAGTAACTTTTTAAAATTTTTACTATAATTCCGTAACGATTCAGGTTATTGATTAATAATTAAGTATTAAATATGACTTATCACGCTATTTGATCTCAATTCATTTCAGCTATTTATCGAAAAAACCCAAAATTTTGCCATTAATGTATCCAGAGGTGACATGGCGTGTTAATTTTGGAACAAGAAGTTGATATAAGTATAAAAATCAAATACAGGGGTAATAATTTTATGCGTTGGCATTTGGAAGGTACAATATGGAATGTATTTTTAATTCCCAGTGCGCTCTTAGTTGTCTCTGCATCAGCTAGTTATGCTCAATTGTCTAGTTCAGTTGTAACGTCAGAACTAACAGACAATCTGCTGGCACAAGTCGAAAACAAACAAGTTGCGTCCAATCAGGAATCACTCAGCAGCACTGAATTACTAAATTCTTTAGTATTATTAGAACTACCAGATAATCTACTGGTACAAGTGGGGAATCAATCCGATAATCCCAATCAAGAAAGATTTCTGCAACCAGCACCCATTCCCGAACCGCTATCACCGGAAAATCAGGAGATAGTACCATCAGAATCTGTACCAGAAAACGTACCAGCGACAGTCAGCCAAAAGATTCAGGTTGATAAAATTGAGGTAACGGGTAGTACAATTTTTAACCAAGAGCAGTTAAATTCCCTAACTAAGTCAGTTGAAGGGCGTTCTGTAAGTTTGGAAGAACTTAGGGAAGTTGCGAATGCTATCACCCAACTCTACTTAGATCGGGGTTATATTACCTCAAGAGCAATTTTAGCCAACCAAACAATTAGCGATGGTGTAGCAAAAATTGGGGTAATTGAAGCGGGTGTAGAGAAAATCGAAATTGAAGGCACAAAACGCCTAAATCCTGATTATGTGCGATCGCGCGTAGCTTTAGGAATTAGTAAACCTTTAGCCACAGGTGATCTAGAAGACCAGTTAAGATTATTACGGGCAGACCCCTTATTTTCTAATGTAGAAGCCAGCTTGCGTGCTGGTACTCAGGTGGGTCAAAATATTTTAGTAGTTAGAGTTACCGAAGCTAACTCCTTAAAAGCAGCATTAAGCGTTGATAACTATTCCCCACCAAGCATTGGTTCTGAAAGATTTGGTATTAACGCTAGTTATCGTAATCTCACAGGATTGGGTGATGAACTAGCAGCATCATATTACTTCACCGCCCAGGGAGGCTCAAATATCTATGATTTCAGTTATCGCCTCCCAGTGAATGCAATGAACGGGACTGTGCAATTGCGAACAGCAATTAATAATAACGAAGTCATCCAAGAACCTTTTCAGGATTTCGATATTCGGGGAGAGTCCCAAATCTATGAAATTAGTTTTCGACAGCCATTAGTGCGATCGCCCCGCCAAGAATTTGCCTTATCATTAGGGCTTACTTTCCAAGATGGTCAAACCTTTACCTTTGCAGGTCCAACAGCATTTGGGTTTGGACCAGACGACGAAGGTAACAGCCGCACTCGCGTAATTAAATTTGGACAAGACTATTTAGCACGGGATATTCAAGGTGCTTGGTCTCTACGTTCTTTATTCAGTCTTGGTATTGACGTATTCGATGCCACCAGCAACGCTGATCCCATTCCTGATGGAAACTTTTTCAGCTGGTTAGGACAAGTACAGCGAGTACAACGCTTTAGTAATAACCATATGTTAATTGCCCAAGCTGAAGTACAACTAACCCCCAATGGTTTATTACCCTCACAGCAATTTGTGATTGGTGGTGGTCAGTCAGTGCGTGGTTATCGGCAAAATGCCCGTGCAGGTGACAACGGAGTCCGATTCGTGCTGGAAAACCAACTGACACTACACAAAGATGCTGGTGGAAATCCATTAATCAAAGTCGCGCCATTTTTTGATTTAGGATATGTCTGGAATACGGATGATAACCCCAACCGCTTACAGAAACAAACCTTTTTAGCTGGTACTGGAGTCGGAGTTTTATGGCAACTCATACCTAGTCTGAATATGCGATTAGACTATGGTCTTCCTTTAATTAACTTAGATGACCGGGGTACAAATGCTCAGGATGAGGGCTTTTACTTCAGTATGGGATATAAGCTTTAAACTCATCGCGGCAGTCCCTATTCCCGATTTTAGAGGGATTAGGGGAAACTATCCCACGCTTGGGCAACCAACTTACTGAGCCAACGTCGTTGTTGTCTATCTAACACAGTGTCATCCGCTAACACCTGGGCAGTTAATTCTTCTAAAGATTGACCTTGAGCGCGAACAAGTTGAACCACTCCGGCAATTACGGCTGCTACCAGTTCTTCATCAACTGGCTGTTGTCGAAGTGCAAAAATTTCTTGGGGACTGTCTGGGATAGGATAATTCATGGTATGAGTTTACAGAAGTTCTAAAATGATTAATAAATTTAACAACCTATTAAAATTTCTTAATTCAATTGTGATGCAACTGATAGGGCGGAGTCTAACGCACTTCCTACCTTTGTCAAATCTTTCGTAGTGAGTAGATCGATGGGAGATATCAGCAGAAATATGAAAGAGATTCTTTACTTAGAAGTTCCTACAACTGACACTGCGGCTGTACGCAACTGGCTACAGGTAGATTTTGCGCCGGGGAATGGGGAAAAGTTGCTGACAGCAGATGGTTTTCGTCTGAGAAGCCCTGTTGTCTCTGTTGAGGAAGGTTTGCCAGATGAACTTTCTGTGTTTGTCTGGTCGGTACAGCACACTACTTATCTCAAGGTCTTCCGTTGGGCTGAGAAACCCTTTGCTAATGAGGGGCAAATTCTCCAACGTCTAACTACAGGAATACGCAGTCACTTCCCCCATAGTTATCCAGAACTACCAGAAATTGATTTCCAAAAGTCGATTTTCGCAGAGCTAGAACCTTATTATCCCCTAACTGTCAAGTACTTTCAGAAAATGCCTAATGGGGAAAATGATCTCAAGCGTGCTTACTGGTGGGAGCAACGTTGGCGAGAAGGGGTAAGAAATCCGCAAAAGCCTCGTCAGGTGGTATTTTCTGCGGAACACAGGGAAGAGGGAAAGCCCAATCTCCAGTATGACCTCATTTACATTGGTGGGGCTTTAGGTTCAATTCATGCGGCTTTGATGGCTAAGTTAGGCTATAAAGTCTTGTTGGTGGAACGTTTACCTTTTGGCAGAATGAATCGGGAATGGAATATTTCCCGTGATGAAATCCAATGTTTGGTTAATTTGGGTTTGCTGACAAATGCTGAGTTGGAAACAATTATTGCCAGGGAGTATAAAGACGGCTTCAATAAATTTTTTGATGGTAATAATCCCTCTCACCTCAAAGCACCGATTTTACACACGCCTACTGTGCTGAATATAGCTCTAGATTCTGAAAAATTACTGCAAATATGTGGACAAAAACTACAAGCTGCGGGTGGTGATATCTGGGATGAAACAGAGTTTATCCGAGCAGATGTGAGTAATACACAAGTTATCTTGAGTGTCAAGCATTTGCCTAGTGGTAATGAAAAGCAAGTGAGTGGAAGATTGCTGATAGATGCGATGGGAACTGCTTCACCTATTGCTTGGCAATTAAATGGTGGGAGGGCTTTTGATAGTGTTTGTCCAACTGTGGGAGCAGTGATTGAGACGGGATTTGAGCCGGGAGTCTGGGATTCTGATTATGGAGATGTTCTCTATAGTCATGGAGATATTTCTAGAGGTAGACAGTTGATTTGGGAGTTGTTCCCTGGGGTTGGGGAAGAACTAACGATTTATCTGTTTCATTATCATGAGGTGAATGGGAAAAATCCTGGTTCTTTGCTGGAGATGTATGAGGACTTTTTCACGATTTTGCCAGAGTATCGTCGCTGTGACATGGACAAACTGGTGTGGAAAAAGCCGACTTTTGGCTATATACCGGGGCATTTTAGTGTTAGTAGTAGCGATCGCACAATTGCTTTTGATAGATTAATTGCAATTGGTGATGCTGCCTCACTCCAGTCACCCCTAATATTCACCGGATTTGGTTCCCTAGTTCGCAATTTAGAACGTTTAACCACCCTATTAAATACAGCCCTCAAACATGACTTATTGAGTTTCCAGCATTTAAACCAAATCCGTGCCTACCAAAGTAACGTTTCTGTTACCTGGCTATTTTCTAAAGGCATGATGGTTCCCACAGGGAAATTTATCCCCCCCCAAAGGGTAAATTCTATGCTCAATACCTTCTTTGGCTTATTAGCAGACGAACCCCCGGAAGTGGCAGATAATTTCATTAAAGATCGCTGTGATTGGTTAACCTTTAACCGTCTAGCCCTGAAAGCAGCGAGAAAAAATCCAGCATTGCTAGTATGGATATGGCAAATGGCTGGGCTTAAAGATTTGCTTAGATGGTTGGGTAATTATTTCAACTTCTGTCTTCACGCCCTATTCAGTACTTTTTTAAGTAAATGGTTCGCTAGTTTCCTCAAGTCAAATCAATCTTGGCTAGAACCCCGTTATCCCGGACTGTGGTTAAAGTTGTTAACAATTAATTATGCAATTTCTACCGGCAAACCACTATGGCACAATCAGGTGGTCAAAGTTAACCCAAAAGCAGTAACTCAAACTAGTCATTATTGAGTAACGAGTACCGAGTACCGAGTACTGAGTGCTGATGACTCTTACTCTTCATCGTTGACCTTTGATTCATGACCCTTGGTGCGAAAATTTGGTAGTTCTACCGATGCTAATGACTTGCGCCCCTTGGGTGGACGCTGGGGATAAATCAACGGTGAAGGTGATTTATTATCTTGGGGATATTCACCCAACGGTTCTGCGGAAAAATTGTGTTTTGGTAATTTCGATGTTGTAGATGGTGAGACATCTGACCAATAGTCCTCAATTTCTACAGCATTTATTTCTTGGTGTGGAGAAGTGGGAATTATTGATGGATCATTAGAGGCAGAAATGAGAAAATCATCCACCCCTATACTGTAAGTAGCAGCCGTATTAATAATATCCGTCTCTAAATCTTGTTCTATTGTAATTTTTGATTTTTCAGCATTCTCCGTCATAGATGCTAACGTTTCCAAGATAGGCGTATCAGCTTGATTACTTTGCTCATTCTCTCCCGTAGTTAGTGGAATTACTGATGTAGGCACAGAGGTAAAAAACATTTGAATCAGACTCTCCAACTGCTGGTCTATGTTGGAGGAATTAGAATTAGAAACAGCTTCTGATGTATTTACAGGTTCATTATCTTCTAAAGAGGCAGCTATTTCAGTCGGTGTGAAGGTACATTTATCATCCGACCAGTTTTCAGAAGATACAGGTATTGGCGCAGAGTAATTTTTTTCGTGTGAGCATGGCGTTAACGGTTCCACCCAAGAACTATCTGCGTGTTGGTGTTCTACGTGTTGGTGTAAACTCCCGCAGGTATCACTCACAAAATCTGATTCTGCTGACCAAGGTTTAATGGGCTGTGCATTGGGGAATAGCGATCGCGCTTTTCTAGAGAATCTTGTATGTCCACCAGTTACGTCATGGGGATGATGGGCTTTATCCTCTAGGGTGTCATAGTTAGGAACAGATGTATCTAGACATTTTTCTAGAGCCGCTTTAAATTGTAGCGTTTGACGTTGTTGGCGCATCAGTCTAGTCCGCAACTCCCGACAAGTATTTTCTGAGTGCAATAACTGCTGAGACTGTTCACTGTAATTAGTTTGCAACAGTGAACACTGGCGTTCTAATTGAGCTAGGCGTTGCTGGCTAATTTGTAAATGTGCTTTATGAGTTTCGATGAAAATTTCTTGATTTTGAACAGTTTGTTCAGCCGTTTCTAACTGTTGAAATAGGGACTCAATTTGCTCTTGTGCAGCTGAGAGTTCCTGAGTTTGTTGATTTAGCATCGAATCAGTGACGCTGGAGCGTTTTTTTTGCCATTGCAAAATCTTTTCTGCTTCAGCTAATTCGTGTTTTAACTGTTCTACTTGAGAGTACAAGTCACCATTAGCTGTGCTTAACTCTTGATTCAGCGTCAGTAATTTATGAAATTCAGAGTCTACAACTGCTTGTTTCTGACTGTCAGGTTCTGCAACCCAGTCTTTTTGGGTATTAACTACGGGTTCACACTGCTGTTCTGCGGCTGGGTTCAGGAGTGGTAAATTAGTCACGGCCATATTTTCATCATGGACAACTGAGTAAAAGGGACAACCCGCCAGATCCGATGATGGCGAATTTGCAGAATTTAGGGGTTCAATCACAGTGCCGTTGTTTGAGGTGTCAGCTATATTCATCACTCTTGACCCACCTGCTTAAAAGTATTCAGTAGTGTTTATGACAACATTGCTGATCAACTGCGTTAAATTCAGGATTTCCTCTAGAAGCCAAGTTTAACTCTCTTTCAGCATGAGTGGCTAGTACTATAAGGTAGCTAGGCTATAGGCAAAAGCCAGAAAGCTTTAATGCTCATAGAATTTAATTTTTTTGTCTATTTTTAAATGTCTAGCTATTTGTACCTGACTGTATGTACTAGTCATTAGAGAGTTTCCTAATTGTGCATTTAAAATTGTCGCTGATAACGCCGTTATAACATTGTCGGTTTCTTGTGCGTCAACTTTTTGTATGATGTAGTCTTTTTGTCCCCCAGTGGTAGAGGGTGTGAACCTACTTGACGTGGGTTAAAAGTTATATTAATTTGCTAAAAAATATTATGCCCCTGGCGCTATCTAGTCAGATACTACAATTAGGTAGAGATTTTCTGATTTCAGGGTATCAAATTTTACATTCAAAGGCAGGCAATTGGTAATTGGTAATTGGCTTCCTCCTCCCAATTACCCCATCATCCCAGTCCCCTTTTTTAAGGTAGCCAGTGGGGATGAAAGCCGACTAGAGGTAGTTGTTCTGGCTTGATTTCGATGTTTTCTAAATCAGTGATTGGTAGCAGAGGCATTAACCACAGACTACTAGTAGCAATCGGTTCTCCATCATCAGTTTTTAAAGTATTGGCAGATAAAGAAGTTTGTGCCGTACTATTTTGCATTGGTACTACTTGGTCGAACAATATACCCAAACCGTCAGGTGCTAAACTCATTTGCACATTTCGTTGGGCTGGAGGCAGCATCAATAGTGGTTTCTGCTGCTCAGTTTTCAGATTAATTGCTACTAAATAAGGCTGTTCTATATATTGTTCTTGTGATACTAGCTGTGTGAGCAAACAGTAGAGGGTGGGTGAGGCAGGATCAAAATCACAACCGAGAATTGAGCCTGTTGTTTTTAATAATTGTTTCTGTACACCTTGATTGGTGACTAGGAATAAATCTCGCGTATAGTCTGTATTGAATTTGACCATTACGGCTTGTGAACCATCCTTAGAGAAAGCTTGGACTAGTCCAAATTGTGGTAAAAAATCTAGTGGTTTAGTGGCATCTCCTTCGAGGGATAAAATTGCTGTTCCTTGTCCTTGAGCAACTGCGACAGCTTTACTATCTGGTGTGATGAGAAAGTCTCCACCGGGTTGGCTTTCTAAGCGTTTTGGACTAGGTCGGTTTCCATAATTATCGGTGGTTGCTGGAAGATACCACAGGCCAAAATCTCCTGGATTATCTCTTTTGCCTCGTTGAACAACTATTGTTTGTCCATCAGGGGATAAATCAAATTTCAGGTTTTGATAGTCTTTATTATCTAAAATCAGGTCAAGTTTGCCCGCTGGTTCTGGTTGTTCATCAATTTTGCTGGCAATGCCTGTTGTGACTGTATATAGTTGGGCTGAGAGTAAGTCTGGATTCTTGGAAGAGCGAGCAGAGAATAATATTTTTTCTCCATTAGGAAATGGCTCGAAATCCATGACAACTATGTCTTGGGGGGTAAGTACTTTCTTTTGCTCTTGAGTTAGGTTGTAGAGTACTAACTTTCCTTGTTCTTGTTGATTAGCTCCTATGTAAAGTAAGGCGCGATTGCGAGTACTAAAACTACCGCTAAAAGGCTGAATTTCTCTCTTTTTTCCTTCTACTTCTGAAAATTTGTCTCTAGCTCCTTGCAATAAAACTTTATAATTTGTGCCATAGGGCGCGGGTGTTAGTAGTGTGTAAACCATCCGTCTTCCTGCCCAACTGACTTTACCTGCTAGAGGTGGATCAATTTTTAAATTATCCTCGACGCTTTTGGTGTCCATTGGACGGCTAAACGTGAGGCTAAAAGCTGTGTCTTCTGCCCCAATTTGTTGATTTTGCCAGTTAAAATTCCTAACGATGGGCTTAACTGCGTCACCTTGTAAGATGACGAATCCAATCAGCAAACTTAAGAGGAGCATGAGAGCGATCGCTATTCGATCTAGTGGTTGAATAAATTTATATGATTTAGTCATTGGTCATTGGTCATTGGTGAATAATTATTCTCTGTCACCTGTTCCCCGTCACCTGTCACTTGTCACCTGTTCTCTAATAACTATAAGGATTTTCAGGTTGGGGAATTTTTTTGAGGGAGGTAGCTTTGATAGTAAGTTGGCGTTTATTAGCTACATTTTCTGTGATCATTTGTCCCTCTACTTCTAGCCACACATCTGGTGGATACTGATCGCGATTATCTGGAAGTTGAACGGGTAAGCCTGCTGGATAGACATCTGCGGCACAACAAGTGATCACAAATCTTGCCAATAATAAAAAGTCTTTATCTAAATCTGGGGGATGGATCACAAATCCCTGGACTTTAACTTTTTGTCCAGTATATGCGTCTGGTTCTGGATAGACATTGAGGATGCGTACCCAGTCTATGAGCGATCGCTCCTCTGGACGAACAGTAGCGCGAAAGGCTTGGGGTTGGGAGCGTGTTGCTCCGAGTAACTCAGTTACACCTCGATCTAGTGCTGTTTGACTAGCAAAAACACGAGGGGTAATTATAAATCCTAAAATTGCTGTGGTTAGCAGCAAACCACTACCCCAACCAGGAGGAAATAAATTTATATGTTGATCACTATTCGTAGGTGCTTCATAACGACGACGGCGTTTCCAAAGTTGCGCCCCCTTGAAAACACCAACAATTATTAACCCAACTGCACCCATAATTACTAACCAAAAATAATCGGGGTGAATCAACAAATTCAGTTTACCCGTGAGCCAATATTTCAGCATTAATATTCCCCAAGCTGTAATTGCTAGTACATCTAGCCAAGGGATCAACTGATTTTGGATTTTGGATTTTGGATTTTGGATTGAAGTCATTTTTTATTCGTCATTTTTTATTAAAAAAATACAACGAGCAACTACAGTCGATATAACTAATGCCAAACCTTACATAACGTGCAAATTCAAAAGTAAAGTAAAGAAAAATGTCAATAGTCCGGCTAAAGCAAATAGATAAAATAAAGCTCTAGGTTTGAAAATTGATAACATCAAACCAACGCCTTTAATGTCAATCATGGGGCCAAATACCAGAAATGCTAACAAAGAACCACTGGTAAAAGTTGAGGCAAAAGATAGAGCAAAGAAGGAATCGACTGTAGAGCAGATTGATACTACTGCTGCTAAAACCAACATAGCTAGAATTGAGGTGATTGGCCCAGCACCTAAACTGAGGATGAGATCACGGGGTGCTAAGACTTGAATAGAAGCCGCAATAGCGCTTCCTAAAACCATCACGCCTCCTAGTTCCCGCAATTCTTGGACTATATTATCCAATACTAGACGGAGTTTATCTGCAACAGGTTTATTGAGGTTAGAAGTTGAGAGATTTGTCGGGCTTAAATTATCACTTATCCTGGTGGATATACCTGCTTTACCGCCCAGAATATAGGTTCCTGATTGCAAGAGGGTATTAGCTGCTGCTGGTACTTGGTAACGTCTTCCTTTGCGTTTAGCTTCTGGTTTAGCAGGTGGATTATATTTCAGATAACGAGCGATTACAGGTTGTACAAAAGGGCTTAAGTCTTGCTGAAAACTGAAAATAAACCCGATAATAGTAGCGATCGCTAAAGACAATACAACTCTTAACACTACTATTTCTGGTTGATCTCGAAATGCTGTCCAAGTTGCCCAAATCACAATTGGGTTAATTGTCGGTGCTGCTAGTAAAAAGCCAATAGCTACGGGTGTGGGTACTCCCTGCATCAATAACCGCCGTGCAACCGGCACATTACCGCACTCACACACCGGAAACAAAAAGCCAATCATGCTGCCTACTAAAGCCCCCAGCAGAGGATTTGTCGGCATTTTCTCTACTAATTTACGCTCATCAATAAAAAACAGCAGAAAACTGGAGAATAACACTCCCAGCAGCAAAAAAGGCATCGCCTCGACTAGCAGACTTAGAAATAGCGTAAAACCGTTGTTCAGTTGATTCATCATGCGTCGCAGTCAAAAGCGGTTTTGAGTTTTAGGGTTATGCCTAGTCATTTTATCGAAATGGGGATCAAATGGGGATCAAAGGCAGAACTAGAAAAGTAAACAATCATTATACTCAGTCATTTAGGCATATTGGGGTTATTTAAGCAATTCCTGATAGTATATGCAAGGAGATGTGAGTAGAAGGCAAAAGTGTGGTAGAACTAATTCATGAATTACTCCTACTTATTGAGCTTTTTTAAACTTTTTGACTGGATAGTTATTTTATCCCTGCTGCACTAGATAGATATTTTTAGTTGAGTATATTTACTACTGATGACAATATCTCAGATGATCTGATATACCAAATAGTTACAATTAAATATTTCAACCACCCATCTGTAAGATCATAAATTATTTAAAGTTGTCCTGTTCTTAAGCCAGTTTTGGCAGATAATTTCATATTTGGGTATTAAGCTTGATTGCTTTCATCCTTGTTTGTAGTCAGTCCTGCTCGGAGTTGATCTTGATATTGGTTACTTTTTCACTACAAAAATACTAAAAAGCAAGACTATTATAGATAAATTTTGATAAAAATACTCACTGCTACTATGAATACCCTGATAATAACACGGTAAGTATAAGCATTTTATTCTCCCATCATAACTCCTGAAATGTCTAATTCATTAGCATTATGCATATTTTCACAGGTTCTTCATATTCAAACACCTAAGTAAACAGTATTTTCCGCATTTCCATATTTACTGGATAATACTGTTGTCTACCTTGAAACCCACATCAATAAACGAAATAATTCATGTTTTGTGGTCGCAATTGACTTAAAAAAAATATACCAGCATATTTTCGGGTTACAAATTCTCAGTTTTCCGAGATAGTTGGAGTTAATTGCCAATAAAAAGCAAAAAAACGCCAACTTATATAAATCTGGGAAAATTTGATGAAAATTAAAAGTGCATTTATCTCTATAAGTTTGCTTTTCGGTGCTGTGTTATCCGGTGCTAACTCCGCTGAAGCTGCAACTTTTACCAGCAATGTTACCAAGACAAATGCTAAAAATGATGTGATCTTAAACTCCATTACTCAAAATGGAAAAACATTTAATAACTTCTCTTACGTCAACAAGGCTGTTATTAAATACAATACACCCAAAAACACTACAAACTCTAACAGTGGTGCAGCTAGTACCGATAAAGGTGATAATGCAACCTCACCATTAGCAACAGCCGAAGACCCTACAGGTAATTCTATTGCAGCTTTTTTGGGTAATAACAACTTAAATAACATCATTGATACAGAAGATGACGGTTCTTTCACTATTGATGTTTTCTTTGACAGCAAAATTTTCAAAGATAATTCAGGGTTGGATAACCTGTTCTTTTGGGAACGTGGTCAGAATAGTACATTAGGTATTCAAGCATTGGATATTTCTGGAAATTTAATCGGTAGTTTCAAACAACTTACAGAAACAAAAAAATCCACTAACTATGCTGGCTTCCAAATTGACACCAAAGAAATTGGGGGCGCTCAAAATGTAGGTTCTTGGGGTATTAGTCTCCAAGATTTAGGAGTGACTGAATTAAGTGGTTTGAGATTAACATCTAAAGCAAGCTATAGTGGCCCTGATTTTAAGGTAATAGCTAGAACCTCTGTACCTGAACCAACAACTATACTTGGGTTAGGTGCAGTTGCTGGACTCGCTTTATTACGCCGTCGTCAGTTGAAACAGAATTCTATTTAATTACTGTTAAAGTAAATTTTCGCCACGTTGGTATATCTCCCGTGCATAATCAGTCCAAGCACCTTGTCCCCAATATCGAAAACAACTTGTTTGCAGTAACAGGTTATGTAATAAAACTTGGCGATAGTGAAGTTGTCTAGTTACAGGTTCATCTGAGTTATTAGACAACAGTTGATCAAATTTCTGATGAAATGAACTACTTAATTCATACATGGGAGATAAAACATTTTCGTATCCTTGAACCCAACTAATATGATTAGTCCATGATGCCCCATCAATATGAAAATTGGGGTTATTTTTTTTGATTTCTTGAATGGCATTTTCTACAGCATCTGGTTGAGAATTATTTGGTGCAATCTGCTGCCAAATTTGATGCTGTCCTACTGGCTGACATTGGGGAAAATCTTCAGGTTGACAACCAGCATTTTCTAATAGTTCCAAATATTCTGTACCACAGACACCGACTACTCCAGTTTTTCCTCCTCCATTCTGCACCATATCTCCCCAAGCTTGTTTAAAACCGCTAGGAAATTCATTCATCATCACACCACCATTTTCACCATCACCAATTTGGCTAACAATAGGTGGTACTAAAACATTACCTAATTGTTGTTTAGATAAAGTTTTGGCTTCATAATATGGCTGCATTTGAGCAACTAATTTTGTATCTGAACCTTGGGTTTTAATTAAGGCTGTAATACTAATGGTTTCTCCTTGGGAATTGCGAGCAATTAAACGATGTGGTAAATGTTTTTGAGTGATGGATTCACCGCTAATTGTTTCTATGGTGTGTTCTTGTACTAGTAACCAACGATATCCACATTCTTTGAGGGCTTTGATGAATGCAAAGAGGGTATCGGGGTGATTTGGGAGGTGCATTTCTGGTGGTGAAAATCCCTTGACTCGCGCTAGTGCTTCCCAACCAAAAATTGCGGCAAAATGTTGTTGCCAAGCGATGATGTGCAGTTTAATATCTGATATGGGTGTGGAAGGAATGACGGCGTGACTCCACATTGTTCCCAACCATTCTACATAAGGCTGATAGGTGCGATCGCACGTGATACGTTTAAGATTGTCGAGGATATCGCTTCTTCCCATTTGTCTGAGTCCCCACAAGAGATTACCGGAGTAATCCAACATGACACGGGGGTTGCAACCTTGATTGACTAATTCAGGGATAAAGTCACCTATACGGCTGTAACAATACGCAAAGGGGGCTGCGTTGTGGTTGTCTCCCTCCTGCTGATGTTCAAACATATATTGCAGATTGCTGATGAGTGAACCATTCTGTCCAGCTGGTATAGTGGGCTGGTGCATATGGAGTGCGATCGCAAATACTGCATTTACATCTGCTAATTTAATATTAGTTGTTGGTAAAAATACAGGCTGATTATGGTTGACTACAGAAAGAACTTCTGTTTCCCAACCAGATATATTTGGTAAATCATCAATGATTTCGGGCAAATTGGGCAGATTAGTAGGTAATTGAAACATTTCTGGTTGCTCCGAAACAATGTATAACTATAAATCTTGCACCGATATCTGGCTATGAATACCCCCAGTCACGCAATTCTCAATCTAGTGATTTTTAATCAACAATTACGAACTCAGGCTAGTCCAGCGATTATTATCGGTGCAGTCCTTCCAGATATTCCCATCTTTGTGTTCTACTTCTTGATGAAGTTTGTTTACCGTTTACCAGAACGTCAAATTTGGTCTGAGGTTTATTATCAACCTTTTTGGCAATTTATTGTCAGTACGTTTCATTCGATCCCCTTAGCGTTGCTGGGTTTATTAATTGCCCATATCGGGAATTGGCAAGTAATTGAGGTGGTTTTTATAAGTATGGTGTTGCCTTCTTTGTTAGATTTACCAGTTCATAACAATGATGCTCATCGTCACTTTTTCCCTTTCAGTAATTATCGTTTTATTAGTCCTATTTCTTATTGGGATGTGAAGCATTATGGACGCATTGCGGCTTTGCTAGAAATTCTATTGGTTTTAGGGGCAACAATTTATTTATTTTCCAGTATTCAAGCTTATTTGGGTGCAGGTTTGTTAGTTGCAGTTAATGTATTTTCTTGGTTTGGGTATTTTCGGTTTTATGTGAGAAAGAAAATTAATTGATTGCAGACTAAAATATTTATTATTTCAACGAGTTATTAAAGTTTTTGGAGGTACAGTTTAATGTTAACCTTGGACGTGCAATCAATTTTAAGCTCAATTACCAATGAAGTGGCTTGGGAAAATATCATACAATTTGAAAAATTGGATGAACGGGTAGATACAGCTAATATGTTATGTTCTAATCTGATTGGGGTAAATGAAGGTTATATTGAATTGTGTCCTAATTCTGAACCACCTAGTCGTTTAGAAATTTTAATTTGGTGGTGGGTTATTCGTCCAGATTTGGGTGCAGCTATAGCTATTGAAGCACCTGATGAATTGAAAAAAGTTATTAGTAAATATATTTTAGAAAATGAGTGATTTCGAGACATTCCGCAAGCAATATTTTTCAGTTAGGCTCAAAATAATGAAATTACGTAGGTTGGGTTGAACAAAGTGAAACCCAACATTTACAAGGATCTGTTGGGTTTCGTTCCTCAACCCAACCTACAAAAATTATAATTAATTGCAAATTCAAGATTGAAACAGATATTTTTTATGGGTTATTAAAGATAATGATCATGGTTAGTTGCACCATCTTTTACATCACATTCCACAGGGTTTGAACCTAAATTCCAAATAGACGATGTTTGTTGGATGCTAGTAATAACAGGTGTCGGAACAGAATTTTGTGATCTTCGTGCAGTCATTAATTGAGGTGTACCTACTCTAGTAGATGTAGGATCAAAATATTGATCAACAATTTCTTCTCCTGCTGCAATTTTTTGTTCTAATTCATCCGTAGAAATATTGTTCATAAATTTATCATTCCATTCAATATCAAATACATCTATAAGCCAAATTGACTTTCGACATACGCCTGTAAAGTCCCTGAATCGCCAATTCTTAATAAAAATTTCTTAAGCTTTTGCCTAGCTGTTAATCGCCCTGAATTTGATGCACTTTTATCAGCTAATTCATACACTGCGGAAGTCAATTCAGCCGATTTATTATTCCCATGCTTCTGTATTAACTCTAAGAGCTTGCTGATGTTTTCATTAAAGGATATGTCACCAGTGATTTCTTGAGCAACAATACCTTCAACCTTATTGAAGATTTGAGGATTAATATTAACTGTTAAAGGTGAAGTTATCTGTGGAAACGACTGGTAAATTCCCAATACAGAACTAATTCCATCCAACCGTGGAATTACAGAATCTACCAACATATTAACTACCTGCCAATCAAAATTAGGAGGCACAATATCAGCAAGCTCTGATTCTAGCCTATGCTGAACGCCAAGAAGCTTTCTTTCTCTTTCCTGCTTTATATCTACAATAAGGCGTTTTGCTTCTTTGGAGTATCGCTCAACTATCTCATATATCGCTCTAGGACTTAAATCCTTATTTTGTAGCAAAACTTCTGCACTGTTAGGGTTAGATATACAGATATCTAAAAACTTTGAAAAATCATCAAACTCTTTCGATATATTTGCACTATAAATGTTTTCATCACCATGAAACTCAAAAATAGTTCCTTGATTTGTACGATATTGATCTAATGATATATTTAGGTTACTAACCTTCGATAAATAGTCCCTAAAAAGTTGAAGTAGCTTGTCAGTTTCTAAAGACCATATTCTGTTAGAAGGAACATAGATGCGGAATAACAAATTTTGTTCAATTTGTTCTATAAAAGTCAGTGCTAAAATGGTCAATTCTGCATTCTTTTTATATACAATAATATTTAGGTTATTACTTTCAAGTATTTCATTTACAAATAACCTAGTTATGGGTTCAGGAGATTTTGAGTCTATATAGAATTGGGACTTATTATTTTGGCTTTCAAAACTAGATTCTTTAATGCCAGAAAAAAGAAATTCATACACAAAAACAATATTTGGAAATTCAGAAATTTTATCAAATAACTTTTCAGCTACACCTCTATAAGACTCTGAGTTTATTAATTCATAAGTATAAGGAGTTAATTTAATAAGGATTTGACTAATAGAAAATTCATCAAACAACTTCAGTATTGATTTCCAATTATCAACACTTGAATTCAATAACTTTTTCTTGTACTGTCCTCCTGTAGATGTAATCTTACTTGTAACCCCTTCATGATCAATATCTCCGAGAAGTAATATTAATGGCTTATGAGAATCTAACATTTTACCTCAATTATATGAATTTCAACTTATTCTATTTATGAATCATCTTGAGATTGAATTGCTCGAAGTCGATTATAATACTCAGTAATTGAACTTTTTATAGATTTATCCAATTTTCCATGATCCCTAATGGATTCAAGCATCTTATAAGCGATTCTAATATTTTTGTTAAAATCATCAATCTCATTTTGCTGCATATGAGGGTTGTCTAACATAAATAAATTTTCTAAACCAATAAATGTTCCAACAATATGCACAATAATTTCACGTTCAATATAAAAGCTTAATTTGTCAGCTAATTCAGCTATTTTAAAACCAACTTTAAAGGCAATTTCTTGTTTATCTTCAACCGTTAATTCTTCTGTATTGAACAGTTTGCTAATCACACCAGACACTTTCTGAACTTCAGAAAAAAGGATATGACAAGCCTCTAGCCGCTTATGAAATAAATCGTTTGAAGTATTAAAGGTAAGTGGTAATTTAGTATGACTATGACCACTCTCAATTTCATTAATTGCTAATTCTTCTGCCGTTTTTTTCCATTCATATAAGAAATTAACAGAATATCTAATAACATCAGTGTCTATAAGCTTGGAACATTTTTGGCATAACCATATTCCATTGTGTGCTGAACTCCTCTCCGCAGGAGATAAAGAAGCATCATAACGAGGACCTCCAAGTGATGCTGCCGTAATATGTGCAGCAACACCAACATTAACTGTCTTTGTAACGTCCTTATGAGGTCCACTTGTTAGTTGAAGACAGGAAGGATTTGAACAACGATAGCCTACTCGCTTTGCGAGTAATTCTTTTGTCGCAGAGGGGAAATCATCACGCATAGCTAAACTATATTAGCAAGAAGTAATAGACCAAATGCTGCTCTGTTGGAAAGATAGCGAATACACTACAAAACAGGCAACCTATGGAATTGCTTTTTTAATTCTTTAATTATACAAGAACTTACAGAATATACAGTTATCGAACGCTCTCACAAAGAAGCCAAGACTATTGACAAAAATTTATCATCTTAAAACCTTGCCTACTAAGGCTTGTATCTTAGCAGACAAGGAATTTAGGAGTTGTGTATATCCGTAGAGAGAGGGATTTTACAACTTCGTCGAACTCGCGTTAAACAAAGTCTCTACATTCTTCATTTCCTACTTACGGGCTGAACCGAAAGCCAGCCTATTTCTAGAGAACAACGAATTGCTAAAATGCTGGATTTTTGTTACCAAACTCTTGATTAAATTGGTTTGGGGTTGTTTTCTTGGTGCTGCTAGTCTTAAAACTATTTCTAGCAACCAAGGGGCAAGATTCTGACACAAAACTGCTAAATGAGATTGCCATCCGACTAAGATTTCTGATGAATCTTTTTCCAGTCCTCTGGTGAGTGCTTGGGCTACTTGTTGGGGTGTCATGGGGGTGACTCCACGAAATAGTTTTAAGTCGCGCACCATGTCTGTGTCGGTGAGGGTGGGAAGTAAAGCCACAACGCGGATGTTGTGTTCTGCTAGTTCCCGACGGAGGGCTTGGGTAAATCCGAGAATTGCAAACTTGGTGGCTGAATAGGTGGCCATTGTCGGGGCTGCAACTTTCCCCATGAGGCTGGAAACATTGACGATTGTTCCCTCTTTTTGACTGGCCATACGTCGGGCTATCAGACTCGTGAGGTTGTACATTCCTAACAAGTTGATGGAGATTTCTTCTTGGACTTGGGGGAGTTTTGATTGCAGAAATGAGTTCTGATATGCGACTCCTGCACAGTTAACTAAAAGGTGTATAGGGCCATCTGTGCGCCATAGTTGAGCGATCGCTATATTAACTTTGACTGATTCAGTTAAATCTAAGTCCATGATTATGATTTCGGTGCCGAAAGCTTCGATTTCTTGCGCTACTTCGGCTAATTTCTGGCGATCGCGTGCTACCAATATCAGCCGCTTTACGCCTTGTTGGGCTAATTCTAGTGCGATCGCTTTGCCAATTCCACGGGAAGCACCCGTAATGAGAGCAACTTTGCCTTGAATCTTCATCGGTTTTCACCTCCAAATTTTTCGCCTTACCTCTTGCTTCTTTGCAATCCAAAGGTCAGACGATTGATGATTGGTAATAGATTGATGATTGGTAATACTAGTCGAACGAGAATCTCTAGCTAATCTGCAATACCCCTCTATTGCTTATACGAAGCATAAATTTCTCGTTGGTAGGATAGTCAAAACTGAAGTCTATTGGCGTGGATACAGCGCATCGGTTTTACCTCTCTTTAATCCGAGCATTCACTAGTATGTTGCCACTACACACGTTAGCAACTAAATCAAGAGATTGCAATCTTTTTTAATAAGAATTGCTTAACATTTGTTTACGAAGCATATATATAAAATTATTTTCTTTGATAAGTTTTTATGAATACTGGGTGATCCCCGTATTGATACCTTGACAATTGAGGGAACAGGAGGCCAAAAAGTTGGAGATATGAGAACAGACAGTCATCTCAAACCCATACATAAAAGGACTATTAAATATGTTCCCTGTTTCCGGCAATCAAACGGACTCTATTCTCATGATTAATGTTCATTTTTCAATTTCCGACTAGAAACCCTAAAATGAGAGCAGCAAAAGACTATTCCGAACACAAGCACACTCCATGCGTATTTCTCTAAATTGGCTGCGGGAACTAGTAGAAATAAAACTTAGCCCAGAAGAATTGGCGGAAACCCTGACAATAGCTGGGTTTGAAGTAGAAGACATTGAAGATCGCCGGACTTGGGCAAATGGCGTAGTTGTGGGGAAAGTGCTTGAGCGTCAACCCCATCCCAACGCTGATAAACTGAGTGTATGTACAGTAGATATTGGGGCAGATGAAACTTTAAATATTGTTTGTGGTGCGGCTAATGTCCGTGCGGATATTTATGTCCCAGTTGCCACTACAGGTACTTATTTACCAAATATCGACTTAAAAATTAAACCTGCAAAACTACGCGGTGTGCCATCCAATGGGATGATTTGTTCTTTAAAAGAACTAGGTCTACCTACAGATATAGATGGAATTCATATTTTCACCCAAGAAAATTTAGCCTTGGGTAGCGACGTGCGTCCCTTGTTGGGTTTAGAGGATGTAATTTTAGATGTTGCTACTACTGCTAACCGTGCTGATGCTTTGAGTATGGTGGGTATAGCTAGGGAAGTGGCAGCTTTAACTGGTGGAAAATTATCTATTCCCGCACCTGGTGAAGTGACAATTACCAAAGGTACAAGTAACTTAGGTTTAAAAATTTCTGAACCCGAAGCTTGCCCTGCTTATATTGGTACAGTAATTGAACAGATAAAAATTGCGTCCTCTCCAGAATGGTTAAAACAGCGTTTACTTGCTGCTGGGGTACGACCAATTAATAATGTGGTAGACATCACCAACTTTGTATTGTTGGAACGGGGACAACCTCTACACGCTTTTGATAGCGATCGCTTAAAATCTGTAGCTGGGGGCGAAAATTTAACCGTTGGTGTCCGCTTTGCTGATGCTGGAGAAACCCTCAAAACCTTAGATGGCCAAACCCGCACCCTCTCAACTCAAAATTTATTAATTACTGCTAACAACAAAGCTGTAGCTTTAGCAGGAGTAATGGGTGGCGAAGAAACTGAAGTTCATGAAGGTACACAAAGCCTCGTTTTAGAAGCGGCTTTATTTGATTCTGTTGCTATTCGTCGTTCTTCTCGCAGTGCAGGGTTAAGAAGTGAAGCTTCCGGTAGATATGAAAGAGGAGTTAACCGCGCTGAATTAGAAACAGCTTGTAACCGGGCTTTATCATTAATTAGCGAATTAGCAGCGGGTGTAATTGTTCAGCAAGAAATTTCTGATCATCGTCCTAACCCTTCCACCTGGTCACATTCCATAGCACTGCGTTTAGATAGAGTTAATGAAGTCCTAGGACCAATTGAATTGGGAGAAGAAACGGGAGTACTAGAAGCAGAAGATGTAGAAAAAATCTTAACTGCATTAGGGTGTGAATTAGTTGGTAGTGGAGAACGCACATGGACAGTTACCGTCCCTCCCTATCGTTACCGCGACTTAGAACGGGAAATTGATTTAATTGAAGAAATAGCCCGTCTTTACGGTTATGACAAATTCTGCGACACCTTACCAGAAAAGTCGGAAGCTGGCTATCTACCCTTAGATCAAGAATTAATTCGCAAATTACGCGCTTATTTACGGGCTGAAGGTTTAACAGAATTAATTCATTATTCTTTAGTTAAGCCAGGGGAAAATCAGCAAGTAGTCTTAACAAATCCTTTATTTGCAGAATATTCGGCATTGCGGACTGATTTGATTGCTGGGTTAATTGATGCCTGTCAATATAATATTGAGCAGGGAAATGGGGTACTGAATGGTTTTGAAATTGGGCGCATTTTCTGGCGAGAAGAAGAAGGTTTAGAAGAAGCTGAAATGTTGGCGGGGATCATCGGTGGTGATTCAACTCTGGGTAAATGGTCACGAGGTGGTCGTGAACAACCGATTACTTGGTTTGAAGCTAAAGGCATTTTAGAAAGTGTATTTAAGCAATTTAGCTTATTAGTAGAATTTCAGCCTGAAAATCGAGATTCTCGTTTACATCCAGGACGCACTGCTTCTTTGTGGGTACGGGGTAATAGGTTAGGGACTTTTGGACAAGTTCACCCCCAATTACGAAAAGAAAAAGGTTTGCCAGAAGCCGTTTATGTGTTCCAATTAAGTTTGGATGTGCTGTTAAATGCGTTGGATGATGATGAGTTGTTGGTTCCCAAATTCCAATCTTATTCTACCTATCCAGCCAGTGACAGAGATATTGCCTTTTTTGCACCTGTCAAAGTCACGGTTTCAGAAATTGAAAAGGTGATTACCAAAGCGGGTAAAGGTTTGCTCGATTCTGTGGAATTGTTTGATGAGTATCGTGGTGAACACGTTCCAGAAGGACAGCGGAGTTTAGCGTTTCGTCTAGTCTATCGTTCAAGCGATCGCACTCTCACCGAAAATGAAGTTGAACCAGTTCATAATAAAGTCCGCACCGCTTTAGTAGAAAAATTTGGTGTTAGTTTGAGAAGTTAGGATTTGGTAATTGGTAATTGGTAAGAGTTTTTTCCAATTCCCAATTATTATTACCATGAACGCCTAAAATCTCAAATAGATTTCTTTGATCCCACGCTTCTTAGAGAATGTTTGATAGCTTGCGTGGCGTAGCCATAAACTTTGTCGTGTGGGATCTAACACTTGTAGATCCCCCTAAATCCCCCTTGGAAAGGGGGACTTTGAAGAATTTAGCCCCCCTTTTTAAGGGGTTGGGGGGATCTCAATCAATTCTGATACTTTTCAAACATCATCTTAATCAAACATAAAATTTATGATCTAATCAAGCATTAAAAAAATTATGATTGCTTTTTATTATCTGTATTTTCTCTAATTTTAATGGTTATATATAGCTATTTCCTAGAGGATAATTAATATCCTTAATTACAGAAAATACCTATTATAAAACTATGCTTACTTTTAAATCTTTATATTTCTCATTTAAACTTTACTACTTCTTGATGAAAATTTTGTAAGTTTCTTTATAAGATAGTGGAAGCACACTACTCGTGTCACTATAAAGGCACTTTAGTGAATCAGTAAATTCTCTGTGTACATAATAATGACAACAGCAGCAGACTCAACAAACTGGCTGCAAGGAAGCCGTTATAGTAATCGGGGAAGCGTTTATTTGTTTGCTCCGATGGTTAACTTCAATGTAATGGCTGAAGTTGGAGATACTCCCCCTTAATTTAACGTACTTGTACTTGCTTAGAAAATTTATGAGGAATTCAACAATTACATCTTGATAGCAGTGAGAAAATTACATTCTCACCTTGGAAGAGCATAAACAGATGTAATTTGAATTAGAATCACTATTTTGATATTTGATAACAGAATATCTGAATTATACTAGCTTGGCAAATTGCTAAATATTACACATCAAGAGTTAGATGTTGAGTGTTGTGTTTAAGCATTAAGCTTCAGTATTAATCAGTTTGGAATATCAAAAAATATTTTCTCTAATTTCTAACTAATACAAGTACTAAATATTATAGCAGAACTCAGACACTTGCAAACTACTGTAATTACAGAATTTGCTTGTAAACATATACAGCATTTTTTGCATAGCTATGTCTAACAATTAAATAACATCTGTATTCAATAGCTTCTACCTTTACCAAATTGCTTTGGGTTTTTCAAATACTTGAAAAACCTGATATTAGTCATCTTCTTTTTTAGAAATCTGCAATTTCAAAATGCAAGTCTAAAAATATAGATGATACATAAAAAGACTTAAATACAGGATGTCTTTAGTTAGGAATTTCACAATTCGACAAATCTCCAATTTCAAAATTTAGCCGGAAATAATAGAGCCATGAATGAATTAAACAAATTTTCAAAATGGAAGCGATTTCAACAACTTTTATTAACCACTCTTATAGGCGATATTCCGACAATTTTTGGGGGTGTAAAGTTACGTAATTTACTATATCGCACTATTTTTGCTCAGATAGGTAGCTCAGTTTATATTCAAGATGGTGTTGAATTTATCAGTACTGATGCTATTGAAATTGGCGATAGAGTGTATATTTTTAAAGGTGTTCGTATAGATGGAGAAGGACATGAAAACAATATAATTCATCTAGAAAATGGAGTTATCCTAGAGCGTAACGTTCTGATAGGAGCATTAAACAAAACTTATATCGAAATTGGTGAAGATACTTTTATTGGACCCAGCGTTTGTATTGCTGGCCCTGGAAATATCAAAATTGGTAAACAGTGTTTAATTGCAGCCCACACGGGAATATATGCCAATAATCACAATTTTACAGATCCAATAAAGCCAATCAAATACCAAGGTATTACTCGCAAGGGAATTGTGATTGAAGATGATTGTTGGCTAGGACATGGAGTGAAAGTATTAGACGGTGTGACCATTGGTAAAGGCAGTGTTATTGGTGCTGGCGCTGTTGTGACTAAAGATATTCCCCCATTTTCGGTAGCTGTGGGTATACCTGCACGAGTAATTAAAAGTCGTAATGGGAAAGAAATTGTTAAGTTGAAATCTACAGAACTCTCCCACTCATAACACACTTTAATTAAACAGAAATTCTGCTGTTAATCAGAGGATAAAGTAGGGACTATTTCACCTTTACAATTATAGCTGGAGATTCTTTGACGCTTCACTCAGAATGACAGCGGTGTTTTTACGAAAATGAGATGCTCCCGATACAGTATCTATTATTCAAAACATAATAGGAGATTAATTGAATGACAATAATTACAGAAAAATCTACTGAAAAGAGAGTTCATCTCCCTTATTTAGATGGATTAAGGGGATTGGCATCTTTGTATGTTGTACTTGTTCACGTTGAACCAGGAATCGGAGATCAATTGCCTCTACACTGGTTCTTTTTTGCCAGGGTTATGAAATATGGTGCATTTAGTGTGATCAGTTTTATTGTGCTTTCTGGTTATGTTTTGATGTTGCCAGTAGCTCGTTCTGAAAATGGTCATTTACCGGGAAGTTTGATTAATTATATCAAGAGACGTTCGCGGAGAATTTTACCTCCATATTACATAGCTTTATTCATTTGTTTATTAATAGGAGCAGTTGTTTTCATATTAGAGCAATATACAAGTTTTAGATGGAATGAAGTAGCTGGTTTCGGCTCATTTTCACCTAAATTTTCTTTGATGGATGTTGTAACTCACCTGCTATTAGTCCACAATTTGAGTGAGCATACGTACATAAGTATTAACTCACCTATGTGGAGTATCCCAACGGAATGGCAAATGTATTTTTTGTTTCCACTATTATTACTGCCTATATGGCGGCGTGTTGGATTAACATCAGTTGTTATCATCGCTTTTGTAATTGGTATCACACCGCTTTACTTATTAAATGGGTTTCTTGAACAAGCAAATCCTTGGCTTTTGGGTATATTTTCTTTAGGAATGGCGGCGGCTGATATTGGATTTTCTCGAAAACCCAAGCTAGTAGCGATCAGAAATTCTCTACCTTGGGGTCGGTTGGCTATTATCTTTACTGGTATTGCTTTTATAACTGAATGGCGACCACTAGGATTGCATATATGGATTAATCAGAGTTTTGCTGGTCTTGCATTTGCCTGTTTATTTATTTCCTTAACTAAGTCAATTACTGAAGGGAAAAAACCACCATTAGCACTACGGATCTTACAACATCCTTGGGCGATCGCACTGGGGACATTTTCATATAGCCTATATCTTATTCATGGGCCAGTTTTGGTGTTTGTGCGTTACTTCCTGTTTTACCTGCCCATCTCACCAAATATGTTTGCAGCAGCATCCTATTTGCTAGGCACGGCAATGTCACTCATCATTGCTTATTGGTTTTACTTATTCTTTGAGCGGCCATTCATGTCCAGTTTCTTAAAAAAGCGGAAAATAAAAGATGTAGTAATTTAGAAAAACCTATGCAGAATTAATAATGAGACATCTCCGGTAAAGATTGTAAAGCCGAGAATCCCTACCCATGGAACGTCTCTCCAGGGGTTTCAGGTCACGCATATTTAAGTAGGTGGGCAGAATAAAACCCTTTTTCTCCCTGCCCCCTGCCTGATCCCAACGGCAATTTTTAACCAATTTTGGGGGTTTAATTCCTCTGCCTCTACAGGTAGCAAGTTTTGTGTCGAGGTCTAAATCCCCTTTGCAAAACTTAATTACGAATTACGAATTACGAATTACGAATTATTTTAACGCCAACCTACTTAGCTACGCCATCGAAGTATCTTTTCTCTAATTGGGTTAACAAAAGAATAGCCCTGTATTTGAGATCGAGCAAATTCTGCCTTCAATCTATAATACCAACGTGCTTGAGCATCGGCATCTCCAACTAAAGTTAAGGGTGGATTATGTTTCAAGCCAATTTGTTGTTTAAGCAAAATTTTTCGATCTTGATTGAGAAAACTACGGGTAAACCATAGTAACAATGGTTGGAGAATGGGGAACCACGGTAAAGTTGTGTAAAACAGGGTTGTTTCCTCTGTTTCAGTTTCGGAAATAGGAGTAATTGCTGTTAAATTATAGACCATATTTTTATCAGTAGATACCCCCTCAATCCGAATCCCAGGTAAACGGAATGAGATTTCTATCTGTGGATTACGTCCAATCAAGCGATAGAAAAAGGTTTGTTGCTCTAGTGGATGCTTTCGCATGGTAAAGCCGTACAGAGATGGGTCAAAGGTTTTGACTACCTCATTTAATGTTTCTGGGGAACGCCACCACCATGCCTGGTGAACGAAAGCAATATGAGCAGGATCGATTAGTCCTACTACGGCATGATCAACATCACAGGGAAGGCGGATAGATTCAAAAGCTTGGTGGGATTGGTCGCCAAAATCAGGGATTCTAGGGATGTCTTCTAGTATTAAAGAAGTCTCATCATTGGACATATAAATCCAAATATTTCCTTGTGCCTCTTGTATTGGATAACTTTTCGTTTCACTAAGCTTGGCAAAAACTTTGCCTGAGCTATCCCGACTAAAAACAATTAGCTCGTTCAGGAGAGTTTTTGAAAGTGTTTGTCCAGGTTTTAGCTGCTTACTTGGTAATGCATAGTACCAAATATTTCTTAAAAACAAAGGTATTTTAGCCATTTTAGAATTTAGGTTTAAAGGAATTGTTTGATCACAATTTATGCGTTTATTTGCAATTAATTCAGGATATACAGCAGTTCTCGGTCGAATGTAATACAATCGAGGGCGGGGAAACCCCACCCCTACAGGCTTGGCGATGAAAAACTGTACCTCATAACATCAGGAAGTGCTGTATGTTACCTAACTGCATACATGGAGCGATTTTTTTCACACTTTATCAAGGGAAGCGATCGCTCACATTGCCAAAATCAAGGATGTATCTAGACAAGAGAGATGAGTTTCCACTTGAAGATGATTAATTCTGAAAACCATTTATAACACTCAGGATGCAGACCTCTGCTGCCTACACTGAAGCACTCAGGGGGGAGTGGTTTGATTTATTGGAATTGGGAATACCCACAACAGCCATTTAGAGGCGGTGGAAAGTACCCCGCAAGGCATTTTTGCCATCATTTTTGGGGTGTCTCACAAAGGTTATCATCCTTATGATAAGCGATCGCGGTAATTATGCCTTGATTCCAGAGGATTGGTATTTGTGGTGAATAAGGAGATCGCTTGCGGGGAGGGGGTTGGGGGTGAGGTTCTTGTATCTCACTCAACCGAGAACCGCTATAGATAAGTAGCTCTACCAAGAAAACCCCATAAAAAATAGGTAATCAGTTTTCACAAATTACCTATTACCAATCAATAACCTTAATTGCTAACAGCTTTAAGTACCCGATTTAAAATTACCTTACCATTAGGTCTAATCACCTCAACACGAATAAAATTCGGATCACTTGGTCGCCAGGTAACTTGATATTTCAATCCATTATTATTCCATGTATAAACTTGACGTTGTTTATTTCCAGAAGCAACAGCACCAGATAAATTGATATTAGAATTATTATTACGGTTCTCTCCATAATAGTAATAAACATTATTGCTAAAAGATAAATTTACTATCCAATCCTTATCTCTAAATTCACCTGCTGGATAATCAAATCTTTTCACAGCCACAGCCTGATTAGGAATAGCCATATCAATAATTGCAGGTGTAGAAATTCCTAAAATTGTAGCTAATGTAATGGCTTTGTAGTTCATAAAACTCTCTTTGGTGACAGTAAATTGTATGGTTGTGTATTTAATCGTGGACAAACTTATAGCGGTTCTCGGTTGAGTGAGATACAGGAACCCCACCCCCAACCCCCTCCCCGCAAGCGATGAGGGGGCTATGGTGTATTTCATTCAAATGCATACCGCTATATTGCTGTTATGCTGTAGTTTTTTCTTCCTGAATATTTCTGGAAATCAATAGTTTAGGAAACAGCAAACCAGAACGTTCTTTGTATTCCTCAAAATCAGGATATCGAGACAGAGATTTATCTTTTTTGTTCATGTTGGGAACAAATATCATAGCTATAAATAACCCAAGTATTAAGAAAGGTAGCCAATGCTGAGTTAACATAGCAAATGCCAGATAAATCAATACTTCTCCCAGGTAATTAGTATTACGACATTTAGCAAAAAAACCTTCTGTAATTAATCCAGTTTTATACTTGAGTGTATAGTATTTCTGGGCATCACTGGTAAAATGTAAAAACACACCTACAATATTCAAAACAATAGCAGCAGCTACTAATGGTAAAGGTGGAACAGTACCACTACTAATGAGAATAAATGGTGCTATCCAGTATAATCCAAGTATAAAAAAGGTAATAATTCCTTGGACAGTGGGAATTTCTTGCTCCCATTGTTTATCTGGAAATATAGTATCTTTTATTAACCAAAGAAAACCATAAGTACTATGAAGAGCAAGATAAACCCAAGCTCCAATAGTAAAATTATCATATAAAACCATTAGTCCCAACACAATGAGGAAAGTTAGACCTTTGTGAAAATTAATGGGATAATTTATTTTCATATTCTGGCTTTTGGTGAGATTTTTTAAGTTAGTAAAAAATAGAGAGATAGGCAAATCTAACCTACCTCTCCACAATAATTATTTCTTCGCAATAATCCAAACTGCGTGGATAATACCAGGAAAATAGCCGAGTAACGTCAAGACAACATTAATCCAAAAGTCTGCACCGAAACCTACTTGCAAAAATACTCCTAAAGGTGGCAGAAAAATCGCGCATAAAATCCGTACTAAATCCATTTCAGCCTCCTATTAATATTCGACATCTCTACAGTTAACATCATTTTCTGTAAATACGATTCCTGAAATGATACGGTAAACCGTACTCATTAACCACCGCTGATTTTAGCTTTGTAACCAAGCTTAATTAAAATCTCCAAAATCTTCTGCTTATGATCGCCCTGAATCTCAATTTCGTTTTCTTTGACAGTACCACCTGTACCACATTGGGCTTTTAACTGTTTCAGCAAAGCTGCTAAGGTTTCTGGTTTGGTTTGAAAACCAGTAATTACTGTCACAGTTTTACCTTTTCTTCCAGCGCGAGTGGCTTGTATTCTCACATTTTGCTGGTTTGGGGGTAAATCTTGGATTCCGCGTTCTACAGCGCGTTCTAGTGCAGGTGAGCTACCGTTACCAAATTCTTGGTAGACAAAGCGTTTGTCAGATTTGGGATTGGAAGAAGACATAAAATTTAATTCAGGGAAAATAAACGTTTGGTGAAGTAGTCAGCGTTACAGGATGGTACTGAGTTATAGCATTTCAATAGACTCTGTTCTGTCATTTTAGCCAATCAATCGCCCACCTTATGCAGATGTAACCAGCATTCTGATAAATCTATGTGAATACATTAATTTTTTTGACGATGAGAGGTTTAGAGTAATATAAATTACCGAAAAGACTAATTTGAGATATAATTATGTTCAAAATTGCATTATCAACATCCCCTAATTCCGAGAAATCACCCATCTCTAGACAGTATCGTCTTCTGGGTGGTATCGCTGCTTTAATCTTAATTAGTCTACTGAGTTCATCCGGTGGAGCGCCAGTTCAGCATACCATTTCCAACTGTTGGGAAGGGTTTATTTGGGGGATAGCAGATCCAGTCATTGGCTTAGATCGTCTAGCTGGTATAGTAGCTATCGGTTTACTCTCTGCCAGATTTGCAAGTGGTACTTGGATAATTGTATCTTTTGTACTAGCTGCCTTCTGTGGACAATTGATTCATCTGTCTCAACTAAATTTACCAGGTGCAGAAATAGTACTGGCTATTTGCACTATTATCTTTGGTGTAATCTTAGTCCTACGTAATCAAGTCAGTTGGTTAGTTTGTGCCATACTTGCTGCGATAGCTGGTTTATCTCAGGGTTACGTTGATAGTCAAGCGATCCTAAGTGCAGAAACGGTAACTCTAGTACTTTATGTTATTGGTGTTACTTTAACCCAAGCCGTGATTGTCATGAGTGCTAGAAAAATAGGCGTAATTATCAGCAAGGCCGCAATTAACCAGATGTTCCCGAAAATAATTCGCTGGATTGGGTTAACTTTTTGTGCAATTGGTATCATATTTTTGGGTAACGCAGTAATCTAAAGATCAAGAAAATACTTCTAACGTAGTTTTTGCGACTTCGATAATCACTAGGTTGGTAATTGTCTGTAAAAAAAATGTTTAAACAATTACCCACTTAGGATTATTTTTCAACATCCCAACTACTTGTGAAAAAACGTCAGTATTTTTACCCGACAACCACAAATTACAGGATTTAGTAATCCTTAATCATTCGTAGGTTTATAAATCAAATAGCATGGCTATAAATACTATCTCTGTTTGATTTTCAAATCTCGATTAACACAATTTAGTACTGATTATGAAATTATTTGATGAATATTAACCATATTACTATGATGATTTCTCAAAATTGGGGTGGACAGGAAATGATTTCAACAGCAGTCGAAGCTAAAATAAGTAGATTAGAATCTATTGTTGAGCAAATCGGTGAAGCAGTACTCTCTACTACTGAAACAATTGAACGTCTTGCTCAAAGAGTAGATGCTCTGGGTTTGCAAGTGGAAGCTCAAGGAAAACAGGTGCAGCAGCAAGGTTATCAAATTTTTGCTTTGTGTGATGCTGTACAAAGTCTGGCTGAATCTCAGAAAGATTCAATACAAGAAATTAGTCAATTGACACAAACTGTAAACAAAATTGTGTCTTTGCTACAAAGTGTAGATGAAGAAACATGAACTTTTAAATCAAACTCTTAACTGAGTAATCGCAATATTTCCAGAAAAACATACATCCACATCACTACCTAAAGTGCGACTTCGTTTACCATATTCCCCAACATAATAAAAATTATCACCTTCTATCCGGTAGTTAACAGGTAAAGGTTTGGTACAAGGTTGACAAAATACCACTTCCGGATCTGGACTTTCTGGTAAAAGATGGGGTAAATTTACATTCCAGAAACTACCAGGTTCTAAAGGACGTGGGAGTAAATCTGCCAAAATTGCTGATGTCCATTTAGCAGCTAAATCCCAATCATAATTAAGCTTGGCTTTGCGATATTGAGAAATAGCGATTCCGGGAATACCGTGCATTGCTGCTTCTCTGACAGCAGCGACAGTACCAGAAATGTAAGCATCAACTCCCAAATTTCCTCCAGCATTAATACCTGAGAGGACATATTTGACATTTTTATCTATTTGTGTTATGGCAATTCTCACGCAATCAGCGGGAGTTCCTGCGATCGCATATTCAACTTCAGAACGACGTTGTAGGTTAATAGGACTAGTAGTTGTAACTTGATGCCCACAACCTGACTGATGTTCTTGCGGTGCAGCAATAATTACGTTTTTACCGTTGACAGCTTTGAGTAAGGCTTGGATACCAGGTGCGTCGATGCCGTCGTCGTTAGTTAAGATTATGGTCATTATTGTATTTTTTAACGCAGATAAACGCGGAGATACGCAGATATTTTTGTCTGTGGACTCAAGCAGCCTAGAATTAATTATCCACAGATAAGATGCTTTTGGTATAGGTTCTGTAGTATTTTGATTGCAATACTGTCTTAGGATTCATCCAATGAAACAGCTATTCAAGCAATTATTTAGTATGCAAAAATACTTTATCCGCCTCATTTTACCCTTAATGGTGATGATGGTGAGTTCTCTTTTTGCTGTACCAGCTTTCGCTACAGGTGTGTATCAAATACCCAACCTGGCATCAGATACCTGGATTGTCGATCAAGGTGAAGTTATTAGCCGTTTCAATGAAGGTCAAATCAGTGGTGCTTTCAAAGAATTGGCACAAGACACTGGTAATGAAGTCAGAATAGTCACTGTTCACCGTCTTGACTATGGGGAAACACCAGAAAGTTTTGCTAAAGGACTATTTGAAAAATGGTTTCCCACTCCTGAAGCGCAAGCAAATCAATCTTTGTTGGTGATTGATACTGTTACGAATAATGCGGCTATTATTAGCGGGGATCAAGTTAAGTCTACTCTGACTGACTCTATAGCTTATAGTGTGGCTGAGGAAACCTTGGGTGTTCCATTACGAAATGGTAATAAATATAACCAAGCCTTTGTTGACGTGAGTGATCGCTTGGTTGCTGTCATCTCTGGTCAACCAGATCCTGGCCCTCCAAAAGTAGTAGAAACTATACAGGTAGAAGGTACATTTACAAAAGCTGAAGATACTGATCAAGGTAATGCTACTGCTTGGGTAGTTGGATTATTAATTGCTGCCACTGTCATCCCAATGGCAACTTACTACATCTACCAAATCAATCAGCCATCAAATGAGGCATAGGTGATTGGGGATTGGGGATTGGGGATTGGGTTCAAACTATAACCAATTGTCCCTAAACCTCAATCTCCAGTTCCTAATCCTGTACGTATTCCTTACCCGTCACTAAAGCAAATTCAGCGCGGACAAATTCCCGTCCCAGATAAGCTGCATGGTTTAACATAGTTACCGGACAGGGTTGAGTTTCTTCAAAAATCTTCACACACAATTCTTTTGCTGTCCGCGCACAATATACCGTGGTGTGAATTCTCTCCACTTTTCCCCGTGCTGGAATTACCTGACCTGTTTCAGGATCTACTGCTAAACCACGTTCATCAATCACATTTGTAAAATGCTTGGCATAAATTAACCTCGCATTTTCATCCACATAAATAATGAAATATCCAGCGGGATCAAGGTCAATATGACGCTGAGAAAGTTTATTATCAATTGCCGCTAAATCATCAACTATTAAATCCATACCAATTCTAAAAAGAGAAATTATTTCAACAGTTTTTTACATTACATTTCCAGTGTAATTCTTAAGCTACCTTTTCCTTAAAAATTACAAGCTGGAACTATATTTTTATTCTGGACTCTTGGCAGCAAAAGGTAACTCTGCATTCATTGCCTTCATTTCCTCCTCTTCCATTTGATTCACCTCCAAGATATAGGGGCGCAGTATTTGCCCTAAACGATTGTTGTAAAAGCGGTGGAGACTATAATTGGGTTTAGCCGGAAAACCGCGCCGTTTCTTGTGTCTACCCCCTGCACCAGGGTCAAAAGATTGGATACCATGAGCGATCGCCCATTCAATCGGTGCATAATAACAAGCATCAAAATGTAAGCAATCTATGTCTTGAAAACTCCCCCAATATCGCCCATATAGTTTATCATCCTTAAATAAACAAAAGGACATCCCCACAGGTTGGCGATCATCTTGTTCACTGTAGGCGGCAAAAAACGCCACCCGATGGCGATAATTAGTATATAACTGCTCAAAAAACCTCTTTGTGAGATACTTGCTACCCCACCAACCGAACTTATCGCAGGTATCAGCATAAAAATCATACATCAACGGAAACAGCGACTTCGGAATTTCTTCACCAGTCAACGCTTGCAGACGTAAACCTGCTTTATCTACAGCTTTGCGTTCCCGCTTAATATTCCGCCTTTGATTAGCATTGAACACTCCCAAATAATCATCAAAAGTTTTAAATTCAGAATTTTCCCAAATATAGCTATGGTGCAACCAAGCCGTAAAACCTTGACGTTCTAACACAGGTCGCCATTGGGGATCAACATAGAGAAAATGACAGCCAGAAATGCCATTTCTCAGGCAAAAAGAGTCAATTTCATGCAACATCATTGCTGTTATTTCCTCTTCATCCTCCCCAGGTGCAATTAAAAAGCGATAGCCTTCCGCAGGGGTAAAGGGTGCCATTCCCAAAAGTTTCGGATAATATTCTACCCCAATGCGAGAAGCTAACTCAGCCCACTGATGATCAAAGACAAATTCGCCCTGACTATGCCCTTTCAGGTAAAGTGGAGCAGCAGCAACTAAGCTTCTATCTCGCCACAATGTCAGGTGATTTGGCAACCAACCTGCATTTGCTGTAGCACTGTGGGAGGTTTCCATATTATTCAGCCACTCCCACTCTAAAAAAGGGGTTTGCAGTGGCATAGCCAAATCATCCCAGGCTGCTTGGGGAACCTCGGCCATTTTGTTAGTCCAAACGACAGAATAGTTAGGTTTGAGTTGTTTTACCATCGTGTGGGTTTAAATATCTACTTTGAACTAAGGAGTTAGCAAAAGCTTTTTTTAGCGTAATCCATCACACTGATTGTTGCAGCCGATCATGCCAAAATACTTATTGATGAACTCTAAACTTCTCGCAGTTTGTAACTAACCAGCATTTAACAAACTGGTTGTGGAAAGAATTTAACCGGATTGCGGTTTCCAGAACCCGAAAACACTATATGAACTGGCTGAGGAGATTTATTTTTTTTCTCTGTTGCAGCAGTATTGGACGTAATACTGCAAGTGTTGTACCGTAGGCATGAAGCGTAACAACACCAAATAGAACGGCATCAGAGACAGCAATTTGTTTTTCCAGGTGTGTTTTGTCAGTCCCTGAGCTAAACCAAGCAGGTGATTTCGCCTCAAATCAACTATCTTGCCATCTTTACTCATGGCCACAACTACTCTGGTATGAGGAAAATATTGCACCATTGAGTTGGTTTGATAGTTTTGATATTTCTCTTGTCAGTGTGTTGATTTTAGAAAAATCCATGCACACAAGAAAATATTGCTTAATTTCATACCTAAATGGATATACCACACAAATCATTATTAAATCAAATTTACTTAATCATAGTTTTGGTATATCAAGTTTCTTTTTAGCAAATCACAGTTTGATATTTTCTAAAAGTTACAATAAAGTTTTCATAAATTAATACAATGTCTCATTTAGCCGATCTAATTACATATCTTTGTTGTTGTGGTTTACAGATGCGAAGTGAGACACTCGATGGCTAAGTTTCAATCGTCCTTCCGGCGAATTTTAGTAACCAAAATATTGCTGCTATTTGTCCCGGTTTTATTAATTGGGGAGATGGCTGCATTAAATAAAGCACGTTCTAGCCTCTTGAATACTGCTCGGCAAAATTTAACAGAGAGTGCTATCCATAAAGGGGAAAAAATTACTGATGCGATCGCAGCACTAAAAACTAATTTACTGAGTGCTAGTCAAACAAGAGTGATTCAGTCTGGTTCATCAACTCAAGCCCAAAAATTTCTCACTCAGTTAGCGCAACAACTACCAACCCAAATTGATTGTATTCAACTCAAAAATATCCAAAGAGCCAAAATTATCGCTAGTAGTTGTGGCGATAAAACAATTGACAAATTGCCATTATCTTTTACTAATGATCAAGTCAAAATCACAGCCATTTTACCACCCAAACCAGGAACAACTGGTAAGCGAAACAACCAAAATCAACTGCAATTAGTTTTATCAGCCCCAGTCTATAATCAACGAGGAAATTTAGCTTACGCCTTAATTCTTCAGACCACATTACACCAACAAATTGAAAATAAGACAGGCTCACTAATAGGTTCTTTAGTAGTCATTACTGAAGATGGTACTATTTTAGCACACCCATCTTCAGAAAGAGTGGGAACTAATATTAAAAATTACTCAGATGCTGAAGAACTACAAAACTTGGTCAAAAATGCCATTAAGGGAAATAATGATTCAATCAAGTTGAATTTACCAAAAGATAAAGAATCAATTGCTGGCTATACAGCGATTCCTAATCCCCTGACGCAACAGCAGCAACAAAAATGGATTATTTTAGCTGTCGCTAGTGTCCAAGATGCATTGTATGGATTAGAAGAAATCAAACTTATCCTCATTGTCTTAACAGTTGGTTTAATTGGCACTACTTTATTGGCATCTTTTTATTTAGCTCCTTATTTAGCGGGGCCTGTAGAAGAACTCAGAGACTATGCTTTAAATATTCACAGTCACCACGCAGCACAACCAATTCCCCGTAACTTTAAAATCCGGGAGTTTAATCAACTAGCTCAAGCTTTAGATCAAATGGTTGAACGACTCAAAGCTTGGGCTGAAGAATTAGAAATAGCCTGGAAAGAAGCCAAATCAGCCAATCAAGTTAAAAGTCAATTTTTAGCGACAACTTCCCATGAATTGAGAAACCCGCTGCATATTATTATTAACTGTGTTCGCTTAGTTAGAGATGATTTGTGTGATAGTCGCGAAGAAGAATTAGAATTTCTCAAACGAGCTGATGACACGGCAATTCATTTATTAGGTATTATTAACGATTTACTGGATATTTCTAAAATTGAAGCAGGTAAGCTTTCAGTTGTGACAGCACCTCTGGAATTGCGGCAATTATTACTAGAGGTGATTAATTTACAATCGCTTAATGTGCAGCAAAAGGGATTACAATTAAAATGCGAGCTAGGTGATGAACTGTTACCAGTTAAGGCAGATAAAGGAAAACTCAAACAAGTTCTCATTAATATTATTGGTAATGCTACTAAATTCACAGACCAAGGTAGCATCATAATTAGTACTGACATTCGGCAGATTAATGGCAGCTTTCATGTCATAGTTTCCGTGAAAGATACAGGTATAGGTATTGATCCTGAACAGCAACATAAACTATTCCGTCCCTTTGTGATGGTAGGTGGCACAAGCGCACGCAAGTTTGAAGGTACTGGATTAGGATTGGCGATTTCTCGGAATTTAATCGAATTGATGGGAGGAAAAATTACTCTGGAAAGTTTGGGTTCTCTCCAAGGTACAACTGTACAAATTATATTACCTTTAATTGATATATCTCTATTACCGACTTCCGATAAAAAGGGAGATTTGGGTAATAATGAAGTGAAAGTCAGAAGTTATTCTAACTTGCAGCAAGATCAACCTTCAGATATTTATGCTTCTTCAAAGGAAGAAATGAATGCAACACCAGATATACAGCGTGTTGCTGGTAAATGAGGCAGAAAATAAGGGTGAAAAAGTCATGATATCGGTTGTTGGGGTTTATAGCGGTTCTCGATTGAGTGAAATACAAGAACCCCACCCCCAACCCCCTCATCGCTTGCGGGGAGGGGGCTATGATGTATTTCATTCAAGTGCATACCGCTATAATTAGGAATTAGGAATTATTTTGATAATTTTGCCGCCTTGATTCAGAGATTTTGTCAAAGCGGTGAGAATTTCTACTAACTCTCTACCGACCCAACCAGAGGAAACCAGTGAAGGTGTATTGTGGAAAATAGAGGTAATAAAGCGATCGCACACTCGTCCCAACGGTTCACCCTTTTCTAGTTCCAGCACTTCCTGGTATTGATTCACTGGCATAAATTGATTCCCCTGTTGCTCAAACTCCCCATGTATCAAGGTTAAAGGTGATGAAGGAGACATTTCATCAAAAATCAAGCTTCCCTTGCTACCGACAATTCCTAACCGTCTCTGTTTATCAGGATTTAGCCAGCAGAGGTGAATATATGCCTGAAAATTATGTGCATAAGTCAGCGTTACCCACACCAAATCAGCTAAACCTTGAGTTTCAGATGATGTAGTGTTTCCTGCTATTTCCCTACTCCCCTGTAGCCACACAGTCCCCGTTGCTTGCACTTTCACAGGTAATTCGCCTAACCAAGTGTTAAAGATGGCAATATCATGAATAGCTAAATCCCACAGTGCATCAACATCTTGCCGAACTGGCCCCAAATGAGTGCGGGTAGCATAGCCATAGCGTAAAGTCCCTAATTGACCTCCCTGAACTACAGATTGACCTCGTTCAACTGCTGGGTGAAATAAATAAGTATGGTCAACCATGAGTATCAATTGCTGATGTTCAGCTAATTGACAAAGTTCCCGGCATTCTTCTGGGTCAAGAGTGAGGGGTTTTTCGGCTAAAACATGATATCCCTGTTGGAGAGAGTCTTTAATTAAGGCATAGTGAGTATTAGCTGGAGTTGCGATCGCAACTGCTGTTAGTCCAGATACCTCCTTCACTTGCTGCCAGTTGGTTGTTAATAATATATTTTCATCTAAATTAAACTGTTCTTTTATAACCATCAATCGTTCTAAATGCGGGTCTACAACCGCTACGACACTCACTTGGGGATGTGCCAGAAAATTTCTGAGCAAATGCACTCCCCAACGTCCAACACCGATAACTGCAAGTTTAATTTTAGTCATTAGTTATTAGTTATTAGTTATTAGTTATTAGTTATTAGTCATTATTCATTAGTCACCTCTTGCGTAACTGCTAAATAAGCTATTTTAGCAGCAGCCTGTTCAGCGGCTTTAATTGAGCGTCCCTTGCCTTGTCCTAACATTTTTTCATGTAACCAAACCTCAGCGACAAAACGCTCATGAGTGCGGTGGGGTTGATTAACTTCCACAACTCTATATTCTGGCAAAACTTTAAATTGAGCTTGAGTCCATTCTTGTAGAGCCGCTTTATAATTAAGTCGAGCTGGGTCAAGGCGAATTTCTGTCGTTAGTTCTTGGAAGTGGGGATCTAACCAAGGACGAATGAGGTCAAGATTGTGAGTGCTGAGATAAAGCGCCCCCAGAACTGCTTCAAAAGCATCTGCGAGACGTGATTCTTGACCCACATGGTCAGCGGTAGCACTACCAGCAACAAGCAAGTATAATTCTAAACCATATCCTCTTGCTAATTGGGCGAGAATGCGATCGCTCACCAACACCGAACGAATAGCCGCAAAATCACCCACAGAGCAATCAGGGTAATGTTCCCATAACACCACAGCAGCTACCAGCCGCACTACAGCATCACCCACAAACTCCAACTGTTCATAATTTTCTGAATCAGACACAGTGGCATGAGTTAACGCCAAATCCAGCAATGGCCACTTTATCGGACTATCTTTCGACAAACCTAACTTTTGGACTAAACTTTCAAGTTGCCGTTGACGGCGAGGATAAACGCGGGACATTCAGTAAGTGTAGAAAAAAGAGCTAATAAATCCTAACTTAGCATTAAAATAAAGTATAAATACAAGTCAGTTAAATTTTTTGTAGGGGTTTAGCAATGCTAAACCCCTAGCTAGTTATATTGGCAATTAATTGGTTTTTTTGCTCTTTTCTTTTTCTTTGGTTTGAGTAAAGGAGCATTCAAAGCTTCATATAGACCAAACAAAAACTTAATTCGATTCAATTCATTTACAAATGGTTGCGGACGGTAACACAGTCTACAGCTTTATCTAAAGTTTGATGGGCTTTTACTAAGTCGGGCGGCATAGTTTGCGGATCATATAAATCGGCTAAACTACTATCGGGATATTTTGACCTTGTGTCTAAAACTGCTGGCGCGGCTGTTTCTATTTTCTGTGTTTCTACTTTCTGTTTTTGCTTATCATTTAGGTTTTCAGGAAACGGATAATTGTTGTAAACTATGTCTTTAGAATAGCTGTAATCACTTTTTAATCTTCCACAGACATACTTCATTTTCTTTGATTTTTAATGCCCGTAATGCCATTCTAAATGTTTTAGCTGGTTGTTAAAAGTCAAAATAGATATAAGGTAAGCTACCTTCAGGGGCTAGTAACCAAACAGCGTAAAAGCATAAAGGGACAAAAACAAGTTTGATAGGCCAGCTAAATTCTAATTTCATTCCTCGCTTAAAGGCATAGGTTATACTCATCAGAATAGCTATAACTATCAATAAATAAGAGAGTTGGTACTGGCTGAGATTAAGGGCTTCCACATAGACTTTTTCAGCAAATTGTTCATCAGCAGGATGACCCCAAAGGTGTTGGATGACAAAAGCAGAGTCTTGAACGTTGGGAAGACGGAACCAAATCCAGGATGTGAAAACCATCAGCTGTGTTAAAAACCAAGCAAAAACTATACCTATAGGGTTTTCCCAAAATAGGTTTAAAATTTTAAAGCGATCGCTCATCGCATCTGTGAGACGATGAACTGCTAAGGCTAGACCATGCAATGCTCCCCAAATTATAAAACCCCAGGCGGAACCGTGCCAAATACCAGCTATTATCATCACTATTAATAAGTTTCCGCAGGTGCGAAGTAACCCCCGACGAGAACCACCCAAAGGAAAATATAGGTAATTACGCAACCAATCACCTAAAGTTATATGCCAGCGTCGCCAGAAGTCTGCAATACTATTACTGAAGTAAGGAAAATCAAAGTTTTCAGGCAAAACTAACCCAAAAAGTAAAGCACTCCCACGAGCAATATCTACATAACCATTGAAATCTAAATATAACTGTAAACCATAGGCAAAGGTAGCTAACCATAAATCAGCGCTACCGGCTCTTTGCAAGTTACCAAAACATAAATCAACAAAAATCCCCAGATTATCTGCCAGAATACCTTTTTTAACTGCACCTCTAGCAATTAACCACAGTCCCTCGGCTAATCTATCAGCAGTGGGAAATCTTACTGTATCGAATTGAATTGCTAAGTTATGGTAACGAGTAATAGGCCCAGAAATTAATTTAGCAAAAAATAATTTGTAGGTAGCAAAGTTCAGAAATTGGTCAGTAGCTGGCGCACCACGATAGACATCTATTAAATAAGCAATGCACTCAAATGTAAAAAAAGAAATTCCCAAAGGTGTAGTTAATTTAAAAGCTGCCTCTGGTGAGTTTATAGATAAATCAAATAACCACTTTAATAAAATAGGCAAATATTTAAAACTTAGTAAAAGCCCTATATTTAAAATCACACCAAACCACAAAATTTTCAGTCTGGTAAGATTCCAGTCAGCTTGAGCAATTTGCCAATCTTCGTTAGAAATTTTCCAGTTTTGAGAATGTTGTCCTGGTGAGGTATTTTTGCCAATTTCTAACCCTAGTCGAAAGTTAATAAAAGTCAAGACTAGTAGTAATGGCAAATATTGAATATGCCAAGATGAATAAAATACAATACTAGCTATGAGCAGAGTCCACAAGCGTAATTTTTGATTGGCTACAGTCCAGTAAATTCCCAGAATACTCAGCAGAAAAAGTCCGTAAAAAACTGATATAAACTTCATTTTTTAGTCATTGGTCATTGGTCATTAGTCATTAAGTTATTGGGAAGAGGCTATAGATAATTCTTACCCTGCGCCTACCTCCCCACCTTCTTATTTAAAAATCCAGGGAATCATGGGGTCAACAGCCAGCTTTTTGGAGACCTCATAAGCACCGTAGCGGTTCAGGTGGCTGGGGTCAGAAAAATATTCATTTGCTTTGAGCCAGATTTGGCTTAAATCTCTGTAAATAAAGTTTGTATTAGTAGTAGAAACATTTAACATATATTGTTGAAACTCTTGTTCATATTTTGTTCTGACTGGGTCTAAATAGTCGGCTGTGAGGGGAGTATTTACAAAAACTAAGGAGATTTTTTGAGATTTTGTAAACTCTAATAATGATTGTAAAGCTGCGTCTTGATTACCTTTTAATTGAAAGGACTTATAGTCGTTATCGTAACTTCCCGATACTCTGGCATATTTTTGATAATATGTGGCAGGATTAAAACGAATAGATAAAGGTAAGAAACCATCAAAATCAACTGCTTGCAAAGAATTATCTTCTTCTAAATCGTTTGTTAACTGAACTGTGACTTGCTGATTGTTATTGCTAAAAGGTAAATGGCTGAGTTGTTTTTGTAATAGTGTTTTAATTTGGTCACGATGTTGATAACTAGCAGATATACCAATTACAGCTTGATTTAACCAATCATTAGCAACTTGATAGCTATTCAAATCTAATGTTTCATTTTTGATTTTTGCCTTTTGAGCAGAATTTATCTGTTGTTGAGGTGGTTGATCACTAATGACAGGTTTCGTGGCTCTTTGTAAAACTTGTTGATAACCTTTTGATGCAGCAATGGCGTTAAAAGTTATATCTTCTCTGCCACTATTAAAAGCCCTAGAACCATCTGCCCAAATAATCAGTTTTGGTAGTTCTGAGGGTTCTAAAACTTGACGAATGATCAAGTCTACAACTTGGGCTGTGGCACCATTAACACCAAAGTTAAATATATCAACTTGGCGATAACCTTGAGTTGTCAAAGCTTTAGAAAGGGCAACGGGATCAACGCCTCTCAAGGCACGAGAAGATCCAATAATCAGGATATCTGGTGGTTTTCCATTTGTGGCTAAACGCTGTTTATAAAGTGCAAATTGCTCATCTAATTGCCTAGCATTAAAACTGGGCATTTGAGATCGTGCTGCTAAAAGAATAGCAGTAGCGCTGGCTTTTGCTTTCAATGGTGCAGCTGGTAACTTTTCTGATGAAGCGACATCATTTTGGGTAAAACCAGAGGCATTAAATCCCGAATTACGCCCCTGAGTAGATTTTATGTTGTTGTTGCTAGTAAAAAATGCTGTTGTTCTCTGATTTGGATCTTCACCTGATGTCAAAGATGCCTGTGAGGATAAAGCACTATTACGTTTGAGTGAATTTGAGACAGTACGAGTCAGGACATAACCTAACATCCAATCACTTTGAATTGTGAGTATTAATCCCAATGCTACCCAAACTAGACTAGCCAAAAATCCTTGTTCATCAGGGTTCTGATCGATGGAGTGGTTGGGTTCTGCAAATAATTGAGTTCCCACAAGTAATTTTTTAACTTTTTTGTGGGCAGTTTCTATCCAATCTTGTGCTACTTCGGTGACGAAACTTTGAACTTCCTGGGTTGTTAAATCAGGACGTAGAATTGGCTCGTCAGTTTCATTTGTGACTAGTTCACTGAAATATTCAGCGGTTGCGGCAAATTCTGGTGTGGCTTCTGGTACTAATCTGTGACGTTGTGCAAAATCAAAGCCGTGATGCCACACAGGTTGATTATCACCGGCACGACGACCGTAAACTCTGACACCAAAAAGATCAGGGATATTTAGTTGACGAACAAATTGAGTGACTTTGCTGGCGACTTGTTGGCGTGTGGGACAATTAGGCGCATCACACATCACGTGTAGTAAGTCACCTTTGCGAAGCAGGAGGACGCGAATACCACCAGTTTTTAAGCGCCAATCCATGTCAGGATTGAGTAGGCGTTCTAGTAAAAAAACAATGGCTGGTTCATCACCTGTAGAACCTAAGGCTAGTGTAGATGTTGCTAAAGCGGGATGTTTGGCGGATGGTAAAGACAACCAATCTACCCAAGCGGGTTGTTGTTCGCCTGTTTTTTGTCCATAGATAGCTGCTGCCAGAATACCTTGAGGGGCGATCGCTTCTAACTGAGAGAGAATAATTTGTAAACACAGTTCCTTCTCTGGTGCAGGAGCGGTTTTTGCAGGATCAACTGCTGGGGTACAAAAGATATGTAGGGTAAATTCTTTGAGAGAAGCTTGAACAGCGATTTTTAAATCTGATAACACCTCAGTTAACAATCGAGCGATCGCTTGCACATCTCCCCACCGCGCCCATTCTTTCAGCATCGTTTCCGGTGGAGTCAAATCCACCCGCAGCCGCCAATCAGGGTCTATTTCTCCCCTCACTTGAGAGACAATGATTGCGTCTTCATAACCAGCCAGTTTCAAATGCCTTAATTTTTGGGCTACTGGTTCGGCTAACAAAGTGGCATCTGGGCTATAACTCGATTGACAGAATATCCAGAGACGATTAACTATTTTTTGAGATTTGGACTTGGCATTATGGGGTAGACTTTTGACTTGTACTGCCACACCCAAACTGCTCAGATTTTCACTCAAATAGCGAGCGATCGCATCTGGATTTCCTTGGCGTGCCAAACTTTCATTAGAGACAATCAGCGCCCCACCAGGTAGTTGTGTTTTTTCCGCTTCTACTAACATGGCTTGCTGTACCTGCTCTAGATGCCGATCTAATTGATTTAAATAAACCCGGTGACACCATTGAGGATGGTGTGAGCCTTTTTTTCGACCGTAGACCAATACTTGGTATATTGGGGATTGTTCCTCACTGGTTAAGCTATCCAAATCTGTTTGCTGTAGTGCTTGCAACAAATCAGACAGAGTGTGCCAACGTTGCGGGCAGTCTGTACCTTCACAAAGTATGTGCAGGTCATTTCCCAGCAACCGGACTTTCACCCCGAAAGTGCTGATTCCTGTGGCTTGGCTTACCCATTGCACTAAGGTTTGTTGGCGATCAAGTGATACTGTTTTCATGGGAAGTTAACTTTAACAGGAAGCGAGTATTAGGGGATTTTGCCTGTACTTGTAAACTAGAAACATACATTTAGCACATTTTGCAGTTTTTTTTTAACAATTTTGTTACCTTTAGAGCTAGAAAAATGGGCAAAGATAGTCTTATAAGGTTACAAGTCTTATCAAGATTGAGTTTTGCATTTATTTTACTCATCTGCCAAAAAACAAGAATTAGCAATGTCACCTGTAACCCAAAACCCCTCACCGACCAGCGGATTTAATCCGACTTTCTTGAACATTCCCCAATCTTGTCTCCTCCAAATAGGCATAGCGTCTATACTACTGCTGCTAATAGCAGATAAAGCCACTGGTAAAGCACTAGAAGCCTTAGGGGAAGCCAGTGAAGAAGTATTTCGGGGCGATCGCTTGCCCATTCTTAATTTCCCAAATGAACAGGAATTAAACCAAAGCTAACAATATATATATAAGCATTTATTGGCTACGGTTATTCCTAATCCAGTACAAACAAAAAAACTAGAATTATGAAGAATGCTGAGTTAAAAGTGCTATTAGCGGTAGCGGGGCGTTTAGCCCGTACTGAATTAAAAGACCACTTACAAAGGGTCGAGCATTTACTGTTTGCGAAAGTAGCAAGTATTCTTCTTACTCAGCACTCAGTACTCAGCACTCAGCACTGTAAATAGTAATTGGCTTTACCAGAACGGAGAATATGGGTTCCCTTTTATACTCTTCATCGCCAGCAGCGAATACATACCCCATGTCGGAATTATTCTTGCGTCATCGTCTACAGGTAGTAGAGGAATTGTGGGAGTCGGTTCTTCGGCAAGAATGCGGACAAAAAATGGTAGATCTATTGCGTCAATTACGCAATTTGTGTTCACCAGAAGGACAAGCTACCCATAACCAAGCCGCCTCCGCAGTCGAATTGATTGAACAACTAAATATCAACGAAGCCATTCGTGCTGCTCGTGCCTTTGCTCTGTATTTTCAGTTGATTAACATCATTGAGCAGGAATACGAACAAAAGCAGCAACTGACTCGCTATTCTGATACAAACAGCGCAGATCAGGTAAATCTCGCCAATATTATTTATTCGACCAACCAAAGAGAAGATGACCTACCAGTTACCAAGTCATTAGGATCAGACTCATCTCAAAGTTGGACAGACACCACGCCAAGTCAACAAAAGGGTACATTTGCCGCTTTATTTCCCCTGTTATTCAAACTGAATGTCCCACCCCAGCAAATTCAACGCCTCATTTCTCAACTAGATATCCGCTTAGTCTTCACTGCACACCCCACGGAAATTGTCCGTCATACTATTCGCGATAAACAGCGACAGGTAGTAGACCTTTTACAACACCTAGATAGCTTAGAAAATCGCTCTGGTGGCTATCCTTGGGAGGCGGCAGAGGTGAAAGAGCGATTGATGGAAGAAATTCGCCTGTGGTGGCGGACAGATGAGCTACATCAATTTAAGCCCACGGTTTTAGATGAAGTCGATTATGCTCTGCACTACTTCCAAGAAGTGTTATTTGATGGCATTCCTCAGTTGTATAAACGCCTCAAATATTCTCTAGCACAAACATTTCCTTGGCTGGAACCACCAAGTACAAATTTCTGCTCCTTTGGTTCTTGGGTAGGTTCAGACCGAGATGGAAATCCGTCGGTGACACCGGAAGTTACTTGGAAAACCGCTTGTTATCAGCGGAAGATGGTCTTAGAGCGATATATTCAGTCGGTGACGCAACTGATTGAGTTATTGAGTGTTTCCATGCACTGGAGTGATGTATTGCCAGATTTGCTGGAATCTCTAGAGTTAGATCAATCGACGATGAGTGATGTCTATGATGCTCTAGCTCTACGTTATCGCCAAGAACCTTATCGGTTGAAACTGGCTTATGTGTTGAGACGGCTAGAAAATACACGCGATCGCAATTTGGCTTTATATAAACGGGAAACGCCAACTAATGAAGATGCGCCAATGTACCGTTCCGGGGCAGAGTTTTTAGCTGAATTGCGATTAGTTCACCACAATTTGACTGAAACGGGTTTAGGCTGTCGAGCTTTAGAAACCCTGATTTGTCAAGTGGAAATTTTTGACTTTAACCTCACCCAGCTAGATATTCGTCAAGAATCATCCCGTCATGCTGATGCGCTGAATGAGATTCTTGAATACTTGCAAGTTTTACCCCAACCCTATAACGAACTTTCAGAAGAGCAGAAAGTGGCTTGGTTAACCGGGGAATTACGAACAAGACGGCCGTTGATTCCTAGTGAATTGCCATTTTCAGAAAAAACCAACGATGTCATTGAAACTTTCCGGGTTTTGCGATCGCTACAACAAGAATTTGGCATCAACATCTGTCAGACTTACATCATCAGTATGTGCCGGGAAGTCAGCGATGTTTTAGAAGTTTTGCTCTTAGCCAAAGAAGCGAGATTATTTGATCCTGCGATCGCAGTAGGATCAATTAGAGTAGTACCGCTATTTGAGACTGTAGAAGACTTACAACGCTCCAGAAGCGTCATGCGGCAACTGTTTGAACTCCCACTCTATCGCGCCTTCTTAGCGGGTGGCTATGAAGCAATTAAACCCGAAAATGCTTCTCCATCTCCCACCCTCAACCCCAATTTGCAAGAAGTCATGCTGGGGTATTCTGACAGCAACAAAGACTCCGGTTTCTTAAGCAGCAACTGGGAAATTCACAAAGCGCAAAAATCACTCCAGAAAATCGCTGAAGAATACGGCTTACATCTGCGGATTTTTCACGGACGGGGTGGTTCTGTGGGACGGGGTGGTGGCCCAGCTTATGAGGCAATTTTGGCTCAACCAGGTCACAGTATTAATGGACGTATCAAGATTACCGAACAAGGCGAAGTTTTAGCTTCTAAATACTCCTTGCTGGATTTGGCTTTGTACCACGTAGAAACCATCACCAGTGCAGTCATTCAAGCCAGTTTACTGCGGACTGGGTTTGATGATATTGAACCGTGGAATGAGATCATGGAAGAGTTGTCAATGCGATCGCGTCAGCATTATCGCGCTCTCATTTACGAACAACCTGATTTCATCGACTTCTTCCACCAAGTCACCCCCATTGAAGAAATTAGCCAACTGCAAATTAGCTCCCGTCCAGCGCGAAGACCATCTGGTAAAAAAGACTTAAGTAGCTTACGAGCTATTCCTTGGGTATTTAGCTGGACACAAACTAGGTTTTTGTTACCTTCTTGGTACGGCATCGGCACAGCCTTACAAGAATTTTTAAACGCCGAACCAGAAGAACACCTCAAATTACTACGCTACTTTTATGTCAAGTGGCCTTTCTTCAAAATGGTAATTTCCAAAGCCGAAATGACCTTAGCCAAAGTAGACATTGAAATGGCACGTCATTACGTCGATGAATTATCCAACCCAGAAGACAAACCCCGGTTTGACAAAGTATTTGAGCAAATTGCCAGCGAATTCTATCTCACCAGGAATTTAGTCTTAAACATCACTGGACACCAGCGACTTTTGGACGGTGATCCAACTTTGCAGCGTTCAGTACAGTTAAGAAATGGGACAATTGTACCTTTAGGATTTATCCAAGTTTCTCTACTCAAGCGTCTACGGCAGTACAAAAACACCAGCACTTCTGGAATAATTCACTCCCGTTACAGCAAAGGTGAGTTACTCAGAGGAGCATTGTTAACTATTAACGGTATTGCTGCGGGAATGAGAAATACTGGTTGATGGGTAATTCGTAATTCGTAATTCGTAATTCGTAATTACGGATTCCCACCTAGTGTGCGATTCGTTGGGTATAAACTAACCCCAAAAAGGGTGGAGAATTACCCGCAAAGTTACTTAATAACTTTGACAATTTGATAGTCATATGGGTGAGGTTTTAAACCAAGTCCCATCCTCCAGGTGCAGGAGTGAAAGCACACAGAGCGCAGTCTCGAACTGTGTCCCCCAAGGTAGCGACTAGCCATCAATCCTTGAAGCGGGGGTGAAAGGTGTTAAATACTGGAAGCCTAATTCGGTATACATCAAGCAAGAGTTCATGAGTAGGAATACGAAGGTACGTTTGAACCATCGTCAGGAATAACCAGCGAAATCAGGCTTTATGTGCTGGGAGTCCCAAAAAGGGCAAGGATAATGGGGAGTTGGCAAGTTCCCGGTTGACCAACAAGCACTTCCTCTAAACCCGGTGGATAGTACCGCTCTAAAAACTCGACCAATGATTATCAGAAACGAAGTAACCGCTCGTATGTTCTCAGTCTTCAACAATTGAGTAGGTGCTAACCAATACCACGAGTAGGCAAGATTGATTCAAAAGCAAACGCCTCATTGTAATGATGAGGATAGGCAGACAGAATCACGGTGATTTGGAAGATGAAGTTTCCAGTAGCAGTAAATATGTCTAATACGAGTTTAAAGACTACGGCGGAATGGCGTTCTATTAACTGGCGAAAGCTAGAACGTAGAGTGTATAAGCTGCAACAGAGAATTTATCGAGCCTCTCAGCGTGGCGATGTCAAAACATATCGCAGACTCCAAAAAACGTTGATGAATTCTTGGTCAGCAAGAGTGTTAGCGGTTCGTAGAGTTACCCAGGATAATTGCGGCAAAAAGACGGCAGGTGTAGACGGCGTTAAATCGCTGACTCCTAATCTTCGTCTTGCCTTGATAAATCAAATAAAGCTGGGTGCTAAGGTCAGCCCAACCAGGCGTGTATGGATTCCCAAGCCTGGATGTGATGAAAAGCGACCTTTAGGAATACCTACAATGAAAGACCGAGCCTTGCAAGCACTTGTCAAACTGGCGTTAGAACCAGAATGGGAAGCGCGATTTGAACCTAACTCATATGGGTTCAGAGCCGGAAGGTCATGTCATGATGCAATCGAGGCAATCTTTAATTCCATCAGGTATAAACAAAAATTTGTACTTGATGCCGACATATCGAAGTGTTTCGACCGTATCAACCATGAGGCACTGCTTTTAAAATTAAATACATCTCCCACCATTCACCGTCAAATTCGTGCATGGTTAAAAGCGGGGGTGATGGATGGTAAGCAGTTGTTTCCTACATCTGAGGGAACGCCACAAGGTGGGTGTCTTTCGCCACTTTTGGCAAATATAGCCCTCCACGGGATGGAAAACCGGATAAAAAGTGCCTTTCCTAGTCGCACAATTGTCAAGAAAGGTCAATACGCTGGCTACCAGCCAGGAGCTACTTTAATCAGGTACGCCGATGACTTCGTAATTCTCCATGAAGACATAACCGTTGTTCAAAGATGCCAGGAAATAATCTCCGAATGGTTAATCGGCATAGGCTTGGAATTAAAACCCAGTAAAACAAGACTGACGCATACCCTTTCAACTTTTGTTGGGGAAAAGCCAGGATTCAACTTCCTTGGATTTAATATCCGTCAGTTCCCCAAAGGGAAACACCATACAGGTAAAAATACCAAAGGGGAATTACTCGGTTTTAAAACCATCATTACCCCAAGTCAAGAAAAAGTGAAGGCACATTATGACCGTCTGGCTGATGTAATTGACTCCCATAAGTCAGCACCGCAAGCGGCGCTCATTAAGCGACTAAATCCCATCATTAGGGGTTGGGCTAACTACTACGCGACTGTCATAAGTAAGGAAATCTACGCTCAGTTAGATGACCTTGTGTATCAAAAACTTGTCTCTTGGGCAAAGTTCCGCCACCCAAAGAAATCATTGGGATGGGTGTCAAAGAAATATTGGCATTCCATAGGCGAGGATAACTGGGTATTTGCAACCTCTGAAGGTGGGGAAAATCCATTTCGTTTACTTGACCATACTCGCATTAAAATAGTGCGTCATATAAAAGTTAAAGGCGAACTGTCCCCATTTGACGGGAACCTGGTTTATTGGAGTACAAGAATGGGCAACAACCCAGAAATGCCGACAAGAGTCTCATCACTCTTGAAATGGCAAAAAGGGAAATGCACCCACTGTGGATTGTTTTTCCGTGAAAACGATGTGATGGAAATTGACCATATTATCCCCAAATCGCAAGGTGGAAAGGATGATTATAAAAATTGGCAACTTCTACACAGACATTGCCACGACACAAAGACTATCAGTGATGGTAGTCCTGGCAGAAAATCTGGCTGTAACAGTGCCGAGCCTAAGCCACCCTCCGAATTGAACTGGTTTTGGGAGGAGGATATGTTGGTAATGAGGAATGCGTGATAAGCACCAAGTCACTGAGGAGCCGTGTGAATTTAAAGGTTCAAGCACGGTTTTGAAGAGCAGTGGCTCTCGTAAGGGAGTCGCTGACTTTACTAGTCTGTCAAATACATTTTGACAAATAAAGAAGAAACGTTCGCATAGCGTGCCGAAGGCATACCGCGAAGACGCGAAGAACGCGAAGGAAGAAGGAAGAATTGTTTACCCGTCAATTAGTTGTTATAGCGGTATGCATTGAATGAAATACATCTTAGCCCCCTCATCGCAAGCGATGAGGGGGTTGGGGGTGGGGTTCTTGTATCTCACTCAACTAGTACCTTTGTAGGGTGCGTCAGACTCGATAATTCATCAACAATCAACAGACATTTGACATCTGACGCACCTGACGACTAAACCCGTCATTTTTCAGTTTCGCGTTGCTCCCGGTCATTCATTACCTCATTCACCGCCTTTATCGCCTTCCGTAGTTTCCACTGAGTCGGCGCAATGAAATACAATTCATCATCCATTTGTTTACCAATGATGTGGCAAAATAAGAAGTGGGATAGATTTAGTCATTACTAACAAGCAAGTAGAGTACAGCAATGACTCAAGCAAGTGAACTATATTCTCTGTATGAAGTTGATAATGAGAAATGGTTAGTACAAACCTTGAAACTATTAAAAGAAAAACAACTAGAAAATCTCGACTTAGAGCATTTGATTGAAGAATTAGAAGCGGTGAGTCGTCGAGACAAATTAACAGTTGAAAGTTTTCTAGAACAAATTATCAGACATTTATTACTCCTTCAATATTGGCAAGAGCAACATGAATATAACGCCAATCATTGGCAAGCTGAAATTATGAGTTTTAGAAACCAACTCAACGAGTATTTAACTCAAAATCTACGAAATCATTTACAAGAAAACCAATTAAAAGTTTATCAAAAAGCATTAAAATATGTCAAGCAGAAAACAGGTATGATAATTCATTTTCCTGAAGATTGTCCATATACTCTCGAACAATTATTAAATCAAGATTGGCTGCCTTGAAACGCTGATATTGTAGGGGTGCAGAAGATGGACTAAATTAATCGCTGTCAGTACAAATGGAAATGATCAAAACACTATTTCCTATTCCCTAATTCCTCAACAATATACACTTGATATCGAACCAGAAAGACGTTTAACTTTACCTAAAGAAATCCAAAAAATGCTGAATTTAGAATCAGGAGATAGATTAATTTTAACTCTTGAAAATAATGGTAAGTTGCAATTAGTCAGCCTCAAACAACAAGTTAAGAAATTAAAAGGTTTATTAAAAGATAAATCACCTGATAGAAACTTGGTAGATGAACTTATTCAGGAACGCAGACAGGAGTATTTAAGTGATTAAATCACAGCTTACCAATCAGTTGGTCATACTCTGCGTGTGTTCCAATCCAAAACCAAGAAATGCCGTTTTCAACTTCAACACCCAAAGCACGATAATTTAAACCTGCTCGAACTGACCAATATTTGTTACCTAGCTTTTTAAAATGTAACGATGGATGAGACGGATCAGCCTTGAGCAATTCATAGCATTGATCCGCTGTTTGCTGCACACTTTTAGGGAGAGCATTATAATATTGCCAGAATCGTTGTGTTGTGTAGTGCATCAGATTTCGCGGCAATTTCCTGCTTTAAATTCTGCGATTGCTTCTTCCGCTAATGCTTCCAATTTACCATCTGCAATATCACGTTCTATCTGTTCATCCCAACGTTCATAATCTAGGTTTAAAAACCATTGTCTCAGCTTTTCAAAATCATGAGACGGAAGTGAGAGAATTGCAGTTTCAATTTGTTCAATGTTTGACATAAATAGTTTTTACCTCTTTATCCTTGAGAAAATTATAGCTTTATTTTGTCATACTTTTTTCTGGTGACAACGAGATATTGACAATAGTTATTTACAGATACTTTTTTAAATACCATAAGGTAATTTAGCGACTCCATCAAAAACTACAAAGTCTACTATTATCTGTGAAAAACAAACTGATACCAAGTATAATGGGTGATTATACAGCCCTTTTTAAGGAATTTTAATTAATATTTATGAATCCTGATATTCATCTTATTGCGTCAATTGCGTATAAAGCAGATAACAAGTGCAGAATTGATCTAACCAAACGTATTTTAGTTAGCGAGAGAGACTATGTATCTAACTTAACTCAAGGCATTAGAGATTTTTGGCATTATCATGGGCTACCATGTTTTGCACATTCACAAACATTACAAACACATCATGAAAGGAGATTTGGCTGTGATGCAATAATTGTAGTAAAGCAAAATAACACTGCTAGGATATGCCTTTTTGAAGCAAAATGGATACGTTTTGATAACCGTTGGGATTCTTTTCAGGGAAAGTCAGATATCTCTCACTTTAGCCATCAGTTACAACGACAGTCGAGATGGATAAAACAAGCAGCTATCTGGGAGCTTTTCATAGTGGCGCACGAACCGAAGAAAGAGCCACCTCATTTTGATTCTTGGGCATCTACCTGTATCTGGCATAAGGATACTTATCAATTCGATAAAACATATCGGAGTTCCAAATCACTATGGACAGATTCAGAGCTTGAAGAGCTTGTAAGCTCGAAGTCTGGAAAACAAAATAACTTGAAGTCAATGCTTCAAGTTGCCTGTCAACAAAAGAAAGGAAATTACATACCAATCTCTAATGGACAAGTAATGCTTACAGATATGAATGTAACAGATGAAAGGGTATCTATCCCTGCCACGCTTGAGAGACTTGATAATGTCGGTAGATTTTGTGATGAGAATGGCATTGCAAACTTCTTATTCCTCCAAGTTGATTAAGAATAAGGCTAACAAACGCTGCAAGGATCTAAATATACTTCACTCAAAGTCGCAAATCATAAAAATTGAAAAGTTTTAATTTACTAATTTCATATTCCAATTCAGCCGCACTTTAGTTGAGGATATTACAATTTACATTGTGGTAGTTGGTTGAATTTAGTAACCCTTTAGCGTTCATAGTAAAAAAATGAGTCAGATTCAAGAGTTACATAAACAGGCTATGAATTTAGCCGAAATGGCACAAGTTGCTAAACTTAAAAATAACTCTGATTTAGTTTCCCAATTATCCAGACAAGCATTTGAAAAAGAACGATTAGCAGCAGAATTAATAGCAGATGATTTTGCAGCAGAACCAACCCGTTCAATATTGTATCGTAGTGCCGCAACCTTAGCGATTGATTGTGGAGAAATTCACAGTGCAGAACATTTAATTGCAATTGCTTTATCAGGAAATCCGCCAACTGAAATTGCCGAAGAACTCAAAGATTTATTTGTACAAATCAATATTCATAAATATTTTGCCCGGCGAGGTCTTGTATTTGATGAAGCTAAACTTCAGATTCTTGGTTAGGGGTGAACTGGATATAATTAGATTATTAGTGACTCATTACTTACTTTTACTACTGTATCAATTCAATTCTATATTCTGATTTCGACTGTGGTTTTATATTAATTATTCCTCCCCATTCCTCAATTACTATGACTAAAAAACGCATCCTAATTTGTACTTGTTTCGCTCTATCTTCTGGTTTTTTTGGTGGTTTGATTGGTGTCCAAATCACGTCCATGCTTCATAGTCAAAAATGCCAAAACCAAGCTTGGGGTTTTCAACAGATGTGTAATGCTTGGGTAACACCGGGGGCAATGTGGCAAGGCAGTACAGCCGGCATTTGGACAGGTACAATATTAGGTGCGTTTGTTGGTGGCTCAATTACACGATCTAATTCGTAATTCGTAATTCGTAATTCGTAATTGGGGAATAGGTGGAAAGTTATTCTCCCTCATCTCCCCAATTACCAATTACCCATTACCCAGTCTCTATTCCCTTGGAGTCGTGGATGATTGTAACTTACTTAAAGATTGCCAACTGTTTGTACTAGTATCGAAACAGCGCCAATAGCCTTTACGTTCATCTTTATAGCAAAATAAAGTGCGATCGCGATCATCGAAGTTATCAGTTAAAAAATACACCATTCCTCGAAACGGATAAGTTTTCCGACTCAAACGTTTAGCTACAGCGTGATTCGGACATTCAACAATAAAAACTGATTCTCCATTAATTTCAGCTAAAGAGAAAATACACATCCGCAAAATTGCTCTCAGCCAACTTTCAGAATTCTCGAAATAATCGTCGATAATTTTGTTAGTTAGTGCTTGTTCGAGACTGCGGTCTTTGTGGCGAGGAGAGTTGGCATCAGACATAGCATCACCTAAAAATTGCTATACTGCTGGTTCGAGATTAAACGAAAATTTCCAAAAGTGACAAGTCTGGACTCGCAAAGCTCATCAGTCAAGCAATACAGCCAGAGGTGGCAGTAAGACTGGTAAAGTATACTTAATATTCTTGAGAGCAAATTGCCATGACGACCGAAATTAACCTAGGAGAGCAGACTACCACAGGTGCAGATGCTATTGATGTAGCGATCGCACAAGGAGTTGATTTTGATGGTTCTCCCATTCCATCAGCTAAATTAGAACTATACACCCAAGTCATGGGTCTAGAAGCAGGTAGACAACGTAGTGGCGTATCTAATACCATGCGTTCCCGAATCGTCCGCATTGGTGCAAAACACATTCCCCAACCAGAACTAGACCAAAAACTAGTAGATGCTGGTTTTGCACCTCTGAAAGAAAAAGAAATTGCCTTTTTCTACGGCGGTAAATAAGATAGGGAAAACTCCCACCGTCTTTACCTCATTTTTCTAAAGTTCTCACCGTCAAAACCTGGGGTGGAGTGGAATCGGGTGGATAAATCAAATCTAGCTGCACCATGCGCCTCATTCCAGGTTGTAACACAACTTTTGTCAAAGGTTCCAGAACTTGACCAGTACGATGCCATAAATGCACATAGCGCGTCTTTTGTTCCCCCTGATCATCAGCATAACGCAACCTCACTGTCCCCCGAAAGAAAGGAAAATCTAAGGATGGTTTTCGGAAGCGGACACCACCTTGAGCTAATTTATCTTCTTTCAGAGGAGTTTCTAAAGTCACAGAAACAGTTTGAGATTTCGCAGTATTATTACTTAAAGGCAAACTGAGATTATATTCCACACCATAATTCCCATGTGCCTCATAAGCTGTGTCGGCATAACGCACCAACATCTTCGCCGTTTGACTTTGTTCAGTACCCAATCTACCAGCCCGCAAAGTAGCTATAGGATAGGAAATCGCCTTACCAGGTTGGGGAATTGTCAAAGTTTGCGTTTCCGGTTTATCCACCAGTTTCGCTTTCCACCGAGAACCTTGAGAAACACCTGCTACACGCCCATAAATCAATTGACCGCCTTTAGCATCTGGTGCTGTAGGAACTTTATCTCTTGGCCCAGCAAAATTACTGTTATTTAATAAATCTTGCCATTCTGCCAAAGTGGGCGCACGGTCAGAACCATCAGCATTTTTCTTCGCATACATCGCTAAACTAGCTGTATAAACTTTGCCGCCGCTACGCAAACGAAAAAAGCTAGACCGACCATTTACAGGTTTTTCTAAATTTCGCACCGGAATAGGATGATTTAACAACATTTGACTTTTTCCCGCAGGAATTACCAATTTAGCCGGAAAATCAGCTTGACGAACTCCCCGCAACACATCAGCCACAGCCCTATTTCCCGGCCCTGAAAAAGCCTTTCCATCATTATTTTCAATGTATGGCGCTAAAGTCACAAAAGGTGCATCTTGCATTAAATAACTCGCACCTTGTAAAACATCGACTGTTACAGATTTTTTACCAGGATTATGCAAAACTATACCCAAATAAAGCGTTTGTAAATCTTTAGGAGTATGGCTATAGTGATGAGCAAATAAATCAAAGCGTCCTTGGAAGGGAAAATTAAGATGTGCTGCGGGAACTTTTTTCCCATTGGTGGGAAAAGTAGAAAGTAAAACTCCTTCAGTTTTTACCCATTCCGGGCTATTACTGTTAAAAACAGGTATGGTATCCAATTTCCCAGGTAAAGCCCGCACTTCTCCCGCTTGAATAATTTCTTGGGGTGCGGGTTTGGGTGGAGTTTGGGCATCTGCTACATTTTTGTTATTATCGGAGTATAATTTGGTACAACCAATGCTTTGAGTGATAGCAACTCCTGATAGAAGTATGAATAGAGTTACAGGTAGTTTATTTTTTAGCTGTTGAACTGGCATAATGTTTGATTATTCAAAAAGATTTGTTCTTATACTCAAAACGGTTAGGAACTGTACTTTTTATTGATGAAAAAACCGAGTTCTAAGCCTCTCCCCGTTCACGGGGAGAGGTACTCTTCGAGAAGCCGCTTCGCGTCTATGGAGAGGGGTTCCATATTTGGTTAAACTATGAACTGTTTGCAGTATAAGCATGAATAGTTTTGATTACAAATTCTGAACAATGGATTTCTGACATGAATCAGGTTTTTATAAAAAATCTGGCACATTGACACTTGCCACCATACAATTATCTGTAAGTTTAGGGTAAATTTAAAGTAACCTTGAAATTTCGACTCAGGAGTTAAATTGATGGATATACTCATTGAATCGACAAAGGATTTTGAGAAAGATTTAGAAAGATTTAATGATACGGAGAAGTTTAAAATTATTAAAGAAATGAATCGCCATTTTGAACTTTTATCATCTGAGAACAATTCTTTTTATCAACACAGTGAACAACTCAGAAATATAAAACTTAATCACTCCTATGATTCAACTATATATTCTTTAAAAATAAATGACCAACAAAGAGTAATTTTAACTATTGATGATGATCCAATTTTTGGCTGTATACTTGTTACTTTATTTAGAATTGTCAACACTGAAGATGCACAACAAGCATATAATGCCATTGCAGAATTTATTTATCAAGATTTTACGGTAGATGAAAATCAAGAGGTTAAGGTTACTGCTTTATAATGCCACAAATTAAGCCTCTTCTAGATGAATATGGTGTTATTTATGAAGCCATGCAAATTTTGCCAGAGGAGTTAAAAATTGATTTTCTCAAAGCTTTAGCAGAACTAGAAGATAATGAATGTCACAGAACTAGAACTTTTCCCAAAACAAGATTACACAAAGTGACTGGTATTAAACAAGCTATCTACCGTGCTGATATTGATAAAATATCTGGGTGGAGGATACATTTACAGTATATTGAAGGAAAAATACATTTAAAAGATATTATCGGTGGTCAACACCATGATAATGTCATTGAAGTGATTAAATTAAAAAAAGATAGATACGATTAATTAAATCGTCTATCCTAGTACATCATTAACCATCAACGTAAATTCAGGAAATGCTTGTATATCTAGAATATCACCATGTCGGAAAGTTTTGATTTCACTATAACCATTTGCGTTAGGGTAGCGATAAACTGTAATTAGTTGTTCATAAATATCTATTAACCAAACTTCACAAATACCGCTACTTGCATAAAGAGGAATTTTTATTTCTCTGTCATATTCAATGCTACTATCTGCAACTTCAACTAATAGCAATATATCCTCTGGTTGTGGGTGTCCAGCTTCATAAAAATCTGCACGAGGTTTGAGTAATGCTATATCGGGTTGTGGTTCTGATAGATTATTTAAGATAATGGGATTTTGGACTCGGATAATTACTCTTGTTCCTAAAAGAATACTGAGTAAATAATTAAGACGGTCAACACAAGCTGCGTGTCTTCTACCAATGGGGGACATTTCAATAATTTCTCCGTTAATAAGTTCTACTCTGTCATCTTCTGTGAGAATACCAGCTTGATTCATTAGGTTGTATTGTGCAACGGTGAAACGTCTTGTCATTAATTGAATAGACATAATTCACTCTCTTGGTTGATGTTCTAAGTTAATTATAGCAATCATCCTGGATGTAATTTTTATGTAAGAATTCAGGAGTCAGAATGCTTATGAAATGAAGAATAGAGAGAAGAGAGATTTTATCAAAATCATCAAAGTTGACTAAAAAAGCTTTATTCTCCTGACTTTTGTATTCTCTATCCTGAATACTTACATTTTTATTTCACGCAGAGAGAATTGCTATCTTGAGTGTAAGAATTTAGGATACAGAATTTTTGATATAGCAGGTAACAGAAGAGAAAAATATCCTTCATCCTTCCTTTTCCTGACTCCTTGCCCTGAGCGTTCACGTAGTGTGTCGAAGACAAGCTGATAGCCTAGCGTGGCGTAAGCCATAGGGCTGACTCCTGACTCTTGAATTTACAAATAATCAAAAAATATCTCAGGTACTAACCTTAATTCTCCTGATTTAAATCGAGCAATATCTATCCATAAAGCGCGATGTTTACGTTCTGGAGATTCTGAAAAAGTTAAACTTTCGATTTTGTAAAATTTAGGATCTGCAAAATCGCATTGATAAAGTTGAATAATTTCATGTCCTTGTTTACCATCGAAGCTAAACAGGTTTTCTATACAACTCAAATAGCAAATATTTGTTAAATCAGCTTGAATTTCTTCTTGAAATTCTCTTTCTAAAGCTACAGAACTAGGTTCGCCAAATTCCACACCACCGCCTAAAGCACGATAGAATGTTGATTGTTTGGTAGGATCATAACCTTCAGAAACAAATATTCTCTCACCATCTCGAATTAGAGCTAAAACTATGACGCGAATTTGACCTGATTTATTCATTGTTGTAGTTAATTATCGTTTGTTGATAGCGTAGCGTGGCGTTAACCATATAAATCTAAAACTTTTGTGAAACAATGGTTTCAGAACTATTCAATGTTGATAATAGGCAAAAAATAAGTGTTGATACCATTGATTTATCAAGCACTTTTTCCGGTTCTAGATGATTCTTCCTTCTTTCTAATTCCTGACTCCTGATTTCTGAATCCTGATTCCTGATTTCTACTCTCTATGAAAAAACTTTTTTAGCAAACCCTAATTATCGTAAATTGCATCAGCACGAGTTTCGCTATCTTCGACAGGCCAATCTGGATTTTCTCCGCCGATGTATAGTTCTTGAATATCAACATATTCCTCACTTAATTGAGTCAGGGCGTTGATTAAGATATCGAGAGAAATAGCATCACTAGTTCCCATATCAAACCAGCAACGTCCCCATTCTCCTTCATACTCAAACTCGCTCATGTTGTGCATCAAAGCGAGAAAGCTTTTGTTATAACCTTGTGGATCGTAATCCAGATAGCTGAGTTCCAAACCAGTTTCCTGTACCTGGAGATTTTCAGCATTAAATGCTCCTAGTTTACCCAGATAAAACCAGGAATTAAATACTTCTTCTACATATTTTTTTTCCCGTTCAGATGGAATCATGTTGAATTTCAACCAAATCCAGACATCAAAAGGATTAAACTCACGGAATTGAATGTGCATTTTGGTAATGGGTAGATGGGTAATTAGTAAAAGGGTTTCACAATTAATTATGAATTATTTACTATATAGCGGTTTTGTGTGGGATGCAATATGAGCAAGGGCGAGGAAACTCAGGGCGGGGAAACCCCGCCCCTACAGGCTTTACAATTGAAAACTTCTCACTGAGATGAATACCACTATGACAGATTAGTCAATCGGCTGGCTGCGCTTCTGCGTTCGTGTTCAATTTGTTTGACTAGACTAGCGGGAAGTTGGGATTTTTTGGTTAAAGCTTTATCAAAATGAACTACTGCATCTTTAATCAAATTCTGGCTTTTTTCTTTTTTACCCTTTTCGTGCAATATCTGGGCTTTGAGATAATAGATTTCTGGGTTGTCAGTAGTCGATTTTAAGGCTCGATTGACATAATCTAAGGCTTGAGGATATTGTTTCAAATCCCGGTAGGCTAAAGCAATACCCCGATCTACCAAATACCCAGGTGCAGCATTTTTTTCTAACTTTTCAATTGCTTGATCTGGGCTGATAAAAGGCAAATTAACGGCTAACATTAAATTCATATAACCCCGGAGTAAGTTTACTTCTGGATCATTAGGTGCGATCGCTTCCGCTTTATCTAAATACTCATAAACTTTTGTCAAGCGACTCAGGGCTTTTGATACACCATTAACACTCTTGTCACGGGTGATCATTACTGCACCCTCTAAAAAATTGCCGACACCAGTGTATAAATTACCGCGTAAAGGATCACTAGCAATCAGCTTTTGTCCTGCTTCTAAAGTCCTTTTACTGTACCTATCTAAGCCAGCTAAATCCTTATCTCCATAAGCTAAAGAAGCCTTCATAGCGTAAGCCAGGGGTTCATTTGGTTCCTCAGAGATTGCTTTTTGCAGATGATCTGCGGCTGCTGGGTAATTTCCTTGTTGAAAAATGGCTTTAAAAGCTGCTTCAGTGCGATCGCCAATTTTATGCTGTTCACCACTCCGAAACGGATCACCAGCCCAAGAAGGATTCACCAATAAATTTAGCGCAAAAGTAGTAGCAAAGGTGACTTGAACAAGGTTAGGAAATCGGAAAAACATCATTAATTGAGGAATGAAAAATTGTTTGGACATAAAACGCCTCAGAAGAATTGCGGTTGAAATTGTCTTATCTGTTACTTAAAATGTAAAAAATTGGTAAATTTCCAGAAGCATCTATCACCGTCAAAATTTTCTACACAGGTAGACTCTGGTCAATTACTTCTGTTCCCTGACTGGTTGTAGCGATTTTCTCAGCTAAGTCTGCCACAATAGAAAAAAATGCCTGATTATTGCTGCTAAATCAAGTTTTTCTAAATCGACTCCATCAGTTATTCGCTGACTTTTTGCTAATTTTAACAAATGCTCTATCTCAGAAATCTAACTTATCACCCCACAGCTTGCCCAACCGCAATTCTTAAATCTATCAACTTGGAATTACCACCCCAGCAACTGGGTTTGATTATTGGCCCCAGCGGTTCCGGTAAAAGTACCTTACTAGAAATTCTATCTGGACTGGCTGAACCTACCTCCGGTGCAGCTTTCTGGAGAGAACAACAACTGATAGCCGAACAGCTACAACAACTAGCCGGAATCGTATTTCAGTTTCCAGAAAGGCACTTTTGCGGTGGTACAATCTTAGAAGAATTACGTTTAGGGCATCCTGAATTAGGTTCAGAGCGAGTTCAACAGGCATTAAGCGAAGTGGGATTAGAGCATTTATCCTTATCTACACCACCCCATGCTTTAAGCGGTGGACAACAAAGACGTTTAGCCTTATCCGTGCAATTGATTCGCCAACCAAATTTATTATTATTAGATGAACCCACCGCCGGTTTAGATTGGTCAATGCGTCGTCAACTAGTAAACTTATTAGCGAAACTCAAAAAAGATTGGACTTTATTAGTTGTAACACACGATGCTGGCGATCTGTTACCAATAGCTGACCGTTGTTGGACACTAAATCATGGTGTATTAACAGCAGTTGACCCCGCAACATTAGAAAATAAAGTGAAAGAAGTAGTAATTCGTAATTCGTAATCTTTTCCAGTTCCTGGGTAATCTCCAATATTAAAATCTGAAAATGAATTTAGAATCTTTACCTGTATCTAGTTTACCAGAAATGGCAGAAATCTGGCAGCAAACACTTAATTGGCAACCAATAACTCAACAGCAAAGTCAATTTCAGCAGTTGTATGAATTAATTTTAGAAGGAAATCGCCAACTTAATTTAACTCGTATTACCGAACCTGAAGAATTTTGGGAAAAACATCTTTGGGACTCTTTAAGAGGGATTGCACCAAAACAGCATTTTATTGATTCCCTTCATCACGGTGCATCTGTTATTGATATTGGCACAGGTGCAGGTTTTCCCGGTCTACCAATTTCTATTATTTTTCCAAGTTCTCAAGTCACCTTGTTAGATTCAACTCGCAAAAAAATTAATTTTATTGATACTATATTAAGTAATCTCTCTTTAATTAATGCCAAAACTATTGTTAGCAGAGCAGAAGAAATTGGTCAAGAACCTAAGCATCGTCAAAGCTATGATTTAGCTCTAATTCGAGCCGTGGGAACAGCTTCCGCCTGTGCTGAGTATAGTTTACCTTTAGTAAAAAAAGGCGGTTTAGCTGTCATTTATCGAGGTAGTTGGACTAAAGAAGAAACCGCAAGTCTACAAAATGCTGCTAATCAACTAGGTGGAGTAATTGAATTAATTGAAGAATTTACAACTCCTTTAACTAACAGCATTCGTCATTGTATCTATTTGCGAAAAGTAGTGCATACCCCAGTTCATTTTCCTCGTCCTGTTGGTATACCCAAGCAAAAACCTTTGTAAATAAAACTTGCACCTCTTCCCTCCCTAGAAAGGGCAGAAAAGAGGTTCTCAAGACCAGACAGCAACAGTTGAAACTCCTACCGCATCACCGCTATTTGTATTACCAATACTGTATAAGTGATAAAGAGAATAGGAACCAATCACATATTCGCGTAAATTTGTGAGATTTAACTGCAACAGTTGATCTAATGGATGGATATAACGGAAAAATTCACGATCTTCATATTCTGCTACTGAACCAAAGGGAGCAAAATTGCAAGTAATGACAAAATCAATTGCATCAAGTAACTGATAAATTGTTTGTTCTTGAGAGTTAGCAGATGTTAAATAAAATTCTCTATTAGTGGTGTTTGGAGTAGTAGCAAACTCCAAGCCATTTACTATGGTTTGCAAGGTATTAATTAATGTTTGAGTGCTGGATAAAGGAGTAAAGTCTGTGGAAATTGGCAATCTCTCAGTGTCAGTTCTAATATCTTCAATAGAACCAATTTGTGGTGCAATTCCCACCCAATTTTCATCATGAGTTTCACCTACAATAATATGAAATTCATCAATTTTTTCTCCAGGTAATAACGGATCGAAGTGCATTATTTTATAAACAGCAATGTTTTTACAATGCATTCGCAATGTAGTTTCTAACATTTGACATTTATGAGCAATTTCTTCAGGATTCAGATTTGGTTCTAAAGCCAAATTGCTGGTGAGATTACTGCTATTAGTAATGACATCTGCCAAAAAAGTATCCCATGCAATCGACTGCATAAATCCCTCTGCTAAAAGCAGCTTATCTATAGTAAATTCTCCCTGATCTTCTACTTTCCAAACAAATGTTTTAAAAGGATAACCGCTAGATTCACTCTCATAAATTTCTAAACCGGGTAGCACTCCTGCTAAACGATTTACTAATTCATCTGTTGCTAAATTCTGTTCATTCAAATCGAAATCAAATGTTAACGGCTCAAATTCCTCTTCCCCTTCCTTTTCTTCTTCTTCTACCTCAGTAGATAATGAATCTGTTGTCCGCTGATAACTAGGGTTTTCCCTGCGAATAGTTGTTTCGTAAAATTCCAGCGCTTCGGTTTCGGTAGCCAATTCATGGGTTTCAAAAGTGTGTGCATTGAAACCAACACCGTCAGTTATGATGCTGACTGTACAATCGGCAAGAGTAATCGTCATGATATAGTCGTATTTTCCGTCATCAAACTTGAGCGTATAACTAGGCATAACTTTTAAATAAATCAATACTTTTGATACTTTAGCAATAGTATTTTCTCATAGATAAACAACTATAGCAATCCTATTTGAGTTGTGAATAAACTCCAGTTACAGACTTTATATAGCGGTGTGCATAATGAAATACATCATAGCCCCCTCATCGCTTGCGGGGAGGGGGTTGGGGGTGGGGTTCTTGTATCTCACTCAACCGAGAACCGCCATAGCATAGGCTTCTAATTTCCATCTGTATCCATGAATCATTTAGGATTGCTATATAGGTAAAAAAATTGATAAATGTAAATGTTATGTTTGGAACCCATTTTAATAAATTGTCAATTAAAATTGATGAGATTTTGATCTATTAAATCTATAAATATAAAGTAGTTAAAAAGATAGCAATTGCTGCCATCAAAGGACTAATTATACATATCAAAAACATTCCAATACCCAACCATGCGACTCCACCCATTGAACCTGATTCACTTGGTGGGGAATTTCGGTTACTCTGCCATTCAAGTATTAGAGTCAAAAGTATTGCCAAAATTCCGCCAATTATTAACCCTATCAAACCAGCAAAAACTGATAAAATTAACTTCCATATAAAACCCAACTGCACTATACCTAAATAGCTTATTTGGGGTAAAGAGGGTAGTTGAATAGCCGGTTTTGGAGAGGTAAATGTTTCTGCTGTAGCGTTACTATCTAGAATAAAAGCACCTGCATTAGCACCCAATAAAACCAAGAAATGACGACGATTTAAACTCATAAGCTTTTTTGAGCTAAATTTTTATAAATTTAATCACAGTTTTCACTGTTTTAGATCATAACGGCAAAAATGGATCATTAGTATAAGGTGAGTTAGCAAACCTGTAACCCACCCTAAAGTTATCATTTGACTAGAGAATTTTTCGCAGGTTGATTTATCTGATTTGGAGATAGTTTCAAAGCCACAATAGGTATTGCAGTTGCTACAATCAAAACAGCAATAGCTAAGATAATAGAGACGGGTTTACCTCCAGACTTCAATAAATCTTTAAAAATGGTTTCTGTGGTTTTAGTTCCGACTTTAACTATTTCCACTATTTCTGATTTTGTGATGTTACTCATGATTTTTTCCGCAGTGTCTAAAAGTTTCGTTGTGTTGTTAGACTGAGTAGGAAGATTTTCTTTTTCTGTTGGTTGTTGAGACATGGGTTTACATTCCTCAAGTGTGTGTCTTTTTTTCATGTCTCTATCATCACCCGTCATTTATACTGAATAGGTTGGGTGTTGTAGGTAATTACGGACAAAAATTTACGTAGGCAAATGTAGTCAGATGTAGGTTTGTAGGATAGAATTTAATACTGAATAGCCTAGTGTTAAATTTCATCAACCAACTCAAATATGCCTAATGGACTCTAAAGAAGCTTTAAATTTCATAAATCGTGTATTGTCAGAAAAGGGAAAACCAGTTTTAAATTCTGTGGAAGAGAGTCTTTTTTTGGGTATTTGGGAAGATAAAAAATATGAAGATATTGCAGCTACAATTTACAGAGATAACCAATATACAAGAGAGTTAGGAGGTAAATTATTTAACAAATTGAAACAAGATTTAGGTATTTTAGTTAGTAAAAGAAATTTTCAAAATCCCATAAAACACTTTCATCAAGAATATTTATCTAATTCTTCTCCTATAATACCCACTAGAGAAACAACTCAAATTAAAATCAGTCTACTGCAAAATAATCAAAATCCCTTTGTTCCTATCAATACAAAAGTAGATAATCCAGAAAAATTCTTTGGTAGAGATCAAGAAATACAACAAATATTTGAACTACTCAATAATTCTAGTAGTGTTGCTATTATTGGTGAACAAGCAATTGGTAAATCATCTTTATTATATGCAGTTTATCAACAATCAATAAATCTTTTAAAATCTCCTCGTCAAAATGTTTTTCTAGATATGAATAATATTCATAATCAAGAAGATTTTTACTTTGCTATATGTGAAAAACTTGATATTGCAGATAGTACAGGTTATAGATTTACTAGAAATTTACAAGATAAAAGAGTATTATTAATTTTAGATAATGTTGGTAAATTGAATGGGGAAGGATTTACAAGAGATGTGAGAGATCATTTACGGGGTTTAGCTGAAGGTGAAAATGCTTGCTTGAAATTAGTTTTAGCCGCAAATGAATCTCTAAAAACATTATTTAATGATAGTTATGAAACATCTCCATTAGCAGATATTTGTCAACAAGTAGATATTCTCCCTTGGAATGAAAAAACTATCTGTGATTTTATTACCAAGCGATTACAACCAACCACGATTGATTTTACAGAAGCAGATATCCAAGCACTGATTCAAGAAAGTGGTGGACACCCGCAAAAATTAACCCAGCTTTGTTATAACTTGTATAAAACAAAAACTTTATAGAGACGTTCCATGGAACGTCTCTACACTACAAAATTACATATAAATTAGCAATAAAACAAACATATTATGAATACAAAATCTCCCGTACCTCGTTTAGATTTAGCCCCTAAATTACGTCGTCCTCTCTCTTTATGGAATCCTTTAGATTATCTACGGTTACTGTATTGGGTGTTTTACTTTCCCCAGGCTCTACGGTGGTATGTTGATACTTTTGGCGGGGGTTATATTCCTGAAAAAGAAATAGATTGGAATAATTCTATTCAGCGTCAATTGTTATTTCAAGGTGTGGTTTTAACAATAATTACACCAATATTAATTTGTTTATTTCTCCAAGAATTAGGGTTGCGTGTTGCTTGGTTCGGTGTGGCGGTAGGTGTGGTGCTTGGTGTGGTGCTTGGTGTGGTGCTTGGTGTGGCGGTAGGTGTGGCGCTTGGTGTGGCGGTAGGTGTGGCGCTTGGTGTGGTGTTTGGTCTGATGGTGGGAGGTGTGGCGTTTGGCGTGGCTTTCGGCGTGGCTTTCGGTGTGGCTTTCGGTGTGGCTTTCGGTGTGGAGGGAGGTGTGGCGTTTGGTGTGGTGTTTGGTGTGGAGGGAGGTGTGGCGTTTGGTGTGGCGTTTGGTGTGGCGTTTGGTCTGATGGCGGGAGGTATGATAATGGGAGGTACGATGTTGGGAGTTGTGGAGTTTGGTATGGCGTTCAATATGGCGTTCGGTATGGCGTTCGGTGTGGCGCTTTTACGTCCAGAAAATTGGTTAATTGGCTTACTTTTAAACTTACGTTACCTCAGAAATGGTAGTTTTTTACTTCCTCGCATTACTTCACTTCCTTTACCTTATTTTGATTTACATTTACAAAATTGGTTACTACAGGACTGGGAAACTGGTACACATAATGTTAATCAGTTATTGTTATATACTACCCAATTTATTCCCGCAGTTCAAGCAGTGAATCAGGTATTGAATGCAAAACCACGAGAACAAATAATTTGGTCAATTTCTCATTTGGCAGAAACTACCTATGATTGGGAATTAATACATTTTACGTCTGCTGCTCTCAATGACAAACTTATATCAGAAGCAATAGATAATTTTTTCTTACCTTTTCCTGGGAAACAAAGATTAAGAGCGAATTTGAATACAGATACCCGCCTAGATACCCCTTCCCGTGCGGTTGCTGCTGGCTTTTGGTATCTTCATAAAAAACAACCGGGTAAAGCGACAGAAGCTTTTCAAGTAGTTCGTTCTCTTCTCTATGGGGAAGAAATGTATATTCTTGCTTTAATTCTAGCAGTTTTGTACTACAGTGAAGATTTAGATTCTATTGCTAACTTACAAATACCTACTGTTCCCAAATCAGGTTTATTACGTCCTGCAACCTGGCAAATATTAGATAGATTTGTCAAAGTAATTGAAGATATAAAAATCATTAACCTTAGTGTTTCTCGTGCGTCTCGTTCTTCAGCTTTAAATCGGGCATTAGGTGAACTGACAACTATTTTAAATACAGCCGATACCTTACCCAAAGCAGAACAAGGATTAATTATAGACATTGCCAAAAATTGGCAACAGCAACTATTACAAATTGCTGGAGAAGTTGGGGAAATTGTAATTACTAAACCTGTAAATAATCCTTATGTTATCGGCGACCCTGTAATGGGTAATTTATTTATTGGAAGAGAAGATATTATCAGACAATTAGAAGAACTTTGGCTGAGAGGTATTCAACTCCAATCGGTAGTAATTTATGGTCATAGACGCATGGGTAAAACTTCGATTTTACTCAATGCTGCTAACTCTTTAGGTGCAAATGTCAAAGTTGTTTATGTGAATTTACTAAAATTAGGAGATGTCACTCAAGGAGTAGGTGAAGTATTAATGGCCATTAGTGATGAAATTTCCCAAGTTGTGAATATTGAACCTCCTAATGATGATGATTTATTAAAACTTCCTGAACGGACTTTTAACCGCTATTTTGAAAAAGTAATTAAAAATTCATCTGGTGGGTTAATTATTGCTATAGATGAATTTGAGAAAATTGAAGATTTAATTAAAGCTGGAAAAATTAGCCCAGATTTTATGGGTTTCTTGCGTAGTTTAGTACAAGCACATTCTCAAGTCGCTTTTGCTTTTGCTGGTTTGCATACCTTAGATGAAATGACAGCAGATTATTTCCAACCTTTTTTTGCTAGTGTTCTTCCTATTCGTGTCGGTTTTTTAAGTCGTGGTGGAACTGGTCAAATTCTTGCTAACCCAGCTATTGAAGATTTTTTATTAGACTACACACCAGAAGCACTAGATAAAATTTATGATTTAACCTACGGTCAACCTTATTTAGTGCAGTTAATAGGTTTTCATTTAGTCCGACTATATAATGATTTTGTTTTTGAACAAGGAAAACCCCGCGAATCTGTTTTTACACTGGAAGATGTAGAAACAATTGTCAAGAAACCAGAGTTTTTCCAAAGAGGTAGTAATTACTTTAATGGTGTTTGGGGTCAAGCTGGAGAAAATGGTAATACTCAACAATTAATTTTAAAATACCTTGCACAAAATACCGATGGATTAAGTTTAAATGAATTAGTTGAATTTACAGGAATAAATGAAACCGATTTACAGACAGCTTTAGATACTTTAAAACGTCATGATGTCATTGTAGAAAATCAGGGACGCTGGAGAATAATAGTAGAACTATTTCGGCTTTGGGTTGTTAAGATGGCGGTTCTTGGTTGAGTGAAATACAAGAACCCCAACCCCCTCCTCCTTCGGATTCACCAGTCGCCTACGGTGGGAAACCCGCCTACAGCGCTGGTTCACCTTAAGCGAGGAGTGGGCTTATTATGTATCTCATTCAAGTGCATACCGCTATATAATAAATATAACAATTTAATTTCCAAGTCGCAAATCAATGCCGATCATTCTATGAAAATGGAGCTTAAGGAAAATGACACAGGAATTAATCGACCTCAGAAATAGTATTTTAGAAGGAAATTACGCAGATGCTTTAGCAATTGTGGATGAATTAGAGGGAATGAGTAAACAAGCTAATCTCAGACAAATTCAATCATTCTTAAAAATCCTCCTAATTCATTTCATTAAAAATCAAGTAGAACAGCGATTAACAAATTCTTGGGCTGCTTCTATTCGTAACTCAATTAGAGAAATTCAAAAAATCAATATTAAAGAAAATAAAAAATCCTATTATGTCAATCAAGATGAATGGGAAGATTTAATAGAAGAGGAAGTAATTGAAGATGCGATCGCTGATGCGAGTTTAGAAGTAATGAATGGTAAATATACTCGTTCTCAACTGTCAGCGATATTAGATAGAAACCAAATTTTAACTACAGCAATTAGATTCCTATCTTTAACTTATACTTCTTCACCAAAGGAATTGCCAGCGATTATGGATGATTATCTCTGTCAGTTAGCTGGTGGTGAGAATTGGGGATGAAAAGGTTCGATACCCGACTTCTGAGAGGATGCCTGAAAACTGTTTCGCGTGGTATTCAATATTTGTAGATCCCCCTAAATCCCCCTTATTAAGGGGGACTTTGAGAAATTTATCCCCCCTTGTTAAGGGGTATCGAAATACCTGAAATTAACCGAAATGCTTGATGATTGCGTCGGCGAATTCAGAACACTTTAGTGGTTCTACAGGTGGTTCCATTAACCGCGCTAGGTCGTAGGTGACTTGAGAATTTGCGATCGCATCCCCCAATCCTTTTTTAACCAAATCTGCGGCTTCTTGCCAACCCATAAATTCCAGCATCATCACACCGGAAAGAATCACAGAACCGGGGTTAATTCTGTCTAACCCAGCGTGTTTGGGTGCTGTACCGTGGGTAGCTTCAAAAATGGCGCAGGAATCGCCAATATTCGCCCCTGGCCCCATGCCTAAACCGCCCACAATAGCCGCAGCCGCATCAGACAAATAATCACCGTTGAGGTTCATTGTCGCCAGAATAGAATACTCATCTGGACGAGTTTGGATTTGTTGGAAAATACTATCAGCAATCCGGTCATTGACCATGATTTTCTCTTTCCATTTGCCGTTTCCGTGGCTTTCCCAAATGGTGTTAAGAGTTGTTTCCACTTCCTTGACAATTTGCGCTTTCTTCTCTGGAGTCAGAGAATCAAAACCAGGATCTATTTGACGGGCATTTTCTTCTAAGGAGAGATTGGCGTTTTTCTCCTTGTTACCCAAAATCCAAGATTCCCGTTCTGTCACCGTTTCGTTACGGAATTCGCTGGTGGCTAATTCATAACCCCAATCACGGAAAGCGCCTTCGGTGTATTTCATAATATTGCCTTTATGCACCAAGGTCACTTGTTGCTTATTTTTAGGCAATAACAAAGCGTGTTTGATAGCCCGACGGACAAGACGCTGAGAACCGGTTTTGCTGATGGGTTTGATGCCAATTCCCGCATCGAGGGGAATTTGCTTTTTACCATGTTCTGGGGTAGCGGGTATCAATTCCTCATTTAGGAACTTGATCAAGCGATCGCCTATTTCACTTCCCTGTTTCCATTCTATCCCCAAATAAATATCTTCCGTATTTTCCCGATAGATAATTACATCCAGTTTTTCCGGGGTTTTGTGTGGAGATGGAGTACCAGCGTAATATCGGCAAGGACGCACGCAAGTATAAAGGTCAAAAATTTGTCGTAGTGCCACATTTAAAGAACGAATCCCCCCACCTACCGGAGTAGTCAAAGGGCCTTTAATAGCAACGCCATATTCTTCAATAGCTGTTAATGTATCCTGGGGTAAATACTGGTAAGTTCCGTATAAATCACAAGCTTCATCACCAGCATAAACCCTAAACCAGCTAATTTTTCGTTTGCCTTTGTATGCCTTAGCTACCGCAGCATCAAGTACTTTTTCGGTTGCTGGCCAAATATCTATACCCGTCCCATCACCTTGAATAAAAGGGATAATAGGATTTTCAGGGACAACTGGTTCACCATTTTTGAAGGTAATTTTTGCTCCAGTTGTTGGGGGGGTAATCTTATCGTACATAGTTAACACACTCCAAATAGAAGAATTTCCAGGAGTTGCAGGAGTTCAGAAGTTCAGAAGTTTAAGGAATACATTGATCTTCAAAACTCCTCCATTGTGATAGGGAGCATCTTGGCAGTATGACCGGGAATTTTAGATTTTAGATTTTAGATTAAAAAAATTTGATACAAGCCCCGTCCTTGAGGACGGAAAAATCGTCAATCCAAAATCCAAAATCGTCAATCCAAAATCGAGTGACTCCTAATTTGTCACGCAAACTATAGCCATACTCCTGTAACTCCTGCAACTCCTATATTCTGAACTCCTGCAACTCACTCTTTATGCCTGAGGCGCAGATTATCCCCGGCTTTAACTGATACAGTATTGGTAGCTCAGGTGTAGGTTTCAGTTAAGCGATCGCTATTTTGTACGGTCAAAAATAGTAAACTACATTTCGCTATCTGTGCTTCATTTTGTAGAATGCCCAATAGCTGAATCGTTTATTCACGCTCACCGCTAACACGAGTAATGGCATGACAGACCCAATGATTTTATCAGGCACTGCTAATAACATCGACTCCCTGCGCCAAAATTTAATCGCTGGGTCCCAAAAAGTCCAACAACAAATCATCCCACAGTTAGCTAACTTGGGTAATGAGGGATTGGAGGTGTTGCAGGAATTTTTACTGAAACGTCGTGACACTCCAGCAACTTGGATTGATGGTAACGCCTACCAAGTAGTCTACAACTCTGATGCACCTACAGCCAAAGAATTTCTAGAAACTAACTTTCCTGAAGGAATTGTACCTCTAAAATCAGACTGTGGGATCAGTTACAATTCTTTGCAACAGCTACTAACTCGTCAAGAGTTCCAAGCTGCTGACCTTCTGACTATCCAAAAAATGTGTGAACTGGCAGGCCCCACAACAGTACAGAGAAAATGGTTGTATTTCACTGATGTAGATAATTTCCCTACTCAGGACTTACGAACTATTAATCATTTGTGGGTAGTCCACTCGGAAGGGAAGTTTGGTTTTTCTGTACAGCGAGAAATTTGGCTGGGGTTGGGTAAAAACTGGATCAACCTCTGGACGAAAATTGGCTGGAAAAGCGGTAATAACTGGACACGCTACCCACATGAGTTCACATGGGATTTAAGCGCCCCTAGAGGTCATCTACCCCTCTCTAATCAACTGCGGGGTGTGCGGGTGATGTCTTCGCTTCTCAATCATCCCGCTTGGAATACCTAGGCAGTTAGCCGGGATGCTCCCGACGCAAAACTATTTTTAGCCTTTTTGCGTCTCTGATCGAAATCAACTTTCTTTCATTTCTATTTGCAAAGGCAAAATTACAGTAAAACTAGAACCAACTCCTACTTGAGAAACTAGCTTAATTTCACCTTGTAATAGTTTTACTAAGTGCGAAACTATTGTTAAACCTAAACCACTGCTATCAGGTAGGTGAGACTTTTGAGTAGTGCAACGAAAATAGGGTTCAAAAATCTGCTTTTGGTTTTCTGGTGTAATGCCAATACCTGTATCATCAACGATAAATTCCCATCTTTGATTATCTGATATATGAAAAGTAATATTAATAGTTCCTGACTCTGTATAACGAATTGCATTACTAACAAGATTTATGATAATTTGTTGTAATTGAAATGCATCTGTGATTATTTTTTGGTTTTTTTGTTCACAATTAACTATGAGGTCTAATTTTTTTTCAGCAGCTAAAGGCTCAAGCATTTCACATACATTAGTAATAATTTCACAGACATCCGGTGATGTCAGTTCAAGTTTGATTTTGCCAGACTCATATCGCGATACTTCTAGTAAATCATTAATTAAACGCAGTAATTGTCTGCCATTACGTAATACTCGTTCAATATGTTCAATATTGTGAGAAGTTTCTTTTTCATCAGTTTTTTGATATTGACGTAAAAATAAATCAGAGTAGCCAATAATCGAAGCTAGAGGCTGTTTTAAATCATGAGTTAGTAAAGAGAGATTTTCTCGATTAGCATTAACTAATCTAGTGAGTTCCTGATTGTGCAACATTAAAGTCTTATAAAGATGATCTAATTCTCTTAATCGTTCATCAACATAACTATTAAAACAGCGAGCGATGGCTTCATCAAGTACAGTGTTAATCAACCGAAAAGCCCGAATGATATCTCTAGGAGTTCCCTCCAACAAGTCTTCTTGTATTACATCACATATCACTGTTCTTAAATGATGATATTCCCTAGCAATTTCTTCTGAGTTAAAGCCTTGTGCGGCTCTAATCACTCCATGTTCCCAACTAGCAGTGACGATTGACTTAAAATCATTGCTCTCATATGTTGAAAGGACTGTTACTATTGCTTTCAATATATATGGAATGTGATTTTTAATTGCACTGAAGGATAGATTGTCAGCACTTTCTATCTGTTTATCTTGGCGAACAGCTATCACCCATTTATCTAAAATAATATCATTTTTATCAGCCAGCACTTGACTAAAATCCATTTGTTTAAATTCCGTGAATCTAATGTACACCAATGAGTTTAATTATTCTAGAAGATTATCTTCACAATTATTGATATAAATCATGAGATGAATTACATAGGATCGAAAATAGATAGCAAGCAACCTGTCAACTACAGCTTTAAAAATGCCATTCACCTCCTAAAATATCAGAAGAGTACAATGAGAGCATCTAAAAGCAGCGCGGAGTTTATAGTTACTATTCCCTTATAATTGTATAAAACTGCCAAATACAACGAATTAATTTCATAATGGCAAAAGTTGTTCTAGAAAATATTAAGCGTAAATTTAACAATATCACTGCTATCGAGGATATTAGCTTTGAAATTCCTGATGGTGAGTTTTGGGTGTTTGTTGGCCCGTCAGGATGTGGTAAATCTACGATTTTGCGAACTATTGCCGGATTAGAAACTGCTACATCTGGTAATCTGTTTATAGGCGATCGCTTGGTTAATGATATCCCAGCCAGAGCGCGTGATGTGGCCATGGTATTTCAAAATTATGCCCTGTATCCCCACATGACAGTAGCGCAAAATATCGCCTTTGGGATGGAGATGCGGAAAGTTGATCCGAAGACGATTCAAGAACGAGTAACTACTGTAGCGCGATCGCTCTCTCTAGAACATCTGTTAAATCGTAAACCCCAGCAGCTATCGGGGGGACAGCAACAACGGGTAGCATTAGGGAGAGCGATCGCACGTCAACCACAACTGTTTTTACTTGATGAACCTTTATCTAATTTAGATGCTCAATTACGAGATGATACCAGAGCCGAATTAAAACAGCTACATCAACAATTAGGAATTACGACAATTTACGTCACCCATGATCAAGTCGAAGCGATGACTTTGGCTGATAAAATCGTAGTCTTAAATCGCGGTAGAATTCAACAAATTGGTGAGCCTCAAAGTATTTATGCTCTTCCTGCTAATGAGATGGTAGCAAGTTTTTTGGGTAATCCACCCATGAATATTTTACCGGTTATTTATAAAGGTGATAATTTCGATATTAGTGGGCAATTATTAGCCATTCCTCAAAATATCAGATCAGGTTTAAATTTGCACCCAGAACAAATTTGTAATTTGGGTATTCGTCCTGAACATATTTATATTCAAGAGATTAACGTAGACGCGCAAGCGGCTTCCCGCAGGGTACTGCAGAGGCGCAGAGAACGCGGAGAACGCGGAGAGGAAGAGTGGGGAGGTTTGGTTGCAGAGGTTAAGGTGGTGGAACCTTTGGGAAGAGAAACTTTGATTCGTGCAAGTTTACCGGGTTCTTCTGGATTTATAAATGTGCAGTTGGGTGGAGATGTGCGTTTATATCCAGGTGAACATCTAAATTTACAATTAGATTTAAATCAGTTATTTGTGTTTGATACAAGCACTGGGGAGAGGATTTTTCCGATGGTATGAAATCGTAAGAATTCAGGAGACGCTACGCAGACCTGCGGTTCAGAATGCTTATGAAATGAAGAATAGAGAGAAGTAAGATTTTATCAAAATCATCAAATTTAACTAAAAAAGCCTTTATTCTCCTGACTTGGAGTATTCTCTATCTTGAATACTTACCTAAAATCTAAAATATATGAGAACCAGAATCGAAAATAATATTTTATTTATTCATAAAGAAGATGTACCTGAATTTAAAAAAGGTGGGTCTGTGGTGAGAAATTCTTACTTTTGGGCGCTACGTTCCATAGCTGGTCGTGCTAGACGTTATAGTGATTGGGAATATGAATCAGAAGTGTGGTTAGCACTAGCACGAATGCTAATGTCTTTTACTGAGTCTGGATATTTGGGGTATAGGGAAACCTTTTTAGAGTTTCCCTTATCACAGGGAGAAATTCCTCATGTGTTGCGGGATGTAGCTACTTGGGAATGAAGTCATCAAACATTAGGGTTTCGGTGTACCGAAATCAACGAAAGGTTCTTTCTCTAACTTCTCTAAACCAACTGATTTTAACAGTTGTGACCATACATCTGGATTTTCAGTACGCAAGTTAGCAACGTTACTAATAGTATCATGCCAAATTCTATTCTTGGCGTAAATCTCCGCTTTTTTGAGAGGTGCTGCTTGCTGAAGATAACTATTTAATAATGAACCTAGGGTAGTCCGTTCTAGTGAACCTGATACATATTCATCCTGACTTCTATCTTCAGAATTACAAATAATTGTAAAGAACCATTGATATTTTTCGCCTGTTTTCAAAGCAGCATTAGATGGGATGGTCAATTTGACTATTCCTGGTTGATCAGGTGGAATGAAATTAGTTTGGTAAACTTCATTTCCCTCCTCGTCTATTAATACAAATTCTCCAGATTTTGTATTAATTTGGGGAACATACACATACAATGCTGGATTATTAGAAACTGTTTGCCCATTATTATCCCATGTAGGCATTAAAGCAGTTAAAGATGGTTGGTCATTCTGGCTACTAATACAAGAATTTCCACGTCTTCCTCCTGCACCGGTTCTTTGCGGTTTACCTCGGTCAGGTGAGGATGGAAATTGCAACTGTGCTAATAATTTGCTGTTAGGTGTTGTTGGTAATTGAAGGCTTGGAGAAAGTTGTGCTGATGAGGGTAAAGAAAAGGTAGATAAAATTATCAGCGCTGGAGAAATTCCGACAGCAATTTTTCCTAAAGTCAAAGAATTAATATACTTTTGTAAATTCATGATAGTGAGATTTTGTTTGCTACTTTATTAAAATTCACATTCAGAAAGCTAAATTCCGTAGATCAACGAGGATATTGTGAAGATTTTGAGGTGTATCTCAGTAGGTGGTTGTGAATATTGAGCGTGGGGATAAGGTCAGAGGCATGAGGCTCCAAGGTATGAGGGAAAAGGATTTCGGCGAAAACTTAAATTAAGAAATCGGTTCAAAAACCATTTGGGGAATCAACACATTGTCTTGTAATTGTGCAATACCTAAAAAGCGGGTTTCTTGTTCATAGACTCGCACTATTCCCAAAATATCCAGATTTACAGCAACTTGTTGACCTTGACACCATTTTTTGGCAAATGTTCCTGGTAAATTTACAGATGGTAACTTTTGTAAGGCTGCATCTGGGAGAATAGGTTGAAATGTCCCTGCTTGAATCTGGGTTTCTAAGTCGGTGAGGGTGAGACTATCTTTGAGGTGAAAACTGCTGCTTTGTGTTCGTGTTAAAGCGGCCAGAGTTCCACCTGTGTTTAAGACTATACCTAAATCACGAGCGATCGCTCTAATATACGTTCCTGCACCACAAGCGATCGCTATTTCCAACTCCGGAAAATCACCATCACGCCAGTCTATAACTTCTATATCAAAAACTTCTACTGTCCTCACTGGTGCTTGGACAATTTCCCCTTTACGTGCCAAATCATACAGACGTTTCCCATCCACTTGAATGGCGCTGTAACTAGGGGGAATTTGCTCAATTGTGCCGATAAATTGCCTAAGTGCTGTTTTTATTGCTGCCAAATTTAACCCAGGACAAGATTGAGAAGTAATAACTTCCCCTTCCAAATCATCAGTAGTTGTACGTATACCAAGGCGGATAGTGGCTTGATAAGCTTTTTCACCAGGTAAATATTGTAATAATCTGGTAGCTTTACCTAGAGCGATCGGCAACACACCAGTAGCTTTAGGATCTAATGTTCCAGCGTGTCCTACCCGTTTCAGACGCAAAAGTCTTCTGACTCGCGCTACGCAGTCGTGAGAAGTCCAGTCTAATGGTTTATTGAGGTTGAGAAATCCTTGCACAGAATAATTTGTAATGCTTAATTCGTAAATAATTATAATCGCTTTTATGTCTGAACAAGTTTCTATGTATTAGAAGATACGGTTTTTACTTCTAGCGTAAAAATGCTACCTTTTCCCACCTGACTTTCAACTTTCAGAATCGCTTGATGTTTTTGGGCGATTGCCACAGCAATCGCTAGTCCCAAACCTGTGCCTCCGGTTTTACGAGAGCGGTCGCCATCAACACGGTAAAAGCGATCAAAAATTCGCTCCTGATCAGCAAGCTCAATCCCAATCCCCGTATCTTTCACCGCAATCACAGCAGTGTAATCACCCTTGACTAAGCTAACAGTTACATATCCCCCTCTGGGTGTGTACTGGATAGCATTGGCAATCAAATTTGAAACTAAACGGTAAAGTTGGGATTCGTTACCTAGAGTGTAAACCTCGCTAGTGGGAATTTGGCAGGTTAAGTTAATATCAGCAGCCGTGGCCAGCTCTAAAAATTCTTCGGTCAAATCGCTCACCAAATCATTTAAGCAACAGTCCTGAAAAGGTTTTGAGGATGAATTCTGCTCCAAACTGGTTAACAAGAGTAAGTCTGCAATCAAATGGCTCAACCTCCGCCCCTGTCGCTCAACAGTATGAAGCATGATTTGCATATCTTGTTGATTTGATTGCGGTATGCGGAGGATAGCTTCCACAGTCGCCAACAAACTAGCGAGGGGCGATCGCAATTCGTGGGCAGCATTTGCAGTAAACTGTTGCTGTTGCTGATAGGACTGGTAAATCGGCTGCATTGCTAATCCTGAAAGCCACCAACTGGAAGTAGCAACCAAACTCAAAGCAATAGGCAAACCAATCGCCATAATCCATTGAATCCGCCTGATTTCCGCATCAAAATGTTCTAAAGTGCGGCCAATTTGCAAATAGCCCCAGGATGAATCAGCATTGGCTTCATTAGCTAGATGATGGGTATTGGCACTATGCAAAATCGTGGTGAATTGGTGATAGCGAATGCCCTTAGCCGTGCGAAAAGTTTGCCATGAACTGCGGTTGAGAGTTGGCGGCAGAGATAACGGTTGATTGGGTGAAAAAGCTAGAAGTTTCCCTTGATGATTAAACAGCCGAATATAGTATGTGGTGCGATCGCTAATGCCGATGGTGTGCCGTTGAATCAGCGTTGGGGTAGCCTTGCAGGGTTGTCCACTCAAACAAAGATCGGGAAAAATTTGTTGCAACACAGCAGTCGGTTCTTCGGAAGGCGGTAACAGTGGTTCAACGCTATCGTGTAAAGTTCCAGCAATTGATTCAATTTCGCGCTCCATTGCTGCCCAATTTGTTTGTACCATTGCGCGATACATCCCCAAGCCAGAAACACTCAAAATCACGCCCATAACTCCGGCATACCAGAGGGCTAACCGTAGACGACTGCGCCGAAAAAGAGAGTAGCTATTCATAACGGAGAATCAACTTGAGACTTATAGCAGTTCTCATGTATTTAGACCACACTCTAATAGGACTTACGCAAAATATCTCTGAAACCCTCTTTTCTATCCCTAACGGGACGCTGCACGAACGTGGTTCGTTCTTTCGTGACTTGTGCGTAAGTCCTATCTAAATTAATTTCTTTCTTCCTTTGCGCCTTTGCGCCTTTGCGTGAGATATAAAAATGTAGTTCATTTACCTGAAAATAGCTGTAAAGCGATAGCCAGCACCGGGAACAGTTTCAATCGGGCAAGGACAGCCATGATTTGCTAACTTGCGACGTAGTAGACGCATTTGCGCCGCAACTACATTACTAATCGGCTCTTCATCCATATCCCAAAGTTGATGACGCAATTTACTACCGGGAATGATGCGATTGGGGTTCTGCATCAAATACATGAGCAACTGAAATTCTTTGGTAGTTAGGGGAATTATTAGAGGCGTAGATTCATCGGAATTTACTCTTAGCACATTGTTTGCTGTATCCAGAGTAAAACCTGCAACAGTCAGGGTGGACGGTTGTAGTTGAGGCGATCGCCTTTGAAGCGCCCGCAACCGCGCCAGTAATTCTTCCATCACAAAGGGTTTGACTAAATAATCATCCGCGCCCGCATCCAGCCCTGCCACCCGATTTTCCGGCTGACCCAAAGCTGTGAGCATCAGCACTGGTAAGGGATTTTGGTGTAGTCTGAGCTTTTGACATAACTCCAATCCCGACATTTCGGGCAGCAGCCAATCAACAATAGCAACTGTGTAGTCTGTCCACTGGCTTTCCAGACACAGCCATGCTTCAGTACCATCTGTTACCCAATCCACCACATATCTTTCGCTAATCAGGACTTGCTTAATTGCCAGTCCCAAATCTGCTTCATCTTCCACCAGTAAAATTCGCATCACTTCAGGGAAATCAACCACGAGCTTGATCTTACAAAAACATCTGCCATTTCACCTGGATTTCATCTGCCCTTTGGCAAACTATGGAGAACTTTTGTTTAAATCAGTATCCATTGTGAGGAGTGATTATGAAACCTTTTATGCTAGTGAGTTCCATTCTGGCAGCCAGTTTAATTATCAGTGCGCCCACAGTTGTATTTGCTCACGTTGGGCATGGTGATGAATTTCAAGCAACGGGCGGCATTCATCGCGTCAAAGTCAATGCTCAAACCGATCAACTATACTGATAGCTGAAACATAATTGCTAATTGGAAGTTCTCGTCTTTTGAATCATCTCTTGGATTGTTTCAGTTTCGCCAATTTCATAAAGACTGATCAAACCATCCTCAATGGTAAAGATTTGCTGAACTGTTGTATCCGCAAGTAAATTGCCTTGCAAATCTCTGACGATTTGATGAACAGTAACGACATTTCGATTGTTTTCATCCGTCTCAAACTTTAAGGTTTCAAGCTGCACTTGAATCACCTTATATTGATTAGTCCAGTATTCGCGCACCGCGTCGCGTCCATAAACGAAACCGCCTTCTACCCCGTTCGCCCATTTCACGTCTGGGTGCATCACCGAGATAATTGTTTCAAGCTCGCGATTGTTGAAGGCTTCGTATAAATTTTGCAGAAACTGTTGATTTGAATTCATGATTGTTCACCATAAACTCCGAATATCGTTAAAGCAAGAAAGCGACACAATGTTGCCCGTCTCCCGCCGCAAATCACCTATAATGTTATAGTCTATAACATGAGGAGTGTAAAGTCAATTGTGAGTAGTGAAAAGTATCATCATGGGCATTTGCATGAAGCGCTACTTGATGAAGCCTGCCAACAGGTTGCAAAGGGAGGGGGACTGGCTCTCAACTTGAGTGAGCTAGCACGCAGTACTGGAGTCAGCCAGCCAGCCGTTTATCGACACTTTGCGAGTAAACGAGCTTTAACGATTAGTGTGGCGCAGCGAGGATTTGAACAACTGGCTAAAGCCCTACAACAAGCTGCTCAACCCGTGCAAGACGACTCCCTCGAGACAATTAGAGCGATCGCAGAAGCCTACGTAGTGTTTGCACTTGAAAATACTGAACTTGTCCGCCTAATGTTTAGCCTGAAAGAGCGTGTTACTGAACCTGCACTTCAGAACATCTCCAAAGTTGCTGCGGTACCGTTATTTAGGATTGTTGAAACAGCAAAATACCGTGATGGTCTTAGAAATCAAGACGTTGATAGGACAGTACGAATTATCTGGGCGACGATTCATGGACTTGCAGTGCTGCTCATGGATGAGCAACTACCTTTCATTACTGATATGCCAGGTGAAATATCTGCACACATTGAAGCCACCGCAAGAACACTACACATCGGACTTTTTACTCAGTAAAACTTTTGCAACATCACCAATATCTCCCAACAGTCCGCTCCAGCCGGGTTGTTATGCGGCAAGCGCCATTGACTAGCCACAGAACAAAGACAACCTTGAGACTCCAGTCCATACTTAAAGCGCCTTAAAGTATCTAGCCACTGGGAAAAGCTCAAAACCTGCCTTCTCATAAGTGTGACGTGCTGGAGCATGACCAGGATCACCTGCCGTCTCAACCATCGCAATAGACATCCCAGCATCTTTCATCTGAGCTAAAGCAAATTCTATCAAAGCGCTGCCAATGCCGTGACCTTGAAAATCTGGATCGACAGCAACCATGTAGATTTCACCCATACTGTCTTCTGAGTGTAGTTTCATAGCTACAAAGCCCACAGTAGAGCCTTCATCGATCGCAACCCATACATTCGTGTCTTCCGCAGCACAGACATCCTCAACAGATTTTTGCTGACTCACTTGCCATTGATTGGGATAGAACGCCTGATATACATCAGCATTCATAACGCTCTGAAGTGAATCAAAGACCGGAGTCCATGCCCGAAGCGAAAGCCGAACAACAGCCTCAAGATGATGGGGGGTGTATGCTTCAATTTGCATTTTGATGTCGAAACAAAAATCTGTGAACTTCGCCAAGCATAATACAAAATACTACGAAACAATATCGTCTAAATTTTGGATACTCACAGATAGCCTTTAAACTACTACCCCACCCAGAATTGAGCCGCATAACTATATTATTATACGGAAACTTTCCGTATAATCTTTTGTCAATCCTAATATATCAAGCATTACAACGAACTCCTGTCTGAATATACGGAAAACTTCTTTTTTACATCCCTATCTGGGTATTATGCCGAATTTTTTAGTGATTATTTATATCCATGCTCATGTTCTGAATCGGGGCGGTAAGGCTGTGCGTAGCCCCCTTGATTAGAACTACTGGCATATATTTTGCATGAATTTTGAACACCTAAAATGGTACAAAGTTAACACCCTAGCTCATAGCCATAACACCACACAGCAGGCAAGTGGATTGCCGATGGGTATTCTGCTTCATCTTCCACCAGTAAAATTCGCATCACTTCAGGGAAATCAACCACGAGCTTGATCTTACAAAAACATTTGCCATTTCACCTGGATTTCATCTGACCTTTGGCAAACTATGGAGAACTTTTGTTTAACCCCCTATCCATTGTGAAGAGTGATTATGAAACCTTTTATGTTAATGAGTTCCATTCTGGCAGCCAGTTTAATTATCAGTGCGCCCACAGTTGTATTTGCTCACGTTGGACATGGTGATGAATTTCAAGCAACAGGCGGCATTAATCGCGTGAAAGTCAATTCCCAAACCGATCAACTATTAGGTATTGTTGTCACGCCGATCGCCTCCTCTGCCAAATCTGGATCTGCGGTGATGATTCCGGTAACGGCATTGGTTGATGCCGATGGCAAACAGATAGTCTTTGTGCAGTATAAGGATTTTTATGAGCCAGTGGAAGTTACCACCGGTGCGACCAAAGGCGAATTAATCACTGTTACCAAAGGATTGTCAGTTGGGGAAAAGCTCATTACCCAAGGTAGTTTGTCGCTCTATGCCGAATCGCGCAAAACCCAAACCGCCGATACAGCAACCAGTCCAGTTGCGAGTCCCACTCCCAACACTGAAACCGCCGATACAGCACCCAGTCCATCTGCAAGTGCCACTCCTAAAACTGATACAGCCCATGCTCAGGCAGATGCTAAAGGAATACCTCATAGCCATGATGCCAGCGGTAATCTCGTCTCACAGGCTGGTGAAACAACTCAGCAATCGGGCGGATTCCCGATGGGTATCTTAGCAGGAGTCGGCGGTGGAGTCGTAGTTGTGGGTGGAGCGATCGCTGTTATCGTAGGCAATCGCAAGAACAAGGGAGGCGTTTAATTGAGATGTTGAACTCCATTCTCAATCAGATTCTCAAAAACTCCATTGCCCAGCGTTGGTTTATAGTTATCTGTGCGATTTTAGTGACGGTATGGGGAGTCTTCACTGTTACACAGATGCCACTGGACGTGTTTCCCGAATTTGCGCCCCCCCAGGTGGATATTCACACCGAAGCGACTGGACTAGCTCCAGAGGAAGTGGAATCACAGATTACCGTGCCGATTGAAAGCGCGGTGAATGGTTTGCCGGGGGTGACTACGGTGCGTTCTTCCTCTAAAGTCGGACTGTCGATGGTGCAGGTGGTATTTGACCAGGAAGCCGACATTTATAAAGCCCGGCAATCGGTGACAGAACGACTCCAGCAGGTGACAAATCAGTTACCTGAAGGGGTGCATCCACCGGAAATTTCACCGTTAGCATCGCCGTTGGGTACGATTTTACAGTATGCCTTTACTGTGAATGGGCAGGGGAAAACCTCGCTGATGGATTTGCGCCGTCTGGTGGATAGCACCCTGAGCAATCAAATTTTATCTGTGCCGGGAGTTACCCAAGTTACTGTTTACGGTGGGGATGAACGACAGGAACAAGTATTAGTTGATCCAGAAAAATTGCGATCGCTCAATGTTTCCCTGACCGAAGTTACCAATGCTGCTAAAAGTGCAAATTCTAACGCCCCTGGTGGATTCTTGATTGGTGGTGGTCAAGAACTGTTGGTACGCGGTATTGGGCAGGTAAAATCAATTGCAGACTTGCAGCAATCTGTGGTGAAGGTGCAAGATGGGAAACCGATTTTGCTCAAAGATGTAGCGGAAGTAAAAACGGGTGCAGCACTAAAGCGGGGAGATGCTAGTTTTAATGGGCAACCGGCTGTGGCGATGATGATTAACAAACAGCCTGATGTTGATACTCCCACGGTGACAAAAGCGGTAGAAGCGGTGCTGCAATCTTTGCAATCCACCTTTCCCCCTGATGTGCAGATGGCGCGGACATTCCGACAATCTAACTTTATTGATACTGCTATTGGTAATGTCAGCAGTTCTCTGATCCAAGGCATCATTATCGTGTCGGTGATTATGCTGTTATTTCTGATGAATTGGCGCACCGCCGTAATTACTCTGAGTGCAATTCCTCTGTCACTGTTGATTGGCTTAATGTTCATGAAAGCTTTTGGCTTGGGCATTAACACCATGACCTTGGGCGGTTTAGTCGTAGCCATTGGTTCAGTTGTGGATGACTCAATCGTGGACATGGAGAACTGCTATCGGGGACTGCGAACCAATCAGGCACAGGGCAACCCGAAGCATCCCTTCGAGGTGGTGTATGACACATCAGTGGAAGTGCGGTTAGCCGTGATTTTTTCCACGGTGATTATCGTAGTCGTGTTTGCACCAATTTTTAGTTTGACAGGTGTTGAGGGCAACATTTTTGCACCGATGGGTTTTGCGTATTTGCTTTCCATCTGTGCGTCTACTTTGGTGGCTATGACCCTTTCACCTGCCTTGTGTGCCATTCTGCTGGCAAACCAAACCCTACCGCAAGAAGGTACATTCATTTCCCGTTGGGCAGAACGGTTGTATCGTCCATTGTTAAATCTGTCGCTGCGATCGCCCCAAATCATTCTGGGTGTAGCACTTGCAGCTTTGGTTGCTGCTTTTGCGATCGTTCCCTCCCTCGGACGGGTGTTTCTCCCCGAATTTCAGGAGAAATCATTGGTCAATTCAATGGTTTTATTTCCGGGTGTTTCCCTAGATATGACCAATCGGGCTGGGGTGGCACTGTCCAGTGCGCTTAAAGATAATCCTTTATATGAGTGGGTGCAGGTACGGGCAGGACGCACTCCAGGAGATGCAGACGGGGCGGGAGTGAGTATGGCTCATGTGGACGTAGAATTGAGCGATCGCGCCCTCCAAGACCGGGAAGCCAGTATTAAACAATTGCGGCAAGAGTTCAATAAACTGCCTGGTGTAGCATCTAACATTGGTGGATTTATTTCTCACCGCATGGATGAAGTGCTGTCGGGGGTGAGAAGTGCGATCGCTGTCAAAATCTTTGGCCCGGATTTAATTGAACTGCGGAAGATTGGCGAACAAGTGCGAGATGTAATTCAGCCCATCGCTGGCGTTGTTGACTTGCAGCTTGAACCCCAACTGCCCATTCGTCAAGTACAAATCCATTATGATCGCGCGGCTGCCGCTACCTATGGATTGAGTATGGAGCAGTTATCAAACGTTGTGGAAACTGCTTTAAATGGTAGTGTGGTATCGCAAGTGGCAGAAAATCAGCAGCTTATTGATATTTCTATCTCTTTGACGGAGAAAGCCCGCAATAGTTTAGATGCCATTCGTGCTATTCCCATCACTACCCCAACTGGGCAAACTATCCAATTGGGTGCTGTAGCCAAAATAGACTACGGTATGGGAGCGAATGTTGTGAATCGGGAAGATGTATCACGGCTGATAGTTGTTTCGGCAAACGTTGCCGATCGCGATTTGGGCAGTGTTGTTAGTGATATTCAATCCCAAATTCAACAGAAAATCAAACTCCCCAATGGCTACTTCATCCAATACGGTGGACAGTTTGAATCGGAACAACGTGCTACTAATAATCTACTGGTGTTTAGCATCCTGGCAGCGATTGTGATGGCGGTGTTGATGTTCTTCTCCGTTAAATCGCTCTCCGCCACGATCACCATCATGCTCAATCTGCCTTTGGCTTTGGTCGGTGGTATTATCTCCATTGCTTTGAGTGGCGGTGTGATTTCGATCGCTTCTTTGATTGGATTTATTACCCTATTTGGCGTTGCTGTCCGCAATGGTTTGTTGTTGGTAGACAACTATAACAATAAGTTTGCTCAGGGAATGCCCCTCAAAGATGTGATTGTCAACGGTTCTCTAGAACGAGTTAATGCGATTCTGATGACTGCACTCACTTCCGCACTAGGGATGCTGCCTTTGGCGATCGCTAGTGGGGCTGGAAATGAAATTCTACAACCCTTGGCAATTGTAGTTTTGGGCGGTTTGTTTACTTCTACGGCTTTGACTTTATTGGTTATTCCGGCTCTTTACGCTAAGTTTGGCAAACAGTTGATGCCTCAACAGAAACCTGCCGAGCATACCCTCACTAAACAGATTGGTTAACCCAGTGTTGCTGATTAAGAGTATGAATATTGCTCACGCAGAGGCGCAGAGTCTCAGAGAGTAAGAGTTTAAAATCTTTGATTTTTCAATTTCATGCTTTAATTCAGCAACGCTGTTAACTACCTATTTCTTTCTTTGAAGAAATTTACAAGAATCTCAAGACATGAAGCAAGGATACACCAACATTCAACATCCAAAATCCAACCCCGATTATGGTGTGGGAGAGTTTTTTTTTGCGGGGAAAGCTTTCTGAAAATTATTACCTAGTACTGATGCTAATTCTTGATTACTCAAGGATTGAACCAGACTTAAACCCAAAGATTGATGAGAAATAGTTCGAGCGTAATTGGCATTAAGGTAGGGTATATATTGTGGCATTTTGGCTACATAAGTTTGCAAAAACGGCAAACTCAAAGCATTGATATAAGCACGCGCTTGGGAAGCATCACCAACCATTTCTGCTGGTAATGATACTTGCTTGCTGTCTGGGTTACTATTACCAATGCTAGAAAAATGAGTACCACCAACAAACATGACTAGATATTTATGAGGATTAGTCAACCAAGAAAAAGGGAGAATTTGTTCGTATAAAGCTGGCGCGACAGTATCTTCACTGCTACCAACCAGCATGACAGGAGTTTGAATTTGATTTAAACCAGCTTGTCCGAAAATAGAGCTAGTGATGGGGTTAACTGCGATCGCAGCTTTAACTCTCTCATCTCGCAAATTATATTCTAGTTTCGACTCTCTTTGCAATTCCAAAACCCGACATTGCAGGAATAAAGACATATTCCAGGTATCCCGCAGCGTATCTGGTTGACAATCTCTTTTTAGCTGCTCAAAGTTAATTTTTGCACCTGCTAAAGCTAAAGCAGTATAACCACCAAACGATTGGCCAAATACTCCCACTTGTTGCAGATTCAACCGACCTTGAAATTTACCATCAGAGTTGTTGACTTTTTCTAGTTGATTTAATATAAATTTGATATCTAAAGGTCTATCTATAAATTCACCTGACTCTATCAATCTAGTTGTATTACTCTTACCAAGAGATTGCTGAGGATGCAATTTTGGAGCATTCGTAACCGGATGATTAGGAACCACAACAGCTAATCCGTGGGAAGCTAAATGAGCAGCTAAATAACGAAAGTTGCTGCTATCTAAACCTAAACCGTGAGAGATGACAATTACTGAAGTGGGATGCTGAACATTAGGAACATAAACATCAGTCAGTAAACGCCGATTACGGTTGACATCAAAGAACTCTAGCTGATATTTCTTTGATTTTACACTGCCTTCATTTTTTAAGTTTGGCAGCTGATAGAAACTTGCCTTTTGGATGATACCAGCTTCTAGACTGGCTTTTTGCTGAATTGCTGCGATCGCTATCTTTGTTTCATTAATTAATTTCTCCAGTTCGCCAATTATCTCTAGACTATCAGCTAAATTAATATGAATATTATTTGTAGGATACTTCCGTAGCAAATTTAATAATGTTAAACCGTCTGCTTCCCCCGATGCTAAAATTATTGCTGTGCGTAAAGCATGAAATCCTGATTCAGGTTGACGAGATTTAGTTTTAATTAATTCTGCCAACCGTCGCAGCAGAAATTCTCCTTGTTGTGTATGGAGAAATTGTGAAGCTACTGCGGGACTAATTTTGATAGTTCTGAGTAAAATTTGTCGTAGTTCTTGCAGTTTTTGAAGTGAAATATACTGCTGATACATTGACAATTCATTATCAATTAATCCAGTTTTGGCGTAGGTTTCTAAACTAATTACGGGAATGGAAATTTCTAGTAACGAATAAGAAGCGGATATTTTCTCTGCTGCCATTACAGAATTATTAATTCCAAATGTTGGCAGCAATATTGAAATTACCAGCAAGAGGAAAATTTTTTTCAGGCTGCTGGCCCAATTACCAAACAAACTATTCATCGCTCAAATATTTCAGTGATGTTTTTTCGCGAGGCGTTAAATTTGGTAGTTATTCAGACACCCTGTGAATAAATTTATATACTCTTATTTGCCTCAGTCTTCTGGATATTTTTGAGCTTTTTTTCGTGAAGACAAAATTTAGAGGTTCATTGATATAGAGTCAATTAGGATAAAACAAATATCTCTTCGACCAGATTTTGACTCTATTTGATTAGATGCTCTTAAAATCATAACAACCGAAATAATAGTCCGCTTCAGTATTTATGGTGTAGCTTTAAATATAAAACCAATCTTTTGAGTTAAAAAACCTAATCGAATCATGCCAATAATTTCTTTTATTCAGATTTACCTAAAGAGATAGCTACCGAACCACTAACAACTAATAATGCCCCTATAATTCCTATTATAGTGATGTGTTCTGGGGGAATTAGAGTCGGGAAAATACCTGAAACTATCCAAACTGATATTAAAGTGACAATTGGAGCTAATGCTAAGACTGCGCTTACTCTTGAGGCTTCCCAATGTGCTAATGATTCAGCAAAAGCACCATAGGCAATTAAAGTATTTAATCCACAAAATAGCAACATTCCTAAATGTAAAGGATTGAGGCTAAAAACTGTATTAATTTTAGCAAAAGGAGTGAATAATAAAGCACATCCTCCGTAAATTATCAGCATAATATTAGAGGATGATAAAGATTGCAATAGCTGCTTTTGTGCCAAAGCATAAATAGCCCAGGCAACTGCTCCCAATACAACCAATCCACTGCCTAAAAGATATTGCCCTTGTGCTGTAATTAAATTTGTTAATTGAGCATTAAAAAACAGTGCAAAACCTAAAGTTAAGACACTAACTCCAATCCATTGCCGTAATGTATAATGTTCTTTAAAAATTACCAACCCACCAAAACCTAACAACACAGTAGCTAACTGAATTATCACTTCAGCGTTAGCGGGTGCTGTTAATGCTAAACCTTGCATGAAAAAGAAGTAATTTGTGGCTAAAAATATTGTGACTATTGCTAATAACTTTCCAGAACTAGAACGTAATTCTTCTATAGTTGGTAATTTTCCCTGTACAGACAAATAAATTGCCAATAATACAAAGGACATGGAAAAGCGAAACCAAATGATAGTATAAACATCTAGGGCTTGTAGTATTACCTTTAAAGCGATTGGTAGAATACCCCATAGAAAAACAGTCACTAACGATAAACCGAGTCCTAAACGCCAGCGACCGGAACTTTGATGCATGATTAATAATGAGTTGATGGGTATAAAATCATGTTTCTCCAAGAGTCAAGTGTCAAGAATACTTAATTACTTCGTACTATTGACTATTAGCTCCGGGTAAGTCTTCAAAAAAAATCAGCCATCCAAGGGGAAACACTGGTAAATATTTGCGTAGCGGCTAAAAGGGCTGCTTCTGTAGCCTTGAGCTTTCCTAATTGCTGCAATTGATCAGGAGAAAACAAGCCTGTGTACAGTGGTGCTAATCCTCTGATATCTAACTGTAACTCACCTTTTCCACCTTTGGTCACTTTACCGTATCCATTAATAACAGATAGGATAAATTTACCGTTGTTTGCAGGTAGTAAATCATCTTTAACTTCTAGGTGCAGTTCTGTGTTAATTCCCTGGGGATAGCCCCGCATTTCTAGTGCTGTAACTAAATTTATCACCCTGAGCATCCAGAGCTTTTGATGTGATATCTTGGCAGTTAGCTCTGGTAACAGCAATGTTAGGGAATCAATTACAGAACTCTTCCATTGCACCTTTTTGATTTGGGAGCGATGCTTACCCAAAAAAGACCAGAAAGTTTGTACAGCAGCATCTGTGGGAAGTACCCAATCTATTACTTTCAATATTGCACCATCTTGTGTTCGTTCTTGGGTAAAGATGATGTAGCCTTGGGGTTGATCTTGAGAACCGATAAAATAAGCGTAGACTTTTTGTTTCTCTTGTGTAGAGATTAATAGTTGCCAAATACCTGGATGTCTGTCTAAATATCCTTGAGTAAATTGTGCTTGTTGCTGATATAGGTCATAAAAGACTTGATGATTATTCAGAACTAAAGATTGCAGAAGTAGAGGTTGTTCTTGCACCTGGATACTTTCAGCTGCAATTTCCCAAATGCAATAGTTACCCCCTAGCTCATACCCCACTTTGCGGTATAGGGTTTGTGTAGCTGGATAGAGGACGGAGATAGGGACTTCTTGAGTGTATAGTTCTTTGAGGGTGTTTTGCATCAAAGCTAGAGCTACCCCATTTCCACGATATTCAGGAGCAATACCCACTGCGGCAATTCCTGTCATTGGTACACGCTGTCCACCCCACCATTGTCCCATGTGCAAAGTTGCTAGTCCACCTACCATTTGCTGATTTTGATGGATAGCACGGAAGTTTTCTAAGCCAATGCAGTTGATGTAGATTTCCTCGTCACCAGGTGAACCGATAAAACATTGGTCGAGGATATTTCCTAGTTGTTGAATTTCTTTTGAATGGGAGAGAGTACTGTATTGAAATTGAGGTGTCATTGCTTTTAATGCCAATAGCATAAAAAGATAATTATGCTACAACTGGCCTTACCTTGAACACCTCATCCGCTAGGGAGAATATTTTGTTGATTGATGATTTTTTTCAAAATAAACACAATTAACCCCCAATGCTTTCTTTTTCAAGAATATCTTGGGGGTATTTATTCGGTTGCTTTTTATATTGTCAAACAGTTATTAAATCAGCAATCCAGGGGGAATAAGCACTGTGTCAATAATGTGAATATAGCCGTTTTTAGCTTTCATATCTGATTTTTTGAATTTGGCTTTACCGATTTCAAATTTGCCTTTCTTATATTTAATTTCAACTACTTTACCTTGATAGGTTTTGAATTTACCTGGCTTAATTTTTTTGTAATCAACTGTGCCAGAAAGAATGTGGTAAGCCAAAACCTGCTGTAATATTGCTCTATTTTGTGGTAAGAACAACTTGCGGCGAGTAGCAACTGGTAAAGCCGCGAAAGCAGTATCTGAGGGGATAAATAGGGTATATGATGATCTTGTATTAGAAAAAGTGTTTTCCCAGCCAGCAGACCTGATCGCATTGGCAAAGGTACTACAACCGCAGGAACTGGTGTTGGCAACTTGTACAAGTGTCTGAGTAGTTGTGACTGTAGTAGTAGTAGTGGTAGTTACGCTTTGTGTATGCCCTGAATTATGGTGTTTTTCTTTTTTAGCCCAAGAAGGAGAACTAACTAGTACACTGGCTAGAGCGATCGCAATACCGACTGTTTTCACCAGCAAGCGTGAAGATGTTTTCATGGGTGTAAGATGCCTTTGTAAAAATAATACAAAATCCTTTCCACGTAAAGTGACGGTATGGCAACCTACTAGGTTTCCCAATTTATTGAAAAACCTAAAAACTTTTATACCCTTGATTAAGTAAATCCTTCATCATCTAATAATTTAGATATCTCTGTCAACCTAAATTTTTAACTCTCCAACATTTCTAGTAGCTGTGCTTCACTTAACTGAGTAATTCCTAGAGTTTGCGCCTTTTCCAACTTAGATCCTGCATCTTCACCCACAACTAAAAAGTCTGTTTTTTTACTGACTGAATCTGTAACTTTACCACCAGCTTTTTGAATCATTGCTTTTGCTTCATCGCGCTTTAAGGTTGGTAAAGTACCCGTAACGACAAAGGTTCTACCAGCAAATTTTTCATTAATCTCACCCACTGCTTTCGGTTCTTCAGTGGATATGAATTGCAAACCGATTGCTTGGAGACGAGAAATCAAAGTTTGATTGGCATCAATTTGAAACCATTGATAAACGGATTGAGCTATTTCTGCACCGATACCATAAACACCCTCAATATCTGATTGTCGTGCTGCTGCTAACTGTTCAACGCTGGTAAATTTTTCCGTTAATAATTGGGCGTTGACACTACCAACGTGACGAATACCTAAACCATATAATACCCTTGACCAAGGTTTATTTTTTGATTTAGCGATCGCACTCACCAATTTTTCCGCTGACTTCTGCCCCATCCGTTCCAATGCACATAATTTTTCCGGTGTCAAGTCATATAAATCGCCAACAGAATGCACCAACTCTTTATCTACCAATTGATGAACTAACTTTTCCCCTACACCTTTAATATCCAAAGCATCACGACTTACCCAATGTTCAATTTCACCTTTGAGAATTGCGGGACACGAAGCATTTACACATCTTGTCACCGCTTCCCCCGATTCTCGCACCACTGGTTGACTACAGACGGGACACTCGCTAGGCATAATAAAAGGTTGAGTATCAGCGGGACGCAATTCTTTAATTACCCGCACCACTTCCGGGATAATTTCCCCAGCTTTGCGAACAATGACAGTATCACCAATGCGGATATCTAATAGGGCAATGCGATCGCTATTATGTAAAGTAGCTCTAGAAACAGTAGTCCCCGCTAATTGTACAGGCAACATTTCCGCTAAAGGAGTTAACGCTCCCGTTCTCCCCACATTCACTGTAATCCGTTCCACACGGGTTGGAGCTTCTTCTGCTGCATACTTGAGAGCGATCGCCCACCGAGGGCATTTCTGCGTAAAACCTAACTGTTCTTGCAATTTAAAAGAATTTAGCTTTACCACCACCCCATCAGTCATATAAGCCGAATTCAGCCGTTCCGTATCCCAATATTGATAATATCCAGCAACTTCCTCTAATGTATGGCACAGCTTATGATTGGCATCAACCCGAAAACCCATTTTTTGCAACAACTCCAAAGCTTCCCATTGGGTATTAGCAATACTAGAGTCATCCAACCCTGTAATATGTAGCGTATAAGCAAAGAAATCTAACTGTCGCTGTGCTACAATCCGGGGATCTAACTGTCTAAGTGTACCAGCAGCCGCATTGCGGGGATTAGCAAACACCTGTTCACCTGCTTTTTGCCTTTTCTCATTGATTTGTTGAAATATATCTAAAGGTAAAAAAACCTCACCACGCACTTCCACCTTTTCGATATTTGCTAACCCGTCAAAATTCAAACGTAGGGGAATTGAGCGAATAGTCCGCACATTTTGGGTAATATCTTCACCCATAACCCCATCACCCCGACTCACACCTCTAGTTAAAACACCATTTTCATAAGTTAACGCCAAAGCAGCACCATCAATTTTCAATTCTGCCACATATTCTATATCCCCCGGAGAATACTGAGATGGTAAGTGTCTTCGCCAACGTTGTTCCCAGCTTTGTAACTCCTCAACATTAAAAGCATTTTCCAAACTATAGAGGGGGATGTTATGCCGGACTGAAGTAAAATGAGTTGCAGGTCGCTCACCCACCCGTTGAGTAGGACTATCAGGAGTGATTAATTCTGGATACTGAGTTTCTAATTCTTGCAATTCCCGATAAAACCGATCATAGACAGTATCCTCCATGATTGGTGCATCTAGGACATAGTAAGCATAACTGGCTTGTTGTAATAACCGCCGTATTTCTTCTATACGCTTTACTTCGGCTTGAGTTGGCATCATAATTTTAATTCGTAATTCGTAATTCGTAATTTGTAATTTGTAATTGGGGAATAGAGAATAGATAGAAAATTATTCTCCTCTGCTACCCTACCTTCTGCCTTATTGCACTAGAAAACCTGCCAGAAGCAGGCTTTTATAAGAATGTATGCTGAAAACCCACGAAAGATTTTAGCAAAATATTGATTAATGATCCCAGTCCTCGACTTCATATAAAAATCTAGTTTTGCCAATTAACTTACGATTAGCAGAAGTACTTTGAACAAACACAACATACTTTTCTAGATTACTAGGTTTAATCCTAATTGTCGCATCCATCGGTAGACCTAACATTTCTCGTGCAGCACTGCCTTCAAATAAATCACCCGTTGTCCTATCCATCAAAATAATTTCTTTAGTCGCTTGGATAGTTTCTGTTTTCGTAAATTCATAAAAACCACGCCCTACTTTAAATGTTAACCCATTTTCTAGCACAAACGCTTTAATAGAAATATCTAAATCCACCTCTAACACCTGGAATCTTCCTGGAACAACCGCTCTTAAATCAGTTGATTCATAATAAGCTGTTCCTTCTCGTTTCATCATGGTGTCAAATATTTTATTTAACCCACGACTCATCCTTCCTTGGTTAATTACTTCTTGTTCATAAGCTTGTAATTGTTCATCGGATGATTGCTGATAGCAAACTGCTAAAAACAAGTCAGTAATATAAGAAAATTGGTCTAAATTAATATGAAACCCACCAGATTTTTCAGCTAATTCTTGATAAAAAGGTGTAGCATGATGGCGATTAAGTGCTTGTACTCCATAAACTGAAATTCCCAATTCGGCTAACTTATCTACCTCTTTACGCCAATTTAACTTTTGGGGATTGTGTGCTGGTGCGTGGGGAATATCATCACCAATTAAAACTAGAGATTTAGATGCTGATTTTGACCAAGATAAAGATTGGGATTCATGTAATACTAACTCATAACATTCTGGTGCATCTCCCCCACCAGTTGGTTCTACATTTTGGACAAAATCACAAATTTTATCGACATCACCAGAAAGGTTAAAGGTTTTAGTCACATAGGTTGAACCTGCGTCACAATAATCCCCGTGAGCGATAATCCCAATCCTAATTAGAGGTAATTCATCCATCAGTCTGGTGACAGTATTTTTAATTTTTCGCCGTACCTGAGTCAGACAAGGATACATACTACCAGTCGTATCAAAGCTAAAAACAACTTCTATATTGTTGTTTGCCATAGCTATAACCTAAATCTCACTTATCTAGAATGTATCTTTATTTTAAATAATTATTTAATGTGAAAAACATTACTTTAAAATATTGTAATATTTAGGGTTGTTGAAAATAAATAAATATGTAAAAATACGGTAAATCTCTATCAACTCGTACCCATAAATATCATAAATATATTTTTGGCTGTTGCGGTACTATCTTTATAACGTAAATCTCATGACATAAACTTATTATGGAGCCAGACTTGTTACCAACTGAGGTGATTTTGACAAACCCACATCAGTCTCTCGGTATATTAAAACTTGATTGGACACCCCAACCGGGTAATTATCTTGATCTTGAAGGTAAAACCTATGCGGTTTTAGAGCGTCGTCATAGATATCAATTAAAATCAGGACGCTACCGCTTGCATAATGTGGCTATTTATGTGCAGTCTGCTAAACGACCAGATGAAAAAACCTTTGTTGGGGGACGTTGGGTAATTGGGGATGCTACCTGCAACTACAATGCTCATTCAGAAATAATTCGCTGTGCAGTCAACCCAGAAGGCCCTTGTAAATCCTGCCGTTTCTATGAAAATCAGGTGATAGGTGATAGGTGACTGGGTAATGCATACTGGGGACTGGATACTGGGAAGATGAAGAGAAACAATTACGAATGACCTAACACTTCTCCCAAAGTCAAACGAGTACCATTCACAAAATCCCATCCTGATTGGGGACGTTTACCAGTTAGCTGAACTTCTCTCAACAGCAACAAACCTTCCCCAGTTTGTACTATTGCTCCTAAGCCTTTGATGATACTGACTACTTCTCCGGGTTGCCCTGAAATAGTTGACAAATCAGGTATTTTGTGAATTTTTTCTGTTACTTGCTCTGGTAACTCGTGAATATAAGCAGAATTGAGAGGAACAGCAGCAGTTATTTTCAGTGGTTGATTGCGAAAAGTCGTCAGACAGTTGGGGTAAAAACCTCTAATTTGGTTGTGTAATTGAATAGCTGTCTTTGACCAGTCTAAATTATAGTCTTGTTTTTGAATCAAAGAGGCATAAGTGGCAACAGAATTATCTTGGGGAATTGGTTCAATTTCCTGACGTTCCAGCTTGAACAATGTTTCTATCAATAAATCTGCACCCATGACAGCTAACTTATCAGCTAAATTTTGGGCATTATCTAGTAATTGAATGGGTGTGGTGGCTTTTAGCAGCATATTACCCGTATCCATACCCGCATCCATTAACATAGTTGTAATCCCAGTTTCTTGCTCACCGTTATATAGACACCATTGAATGGGAGCCGCGCCACGATATTGGGGTAAAATCGAACCATGCACATTAATGCAACCCAATTTTGGCATATTTAAGATTTTCTTAGACAAAATTTGCCCATAAGCAATCACGACAAACACATCTGCGTCTAATTGTTTAAGTTGGTTTAAAGTTTCAATATCTTTTTTAATTCTCTCTGGTTGCCATAGGGGAAGGTTGTGGGCAATAGCAAGTGTTTTTACTGGTGAGGGTGTTAATTTATTCCCTCGTTCCCGACGTTTATCAGGTTGGGTGACAACTGCTAAAATTTGCACATCTGGGTGAGCCAGTAGCTTCTCTAGCGTGGGGACGGCAAATTGGGGAGTACCGAAAAATACGATTTTCATTATTTATTCGTTATTAGTTATTAGTCAATATTAGGTGCTTGACATACTCACCGACCTAAAGGCACGGTGACTCTAGACGCTTCACCGACTGACGCTAACCGTTGCTAGTCTTACTCTGTCTCTGCGCCCGTTTAGAGTCGTGGCAATGCCCTATCCCGACACTTCGGCTTGGCTCAGTGCAAGCTTTATTTATATTTTTTGCGGCGTTCTCATCTCGGTCGTGTTCAGTCCCACAATTCAAGCATCGAACCGACCGAATTTTTAAATCAAGTTTACCCCATCTGTAGCCACATTCGGAACAAACTTGGCTTGTTGGTTCCCATCTACTAATAATGTGAAATGTCCTACCAAACTTCTGCGATTTAGCTTCACATAACGTCCGAAACTCTCTCCATCCCTGAAGACTAATCGCTCTAGCAAGTTGGCGATTTTTGACCATGCCTGACACATTCAAATCTTCCAAAACAATAACTTCATTCTCGCTAACTATTTTGGTGGATAGTTTGTGCAGGAAATCTTTTCGGGTATCGGCTATTTCGTTATGTAGTTTTGCAATTTGAATTCGAGTTTTATTTCTTCGTCGTGAGTCCTTAGGTTGCCGTGCTAGTTTCTTCTGAAATTGGCGAATTTTCCTGTCTAATTTTGAGTAATCGGGGCTTTGGGCTTTTTCTCCATCGCTCATGACAGCAAAAGTTTTTATTCCCAAATCAATACCGATACTTTGGTTTTTAGCATCAATATTAACGGGTTCAACTTCTACTACAAAACTGAGAAAATAGCGATTAGCGCAATCCTTTACGACAGTACAGGAGCTAGGAGAGCAGGGTAATTCTCTAGACCAAATCGGGCTAACGTTACCAATTTTGGCTAGATAAACCTCATCCCCTTTGATTGAAAATCCACCAATTCTAAATCGTGCTGACTGCTGATTAGTCTTCTTTTTGAACTTAGGGTGACCTAATTTTTTACCTTTGCGCTTCCCTTTTAGAGAATCAAAAAAGTTTTTATAGGCAGATCCCAAATCTGCAACCGATTGTTGCAAAGGAATATTAGAAACCTCAGATAACCATTGCCGCTCAACAGTTTTTTTCGCTTGAGTAATAACCAACTTTTGCAAGTCGTTGTTACTTGGTAATTTTTCTGCTTGTTTGCAAATAGCCAGTGCATCGTTCCAAACTACACGAACACAACCAAACAACTGAGCTAAAAGCTTTTGCTGTTGGTCTGTCGGGTAGAAACGGAATTGATATCTAGCTTTCATCGTTAATGCTATAATTGGGCTGCAAATTAATTATATATTGGTCTGCACAAAATGGCAAGTCCCCTCAGAAGAGAAAGACAAAGCATTACGGACTTAAAAATTCACTTGGTCTGTATTACAAAGGATCGTCAGTCTGTGTTCGCTGGTGAAAGTATTGATTTAATTGAAAAAACATTTCGTGAGGTGGCTGAAAAAATGAATTTTAAAGTGCTTGAGTTTAACGGTGAAGGGAATCACGTCCATGCACTGATTGAATATCCTCCTAAATTATCCGTTTCTCAAATAGTAAATGCTCTAAAAGGCGTATCCAGCCGCAGATATGGACAAGCCGGATATAAAAAACCCCATGAAGAATCTCTATGGAGTCCCAGCTATTTTGCTATTTCAGTCGCGGGTACGCCACTAGAAATATTAAAGGAGTATATTAAGAATCAAGAAAAGCCGTCCTAGAAGGCTTGTCCTGAGCTTACCGAAGGGATGGGGCTTGTGTCCCATGTTTTCGGTCATGAATCACTGACAACAGACTGCCCACAACTCACTAAATTACGATAACGATGGAAAAAACGCAAAGCGATTTTGCTAGGAGGGCATTCAATTTGAGTGATTTAGTGGTAAAGTGTTGATTATTGGTGCAACAAAAACTTCCTTAATGAATTAGAAGGTCTTGGCAGGCAGGACAGTGATGATCAATAATTGTATTTGCTGTTATGTAGGCATAAATATTTGATTATGTCTTATAGCTAGACATTGAAGCATCTACTAAACCCACTTATTTGGTAGGGTAGTAATCTGGTAATTTACTAAAATCAGCTTCTTTAGATTTGTGTGATAGCACTCACACGCACGGCGATCGCAATAGATATATTATTGATTTGCGAACAGATTTATAGATTTGGATAGATTAAAGATGAGGATTTTGGTAATTCTTCCCTGCAAATGCAAGATTTTTTGATTAATAGATCGCTTTTATACGCATTAGCTTTATTTGAACTGGATTAGTACTGTTACAAAAGTTTCTAATTAGGTGGTCTTTTGGACAGGATGGGCTATATCTTGCTACAACTGTTCGTAAAAACGCACCTTAATTTTAGTCACTAGTACAGCACAGTGTAAATAACTATCCAGTGAAAAAAGTTTAAAAGCTGATCAAGCGTCCTTTTTAATCCACTAGGTTTATCTATGGGGTTACTCAGCACTACTGAACTATATAGTAGTCTTCCTTAAGTAAAGGTATGACTTGGGTATATAGTTTACACAAAACTTATTGTATCTATCAACACAGTAATTCACTGTTACTGATCTGACTGCCCGGAAATATTACAGAATTTAAAGATTGTAAAGATGTGGACAATGATACTAAAACTTTTGTAAAGTGATGCAAAATTTGGCGAGATTATCTCGTTAGAGCTTCTACTTTGTTGTTATACATAATAATCATAGCTTTTGCCCTTCCTGTATAGACATTGCTCCTCGAAATAGCCACCCCCCCTTAGAGAGTCCACTCATGTTGAAATCCCTTTTGCTGTCAGGATGGTTCCGCGTACAACCATTTATCAAGTACGTTGTTGTTGTTATAGTAATTGCTCCCGTCTTAGGTGTATCTATTCACTCTACCTTGGCAAAACAATCACAATTAAAGGTAGCTAAAATTGGTGTAGAAGTTGACAAATCAGGTTCAAAATCGCCAAAAAGCGCTATTTCTGGGGAATCTAATTTAAAAATAGGCCAGTTCAACTCATTGAATGGACAATTTGGGACTGTTGTGCCATTAAATACGCCTATTAGTGGAGAAAGGCAAGTATTACTGGCAGATAAAATGGATTCGGGGGCAAAAAAGGAGAATTATCAGTCTAGGGGTGATGTAAGTGTTCCTGTGACAGTAAGTAAACAGATACCTGTAGAAAAGATACCGGTTAGTCAAACTGATTTAGTACAAAAATTAAAAGAAGCTAAAATAGCGGCTTTGGCAGGTGAAGTTAATCCTCAGATCAGCAAGAGATCGGCAACAGAACAATTAGCAACAGTTAACAGTTCACCAGGTGTTAGAGAATCATCAATGAGGGAAATACCCATAGATGGTCCACCAAATCAGTCTGATGGATTACCAGATGATCCAATGGGCAGTCCTCATCCTATTCCCTGGAAATGGATTATGATGACTCAGGAAGCTATTGGTGGCAAAGGGAATTCTGGAGTACGGCACTATCGCAGCATACCGGTGGTTTCTCCAGATGGTAGATATGCTGTTTATAGCCGGGTACAGCTAGAAGTGAAACCTGAAATGTACAATAGCCGAGTCACTAGCTTGTTGTTTATAGAAGATAGACAAACTAAGAAATTAAAGGTGATAGCTAAAACATCTGGGATTAACGATCCGCTATTACAACAGACAGTTGCTACAGAAGCAACTGATACAGAAGGGAAAATTGGGGTGTTAGTTCCGGTTAGCTGGTCACAAAAAGGCGATCGCTTTTTAGCCCGCAAGTTTATAGGCATATTCAATACAGCAGATGTTACGGATCATGCAGTAATTTGGGATCAGCAACAAAATCATACCAAAACAGTTGCTCCTCCCCAAGAGGCGAATGAGCATGAAAAAATAGCAATCTTGTTAGGTTGGAGTAAACAACAACCGGATCATGCGCTGTTCCGTGCAGGTGAAATAGGAGAAGAAAATTGGCCTTTGGTGCAAGTTGCTAGTGATGGTAAAAGTATAAATGTCTCCACAGATGGGGATCAGCCTGTTACTTTTGGTGTAAGTGATACACCAGTTTGGGCAGAACCCCAAGTAGCCTCAAGATAATTTGCAGCCAGATATATCAATTGAACAAAACGCCCGTTGTCGCCTATAACAACAACGGGGTTTTTTCGTGAATTAAAATCAGAGATGCTGTCAACTTCTGAACTAAAAAAATACTGCTTATTGAGTCGCTACTATTACATATAGTATAAAGTACAAATGAAGAGTTGTGCTATCAGTTAAAAATTACATGAAAACTTAGATAGACTCTGTATTATTTGTAGCAGATTATTTTATAGTGACTGCATAACATTTAACAATGTCGATTACTCAGGGTCACAATCAATGCAACTGATCAATTCTAATTCTATTCAGAAGGTCAGACAAGTTTCTACTAATACTTGCAATTCTCATCAAGATAAACCTCATGTCTATACATTAGAACATCTGATTCAAACCTTAGAAGAAGTAGCTAAACACCTGACAAGCAGATAAGGTTTTCACATTCTTAGCGACTGCACAAAGAGCGATTCCTACTAAGGGTTTCTGCTGTGGTAGACACTCCGCGAATGCGATCGCTCTCTATAACCTTAGGATTATTCTGCAAATATTCTTGTATTAATCCACAGCCACGTTTTAATAAAACATCTAACTTCACATCTGATAAGTTGCGTAAAATTACAGTTCCATTACCACTACCCGCAGCCAGAGTCTTACCATCAGGACTAAAACTCAGACTAGTTAACTCTTGCTTCTCACCCTTTAAAGCTATCAGCAGAGTTCCGTTTCGGCTCCAAAGCCTGATCTTATCATCACTGCCAACAGCCAACGTTTTACCGTCAGGACTAAAACTGACACTGATCAAACTATCACCATTACCTGGCAATACCCTGAGTAAACTACCGTCCCGATTCCAAAGTCTTACCGTACTATCAATACTTACTGAGGCGATAGTCTGACCATCCGGCGACCAAGCCACACCATTTACCCGCCGGGTGTGACCAGTTAAATCGTAGAGAAATTTACCATCATTTCTCCAAATTTTGACTAAATTATCATCACTCGCTGACGCTAACAACTTACCATCAGGGCTGAAACTGACCCAATTGACCGCACTTCCATGACCCAACAAGGTTGTGATCAATTTACCATCCCGACTCCAAAGCTTAACTGTAGCATCCTTACTAGCAGAGGCAATATTTTGACCATTCGGCGACCAAGCTACAGCTAAAACTGTATCTTCATGACCCCGCAAAGTATTAATTAATGACCCTTCCCGACTCCAAAGCTTAACTGTCGTATCCTTACTAGCAGAAGCAATATTTTGACCATCCGGCGACCAAGCTACACCCCAAACAGAACCTTGATGTCCTGTTAATGTTCTGATTAATTGACGATTCTGACTCCAAAGTTTAACTGTTTGATCTCGACTAGCTGCCGCCAAAATGCGGACATCAGGACTAAAACTGATACTAGTCACCCAATCAATGTCAGTCTTGCCATTTCGCAACAGCACATCATCCCAACGCCATAGCTTAATCGTTTTATCCCTCCCCGCAGAAATTAAAGTACCACCATCAGGGCTAAAATTAACGCTATTCACCCAATTATTATGTCCTCTGAGAGTTCCCAGCAATACTCCATCCAAACTCCAGAGTTTAACTGTTTCGTCGGTACTGGCGGATGCGATCGTTTGACCATCAGGGCTAAAACTAACACTGGTAACGCCAGAAGTATGACCTGAGAGAGTTTTCAGTAAATTTCCTTCCCGACTCCACAATTTAATAGTTTTGTCTAAATCTAAACTACCAGAGGCGAGAGTTTGACTATCAGATGACCAAGCTAGACTTTTAACCGCATCTTCATGACCTATCAAAGTTTTGAGAAATTTACCTTCCCGACTCCACAATTTGATAGTTTTATCAGCACTTGCTGAAGCAATGATTTGACCATCCGGTGACCAAGCTACAGCCAAAACTGCACCATTATGACCTGTCAAAGTCTGGAGAAATTTACCCTCCGCACTCCATAATTTAACGGTTTTATCTGTACTTGCCGAAGCTATAAATTTACCATCAGGGCTAAAATTAGAGCTATTCACTACAGATTTATGACCGATTAAAGTGTTCAATAGCTTACCTTTTTGGTTCCACAATTTTACTGTTTTGTCCTGACTTGCAGAAATAATAGTTTGACTATCAGGACTAAAATTAACACTATTGACCACATCTTCATGTCCCGATAAAGTTCTGACAAAACTACCATTAGGAAGCCAGAGGTTAATTGTGTAATCTGCACTAGCTGAAGCAATTAAAGAGTTATCCGGGCTAAATGTGGCATTATTAACTCCAGATAAATGACCTTCTAAGCGGTTACGTTCTTTGACACCATAAACCGCTTGGTATAAAGCTGTTAGTACTTGTTCTCTAGTAGAAGCACTTACCCAGATTGTCTGTTGCAATTTTTTCCCCGCTTTTAAACTGTCGTTGAGTGCATCAAGACCTTTTTGAGAAGCAAACAAAGCTTCACTAGAAGTACTGAGAGTTTTAATTTCACTATCTATGGCAGTAATTACAGAAATAGTTAAACCAAATATAGCAACGACGGAAGCTGTCAGGGCAATTTTTAATGTCCGATTTAATCGTGCTTCACTTAGTCGTTGTTTTTCTTGACTTTCTGCTAGTTGTGCGATTAATGCTTTTTCTTTGAGTTCTCCACGCAGATGTTCAATTTCTAATTGACTTAATTCTTCTCGCTTGCGTAGTTCTCGGAGTTCTGTTAATAAATCTACTCCTTGTTGACGTTGGGTATCGACTAATGTAGCTTGCTGTTTTTTTTGTCTCAGTTCACTTTTAAGACGTTCAATTTCTTGTTGACTATTTTCGACTTTATAACGTAATTGATTGAGTTGTGCTTGTAAGCTTGATTCTTGTTGTTGCAGGTAGCGAATTAAATCTACTAAATAATCATGAATAAGTTGATAGCGTTCGGGAATGTCGGGAAATAATACGACTAACCCAGAACTGACTAAAATAGATAAAATTAATTCTAATTGGCTAGAATCTTCTAGTTCTGATAATTCTGCTGATAATTCTGCCTGGGTTTTAAACGGTCTTTGATTACTTTCATCTGTTAATAAATATAAAACTATTAAAGCAGCCCGTTCATTTTCTGTGCCACATTCTTTAATTAATTCTTTGATATATCTTTCAATGAGTTTATTTGGTCTATAAGGCTGATATTGGGAAAGACTAGTGATGCGTTCATCTTGAAGTTGTGCGCCAACCACTTGCAATTCAATGGGGCGGACTTCTCCCAATTCTGCTGATAAATCTTGGACTACAGCATCAATTAAAGCTGGTTCTAAATGTAGTTGGGAACGTTCTGTTAATTTATGAATAATTACTTTGGCGTATGCAGGAGAAAAGTTATTTAATTGATAGCGAATATTTTTGTCGAGAATATTATGATTAATTGCTTCTAGGGAAACTAGATGTTTAAAATCTAGTAATCGGTGTAAATAATCTTCTCGCAAAGATAAAATCACTTTTACGAAAGATATATTTAAACAGTCACTGATAAATCTATCAAATTCTTGTTTTTGATAGCGGTCAGTATGACCAAAGAAAAATTCTTCAAATTGGTCGAAAATTAAAACTGTAATGAGATGATGATCGGCATTTTCTCTCAGTTGTTGTAATATGCCATCAATGCTGTTGAGGGGGACTAAATCAGGGGTGATTCCTAGTGCAATGTTTGTTTCTTGATGTTGCAGCATTGCTGCTGTTAAAGATTTGCCTAATTCTCGCACCCAATCGGTATAAATTTGGAGGACAACTGGAATGGCATTTTGATCACCTATGGCACGATTTTGCAGTGCGGGAATTAAACCAGCGGTGACGGTAGAACTCTTACCCACACCAGACGGGCCATGAATTACTATCAGCTTGTAGTCAGCACGGCTAAGTCTGCCAATTAAGTTATTAATATCACCTTCCCGACCGGAAGCGGCTATTTCTAAAGCCACGCTGCTATTTCCCGACGCAGACATCAAAGCGGGGTTGGTAACTTTCCTTTGGGGTTGTAAACGTCCAGCACCGATAAAGGCGCGAAAACCATACTGTTGTTCAACGGAACGGCGTTTTTGTCTAATTAGATAGGCTTGGAGATAGCAACCAGCTTCAAAATAGAGCGATCGCAATGTCCGCAATAAGCGAATATAACGATGGGCATCATATTGGTGTTCACTGTTTTCTAAAGATGCTGGTAGTTCTGTTGTTGCCTTGTCTAAGTATTCCTGGGCTACTTTTTGCTCACCTAGTTGTTGCTGTGCTTTGGCTAAAGTTAAATAATAAATTTGTGCTAACAGCAAAGGAAATAAACAAGGTTGGAGGTGACGGTGCTTTTGAGCTTCCCCTAATTTCAATAATGCTATGTGTGCTAAAATGCTTGCTTGCATCCAGCGTGACTGTTGTACAGCTACCTGGGACAAAATACCATAGTCACTAGCTAGTTGAATTTGACTGCCATAATTTTGGTGTAATTCTAGAGATTTTTCGGCAACAATTTGTAATTCAGACCATGCTTGTAAACTTTGCAAAACATCCGCAAGCTGTCCAATAAATTCAGCAACTAAATCTGTACGTCCAGCTACTTCAAAAGTGTGTAAGCACTGTTGAAAATAATTTTCTGCTGCTTGTAAGTGGCGGTTACTTGCTGTTTGATTTTGTTCAGTGAGACGGCAATGACATAGACCGATGTAAAGTAATAAAACGCCTTGTTTGAGAAGATGAGGAGATGAAGAATTAGAAAGTTGGGGTGAAGGAGAAAGATTATCCCATTCGATAATTCTACCTTTTTCCCATTCTTTGGTAATTTGTTCTTTTTCCTCTGTGTCCTGATTTTGATACCAAAATAGTAAGCTTTGTCGAAAATGGTTTAAAGCTGAATTTATCCGGTCACTGACATAATCATCTAAACCAAAAACAAATTGTAAACTAGCGTTTAATTGGGCTTCCAACCCAATACCACGATTTTCTAAGTCTCTAATTGCAATTTGCAGTTCATAGCTCCGCATCCATACTTGTTCTATGGTAGTATCATATTTTTGTATTTGCTGGTTTTGGGTATTATCTCTATGTAAAGCTTTAGCAAATAAAGAGTTTGTTTCTTGTTTCAGAAATTCTAGCAGCGCCATAGAAGTCATTTCAAATCTAATTGGTGTTGCTGCCCAACTAGCAAAATCTGGAGCTAATTTTACTACTTTTTGTAATACTTCATCATTAACCCATATTACCATTGGGAACGGGTGGCGTTTACGAAATTCATCACGAATTTGATTAATAGAAATTAGCAGTTCATCAAGTCCTTCTACTGACTCTAAACCCAAAACTATTAATGCTGTAGGTTGATTAATTTGTTGCTGTAAATGAATAGTAGAATATAGGCTGAGGGAATTTTGGGTTAAAACTACTTTTTGGATTTTATTAAAACTGCTATCTATTTCTGACAGTCTTTGCAGTATTAAATCCCGCAAAATTCCATAGTTACAACACACCAATACAACAGAAAATTGACCTTGAGAAAGTGAAATTGCCCTGGCTAAACTGCGTAAGGAACGATCATTAGCACTGTTGATATCTATTGGTGTGTTTCGTTCAACCATGATTTAAATTTTTGAGTTTCTGCTAAGACTGGGTTAACACCAAACCAAGCTCCCTGGCGATCGCGATATTCAAAAACGAACAAACTGCGTAATAATGCATGATATTCTGTATCACCTTTGACTCTTTGCTCGCGCATCACTTGAAAGATTAGTTCCCACTCATGGGGGTCAATAGCGTTAGCTCGATAATCTCTTTGTCTTTGGATGACTAATTCCAAACATTCCCGGTCAAATGGTGGGTCTTGTTCTCGCAGACAGTCAAACAGTAGCCCTAATAAGTCACGCACATGACCACCACTAATTAGACACAAACGGTCTAAAGTTTCCTGGCTATCAAACACCTCTGTAATTAAGTTTAAGCGATCGCTCGACAAAATGTCAGGAAAGGCTCTAGCTAATACCATTTGCTGCATTAATTCTAATCCTTCTCTGTAAATTTCCCCTGAACGCAGTAACACAGGTATCATTGGTAAGACTTTTGGTGCAACTCCACCACCTAAACGATGTTGTAGTTCAGCGCTATCGTTGGAGAAAGTTAAAGACAAAGGAATAGTGTAAACAAGATGACAATTAAGTTTACGTAACTGCTCACCTCGTTCAATAAACAAGTATTCTGGAAGAGATTTCCCTGATGGTATGGGTCGGAATGATGATACTCGATCTAAATTATCAACAATTACTACCAAACCTTTTTTACCCTTGGCTTTGAGTTCAGTATTGGCACGTTCTAGCAATTCTTGATTAATTGAGAGTAAAATATTTTCTGTGCGTGGTTCTAGGTAGTCTCTTAACCGTCGTCGTAACTGTGGACTTTCTTTGGTTTTAGCAGTAATTTTGGCAATTCCCACCGATAATTCAGCTTCTACTCCCAAATCTATCGGTGTTTGCAAAAAATCCACCACTTCAGTAAACAATTTAGCAAAGTAGCGAGGTTTGAGGCTGATTTTCATCGCTTCTAGACTTTCACTCACTTGACCAGCAACAGCCAAGAGAATATCAGTCACATCCACATCTGCCATTTCTAGCACACGAGTGGATTCAAAATATACTACATGAAATTGCTGCTCCTCTAACTCTGCTTTTAACCGTAACAACTCCGTAGATTTCCCACAACCCAAGTGTCCGGTAAATAGTTGACAGGTGGGAGTATTCGGAGAAATTTTACTAATAGTTCGTAGCAAAGCTTCAATAATCTTACCTCCCCGTACCGAGGCAAAATCAATATAGTACAGGCGATCCGCAGCATTTTCAATCATTAATGGTCTGCTCGGATTACAAGCCTGATAAAATCTTTCTAAATCTAGGAGCATAATTTAATCTACTTCACTCAAGAACGGGGAGAATAAAAATAAACTATATCTTTTTCGTCTAATCTCATTATTTTATAGGACGACAAATAATTTTATGTAACACAACAACACAATTAAATTTTAAAAAAGTAATTGTGTAGGTCATGGGTAATCGCCATCTAGGCTAGTAGTCTTAAACAAACATTAATCCTTACAGATACCTGATCTTAAACAATCTTCTGTTTGATCATCTCTGGCGTGGATATTTTTTTTAAATTCCGGCTGAAAATTAGCATCAGCAACTATTGTATTTTGAGCAATTGTCATCGGCAACATATACTGGAAGAGTGACAAATTACTACTGGCAATACCTGAAGTAGAATTGGACAGACATACTGGCAATATCATCAATCGCATATAAATTTTCCTTTTCATCCCAAACCTCTTTTCTTAGTGATGATTGGGTTATCGGAAACATTATTTTGACCAACTAGAGTTAATACCACAGCACAGCGGTAGTAGTTACTCCAGACGTAATTGACAAATTAACGGTTCCGTACTTGTGTGTAGTAGACATTCCCCACAAATGTCTTCTTACTTACTTATGCAGATGCAACGCTAAACAACCGGAAAAATTCCCCAAACCCTAAAATCCTCCATTGCTGGTCGCTCTGGCAGATAAAATAGTGAAGGAATGTTTGCTATTAATGGACTTATGACACCTTTATCAGATGTGGATACTCTCAATTCTCCTGACATGGACATGGAAGGATACGAAAACTCTGACGATAATCCCCTTGATGAGTTACCAGATGAGGTCGAAATGTCCTTTTTTGACCATCTTGAGGAATTGCGGCAACGGATTTTCTATTCTTTAATTGTTGTTGTAGTGGCTGTTATCGGTTGTTTTGTCGCCGTTAAACCCCTGGTTCAGTTGCTAGAAGTTCCCGCTCATGGAATTAAATTTCTCCAACTAGCACCGGGAGAATATTTCTTTGTGTCTATCAAAGTTGCGGGTTACAGTGGTGTGGTGCTTGCTAGTCCCTTTATTCTTTACCAAATTATGCAGTTTGTGCTTCCCGGACTGACACGCCGTGAACGCCGTTTGTTGGGGCCTGTGGTTTTAGGGTCTAGTGTGTTGTTTGTGGGTGGGTTAGTATTTGCTTATTTATTACTTATCCCCGCAGCGTTGCAATTTTTTATTAGCTACGGTGCAGATGTTGTAGAACAATTGTGGTCGATTGAAAAATATTTTGAGTTTGTACTGTTGCTTTTGTTCAGTACTGGGTTAGCATTTCAAATTCCCATTATTCAATTGTTGTTAGGTAATTTAGGGATTGTTTCTTCTGAAAAAATGGTGGCTGGTTGGCGTTTTGTAATTATGGGAGCAGTGGTTTTAGGCGCAGTTCTCACACCTTCTACTGATCCTCTCACTCAAAGTCTTTTAGCAGGGGCTGTTTTAGGTCTTTATTTTGGTGGTGTTGGTTTAGTTAAACTTACAGGAAAATAATAGTCATTTTACCAATTACCAATTACCCATTACCAATTACCAGCCCCAACAGATATGTTCAATATTCAAATGAGCATAATTGATTTTTATTCAAAGTCATAAAATCCATTCAGAAGCGCGATCGCCTAAATCGAGGGGAATACTCACTGCTTTACCCAGTCGGGGACGCTCTTTTGTCTGTGTAATAAAAGTTTGCACTTGTATTGTTCCCCCCAAGGCATTGAGATAATTAGCAATATCATTGATATGTTCTTGGTACTCGGCCTCGCTTAAGGGGAATGAAGCTTGCTCAACATATTTCCACATCACTTGCAGAAATACCTTCCCCTGTGTCCTGCGGAACTGGACATCATATGAGTATCCCCATTTATCAATCAGCAGTTGTCGTAGTTCCTGTCCTGTCATATCTATAATTTGGATTTGGGATTGAGAATAGTCAGGCTGAGGGTGTTTCCTCGATTTGAAACATCGCAGCCTATCCTTGATGGGATCAAAAGTTTTCTCCATTAGATTTTACATTTAGTTATGATGTTAAGTTCCGTAACTCCAGTATGATAAGGATATAAAGAAATGTAATGCTAACAGAAAAGATGCTAGATATGTCTTGCAACAAAGAAGTATGGTGTCGCTGAAGGCGTTAGCATTTCGACTCAGACAGGGGTTGCTCAAGTGCTGGTACTCTTGTCAAAATGCTTAATAAATTACACAAAGAGCGCGTAGATTATGGCTCAATTTTCTGAATCAGCAGACGTGCCTGATATGGGTCGTCGTCAATTCATGAACCTGCTCACTTTTGGGACTGTGACCGGAGTGGCGCTAGGTGCATTGTATCCTGTTGTCAACTACTTTATCCCCCCTGCCAGCGGTGGTGGTGGTGGTGGTACAGTTGCCAAAAACGAACTAGGTAACGATGTTAGTGTTGGTCAATTTCTAGAAAGCCATAATGTGGGCGATCGCACTTTGGTTCAAGGACTCAAAGGTGATCCTACATATATTGTGGTCGAAAGCAAAGAAGCGATCGCTGACTATGGGATTAACGCCATCTGTACCCACTTAGGTTGTGTTGTCCCTTGGAACGTAGCTGAAAACAAATTTAAATGTCCTTGTCACGGTTCCCAGTACGATGCTACTGGTAAAGTCGTTCGGGGGCCTGCACCCAAGTCTTTGGCTCTGGCTCATGCCGCAGTTAATGACGACAAAATCGTTTTGACACCTTGGACAGAAACCGACTTCCGTACCGGTGAAGCAGCTTGGTGGGCTTAGAGAGTATTGAGTACCGAGTATTGAGTACCGAGTACTGAGTATTGAGTACCGAGTATTGAGTATTGAGCTATTAGTCTAAAGTCAAAAGTCCAGAGTTTTGAATCAATTCTTGACTAATGACCAACGACCAATGACCAATGACCGATGACTAATGACCACTGACTAATGTAATGACTTTATAGAGATGAGAAACGCCTGTACACCTGCGAGGTTAACTCGTACTGCTAAAGTAATGTTAAATGCATTGCTTATAGCGATCGCCACCGTGACCTTTTTCTTCACCAGCGATATAGCCCAACCCCAAACCGCTGCGGCTTATCCATTCTGGGCGCAAGCAGCCTATCCTGAAACTCCCCGCGAACCAACAGGACGGATTGTTTGCGCTAACTGTCACCTAGCAGCTAAACCTACAGAAGTAGAAGTACCCCAATCGGTACTACCTGACACCGTATTTAAAGCGATCGTCAAAATTCCCTATGATACCAGCGCACAGCAAGTAGGCGCTGATGGTTCTAAAGTCGGCTTAAACGTCGGTGCTGTATTAATGTTGCCCGACGGCTTCAAAATTGCGCCAGAAGACCGCATTCCTGAAGAAATGAAGGAAGAAGTAGGCGATGTTTACTTCCAACCTTACGGTGAAGACAAAGACAATATTGTCATTGTTGGCCCCTTACCCGGCGAACAATATCAAGAAATCGTCTTCCCTATTCTGTCACCTAACCCCGCTACCGACAAAAATATCCACTTTGGCAAATATTCCGTTCATGTAGGCGGAAACCGGGGACGCGGACAAGTATATCCCACAGGTGAAAAGAGCAATAACAACATTTACAACGCTTCTGCTGCTGGCACAATTAGCAAGATTGCCAAAGAAGAAGACGAAGACGGTAATGTTAAGTATGTAATCAGCATCACAACTGAAGCTGGTGAAGTTGTTAATGACACTGTTCCCGCAGGCCCAGATCTAATTGTTTCTGAAGGACAAACAGTTGCATCTGGTGATGCTTTGACCAACAACCCCAACGTTGGTGGTTTCGGTCAACTAGATGCAGAAATTGTCTTACAAGATAGTTCCAGAGTCGCATGGATGGTTGCTTTCGTCTGTTTAGTGATGTTGGCACAAGTTATGCTGGTACTAAAGAAAAAGCAGATTGAAAAAGTTCAAGCTGCTGAGATGAATTTCTAAATTCTCTGCTAAATAATTCATTTTTAGACAGGCAAGATGCCTGTCTTTTTTTATATCTCAACATCCATCAAAAGCAGGTGGATAAATAACTTTACCCTTGTATTTTTTATCATAGCTTTGCAATGTTTTGACCATAAAGACATCATCCGGAACTGGGAACGGAGATTCTATCTGATAATCAACTGATGGAACAAACCCAAAGCGTGTATAGAAAGAAGGATAACCCAGTACAATAACTATAGCTTCTTTTCTGGTATTTGCTATTTCTAAACTTGCATTTATTAATGCGCTACCAATTCCTTGATTGTGAAACTGTGGATGAACTGCTATGGGTGCTAAACCAAGAACCTGGAATGTATCTTCATCGACCAAATCAATATAGCTATAAAGAATATGACCAATTACTCTACCATCAATTTCTGCTACTAATGATAACTCTGGAATGTAGCGGTCAGAAATACGAATTTTCTCAATCAGTCGCGCTTCATTTTCACCTTTAAAACCGAGAGTATTGACTTCAGCTATTGTAGGATAATCTAGCAAAGTTTCACCACGAATTTTCATCTTACAGTTCCAATTTTCAAAATATTTAGATTCAAACAATCATGAAAACTTACGACTGGATTATTATTGGTGCGGGCATCACAGGTGCTGCACTTGCTTATGAATTAGCAAAAACTGGATTTTCTGTACTGTTGCTAGAACAATATACCACACCACAAAATGCTACTCGCTATAGTTATGGTGGAATTTCCTATTGGGCAGGGACAACACCAATTACACAACAATTAAGTCAAGAAAGTATGGCTCGTTACCGTATTCTATCCCAAGAATTAGATGCTGATATCCAATTTCGTGAATTAGATTTATTGCTAACTATCCCCACTAATAGCGACCCAAAGATAACATCTGCATCCTACTCTCATCTTGCCATTCCACCGAGTTTATTAAGTATTCAAGAAGCTTGTGAATTAGAACCACTGCTAAATAGAAATGCAATATCCGGTGCTTTGACTATTAAACATGGTCATATCCACCCAAATAAAACAGCACAAGCATATATTCAAGCCATGCTGCGACTAGGGGGAGAATTGCAGTTTACCCAAGTATTAGAACTTAATCAAGGCTTAAAAGGCGTAAAAACAACCACAGCAACTTTCCACAGTGCCAATATAGCAATTTGTGCGGGTGGACTCAGCCGACAATTACTAAAATTAGCAGGTATTCATATAAAAATGTATTTTTCTCATGCAGAAATAATTGAAACCCCACCTGTAGATTTGCGTTTACACACCCTGGTTACACCAGCTAACCTACAACGCTTGCAATTAGAAATTGAAGCAACTCAAGTTGATAAATTATGGGATGAATCTGAACACAAACCAGTAGCACCAATTTTAGATGCAGGTGCTGTGCAGTTTCTTGATGGTAGTTTGCGTTTAGGTCAAATTAGCCGTATTCTTACAAATCCCTATGCTTCAATTAACTCAGAATCTAGTGAAAAATGGTTACGAACAAGTATCAATAATATATTACCAACTTTAGGAAAGTTACCAGGAACTTGGCATCATTGTTTAGTGGCATTTACCAAAGATAAATTCCCATTAATTGGGAAGATTCCCGAATTTGAAAACATTCATATTTTCTCTGGTTTTAGTAGTCCTTTTGTTTTCGTTCCACCATTAGCAGCACGCTTTGCTAAATTTGTATCTGGTCAGAAAGATGAAATTATTAGCCAGATGTCTCCAGCTAGAACTAATTTGAACTAATCTATAATATTATCTTCGGAAAAATTGATTTAGATAACATTCCATGTACACCTTTGTGAGGACTATTCACTACTTGGGTGATATGGAAATTAACAGCTAAACTACATAAAATATAAGCATCTTCTGGTGATAAGTTGGTGAAGCGTTCCAGAAAATATATCATATTTTTTAAAGCCAATTCTAAAGCATCATCTAAGGTTGGTGCGAAACCCATTGTGATAAAATCTGTAGGAGTTTCGGCAATTGGTATTGTCAGTTGCAAATCTTTACGCAATTTGAGTTTAATTCTGCCATTCATAGAAGTTTCGATAGCAGTCACATTCACTTCACCATCTCCCTGTGCAGAATGTCCATCACCAATAGAAAATAATGCACCTGGAAGATATATGGGTAAAAATAGCCGCGAACCTGCTTGTAATTGACGGTTGTCAATGTTCCCTCCATAAGCACCTGGTGGTATAGAATTACGGGAGTTTTCTGGGGTAGCAACTCCCAAAATTCCAAAAAATGGTGTGAGGGGAATTTTGATATTTGATCCTAGAGGAAATTCTGCAAAATTATTTTCTAAATCAAGGGGAATAAATTTTAATGTTGGGTGAGGAAATTGTTGTGGTAATGCTCCCCAACCTGTACGAATAGCATTAAAGCCAACGGGTAAACGGGGTGAAATAGCTTCTAATTGTATTTCTAAAACATCTCCTGGTTCAGCATCTCGGATGTAAATTGGCCCTGTGAGTAAATGCGGCCCACCTGCTATTTTGCGTTCGGGAGGTAAATTTTTGCAGATATCAATAAATTCCGGTGTCAAAAATTCTTGTGGGGCTTTGTCATAAACATAATAACCAGTATAAGTTTCTACGTCTATGGTGTCATGAGAATTAACTACTAATGCTGGTTTTAATAAATGGGAAAAGCCACCTAGATGTACAGTTTCTTTGGTAGCTTTTAAAATGTGGTGAGTCATGTTTTGGTGGGTGAATTGAGTAGATTCAGGGCTATTGATTGCAGCGTCTTTTAATTCCCTGAACGGCTTAATATTTCTTTGAAGTTACTAATATAATTGCTGATAGCATGATCTTGAAATCGTGCGGAAATAAAGTTTAAACTGAATCTTGAACCTATCCGCAATTCTTGATCTATATGGCGATATCCCTGCCACCATCTTGGTAATTCTGGTACTATATCCATACCATTTACAAATTGATAGCTGTTGGGAACTCTTTGATTATATGATTCTTGAAATCCCTTATTACCAACTTTTGGCGCTCCAAAAGTAAAGGATTCTATGGATGCTAATTGATTAGCAAAGTTGTATTGAACATCTACAACACATAATGTTGCTAATGCTCCACCTAAACTGTGTCCAGATACGGTGACATAAGAAATATTATTATTTTTGATATATTCATGAATCTGGTTTCTGACGGAAAAGTAAGCCTTGATAAAGCCACTGTGCATCAAAGATCCCGAACTATTTTCTGTTGGATAAGGATAAATTTTATCATTTTGATCAACAATTTCCGACTGAATTATTTGCTTGTCAAACTTTGTCCGTTCCTGACTAGTTTCAAGGTTTGTTCTCCAATCAAAAGATGAATTACTCCCAGGAAACACAATAGTAATTCCTGATGTATCTGTGAGGATAGCGAGTTGGGTATCAGTATCTTTTTGGTCAATTAAAAATGGTTTTTCATTCCAGCCACTAAATTTAATATTAGAAAAGTTTTGATAACTTTCCTTGCAGCAAATTGCTAATTTCAATGCTTTAGAATAATCAACCTTCATAACTGTGTCCTCTAGTTATAGAACTGGATATTGGGAAATAAAAATTTAGCAAATTTGCGTGGTCACAAATTGAATTATCTCTGCTAAACCGGCTTTGGTTTTTAAGTTGGAGAAAATGAAGGGTTTTTCGCCGCGCATTGTTTTTGCATCTCTTTGCATGACGTTTAAATCAGCGCCAACATAGGGTGCAAGGTCAGTTTTATTAATGACTAATAAGTCGGATTTAGTTATACCGGGTCCACCTTTGCGGGGAATTTTATCACCTGCGGCAACATCAATTACATATATGGTTAAGTCTACTAATTCAGGGCTAAAGGTAGCAGCTAAGTTATCACCACCACTTTCTAAAAAGACTAAATCTAAGTCTGTAAATTTTTCTTCTAGTTGTTCAATTGCAGCTAAATTCATGGAAGCGTCTTCACGGATAGCGGTGTGGGGACAACCTCCTGTTTCTACTCCCAAAATGCGATCGCTCTCCAACGCCTGAGAACGGACTAAAAACTGAGCGTCTTCTTGAGTATATATATCATTTGTGACAACTGCCAAGTTATACTGCTGTCGTAGTGCTTTACACAAAGCATCGACTAAAGCCGTTTTTCCCGAACCCACAGGCCCTGCTACCCCAACTCGAAACGTACTCATAGTTAGTCATTCATCATTGGTGATTGGTCATCAGTCGCTCAACTCCTAAACAATCTTGTATACTGGGTTTCATGCTGCATACTAGCCAGAGATAAACCCCAACTACAACAAGCTAGGTCATCATCCTCCAAAGCGAGAATTTCCACCATTGTAGTACTTAATACGTCTTGTAACCCCAATAACAATTTTTGCCCAGCAGTTTGACCGAGGGGAATAAGTTTGATTCCCGCAGTAATTAAATTATTTGCCCAACTATGCAGATATGTCAATAATGCAGTTTGGGGGCTAATTTGCCAGTGAGCCGAAGCGATACCAAAAGCGATCGCATAATTGCAAGGATAACCCACAGTAGTAGCCAACGGTAAAACCTCTGGTTCCAGCTTACCTAATAACTGCAAGAGCGATCGCCCCATTTGCCAGCTAGAAGCACGTAATTCTTCCGCATCCCTCAATGCTGATAACCACAAATTCCAGCGGCATAAAGCTTCTAAATCATCAACTCTCGCAGCTTCTAAAGCTCTTACCATCACCGCTCCATCAAGGCGAATTGATCCATAAATCAACTCAGCTTCCAACCAATGTTTTAGATGTTCTACATTAGTAATAGTCGAATTTTCTACCAACACTTCTAAACCTTCCGAATAACTATACGCTCCCACTGGTAAAGCTGGACTAGCCAATTGCAAAATAGATAAAAAACTCCTATGAGTGAGAATGTCCATAAGCTCCTAATTCTGGCTGAAAAGGTACAACTTCCTCCTTAATTTCTAACCCCAATTGTGCCAACATCGCGTATAAAATTGGGTCTGGAGACAAGCGCAAATAACTCGGAGTAATTTCCAAAGATACATGACGATTTCCCAAATGATAAGCCGCCCTTAATAATAGCAAAGGCGTTTTTGCAAACACTGTCAAAACAGGCTCAGATTTAGCAATAATTCTGATTAAATTATCTTGCCTTTCATCAGCCAAAAGATCGCCATTATGTAAAACCGTCCCCCTTGGTAAATGTAAAAATACCACCTTCCCATCATCCAATGTAAACCGATGACGGCTGCGGGTGCGTTCTTCTGCGGTGAGTGCCAGAGTGAGCGTAACTACAGCGTTAGAGTCAGGTGGCTTACGTTGCGTCAACGTCAGCATAATTCAGTAAATCATCAATACATATGTTGGATTTTAAGGCTTTCTTGTCCAAAAAAACTATTTTTATATAAATAAGGGGCTTCTAAATAAAAAAATATTCAATTAATTCTTGTGGGGTAGGCATCTTGCCTGCCCTTAAAGCGGACGGGCTAGAAACCTATCCCACAATATTGGATAATTTATTTTCTGGTGTTTCCTAACCTATAAATAACCCCATTACCTATAAGGAAATGGGGTTAAAAATTTGGTATTTAAAAAGTTTAATTTTCATCTCTGGAGTGAACTTGAGCCGGAGGACTAGTTGCTTCCACCGCTGTAAATGGTTGCAGAATTCTATAAGAATGAATTGCTCCCTTTGGTACAACCCAAGAACTTCCTCTTTCTAGCAAAATGGTTTGTCCTGCAATATCCAATTCTGCTTGACCATTAATTACATAACCAACTGTCTCATATTCTCGCTGAGTTGGCTGTTTTTCCTCACCTGGTTCCTCATTTTCCCATAGCCGCATAGAAACAGTTTTACCAGATGCAAGATACTTTTGACCAAGTTGACCTTTTGGGGAATAGGCAGAATCTACTTTTTTAACACTGGTGTCACTCATAATAATCTAGGCTACAAAAAGCGTTGGCATGAATATAAAGCACAAAACAGATTTATTAGTTACATCTTGTCTCTTAATATTCTTTCTGGTGGTATATTCTCTTGGTAATATCCATGTCGAGTTCCAGTAATTGGCTCTACAGATTTTTCAACATTTGTTTGTACATCGTTTAAAAACTCTCTTGTAGATTCAGGAATTGGTTCATCAAGATTGAGTCTTTCTTTAATATTATCACCAGTATCTTTGAGTCTTTTTTGATCATTCCTTATTTCTGATGCATCTGGAGTACCTTTGTAATAAACACCTTCCGGCGTTTTCACAGTATCCGCTTGTGCTACTAACATAGTATGACTATGTCCAAAAGATTGGAGTCCAAAAAAGGTTAATATTACAAAAAATATTACCAAAATTGGACGTAAATTAACACGTTTTAGATTCTTAAAAAACTTGTTCATAAACATCCTTCCAGAAATTATAGTTTGAGAAATAACTTTGAAGTATTTCGTTGAAAAAACGAAAATTCTACATCGTCACAGCAGCCCCAGTAGTTGGTTTAGGAGGCTTGATAGCAGTCACTAACCTCGCTTGATAACGCTCTATTAATCGTTGTTCATATTTTCCTAAATCATTTTGTATTTCTTTGAAAATTGCCGTTGCTACAGGGTCAGTATACATTGCAGACAAATTGCTCATATCACCAATGCCTGTTTGGATATCACCCAATGCACAACGAAGTTGATAGATATCATCACTCCCTGTCAAAGCTGCTTTTACTTTGGCATATTGATTGGCAACATTTGCCGCCAAAGATGGTTTTTCATGCAAGCGTTGAAGATAAATTTCTAGTTTTTCAATGTGATGCTGTTTATTAGTTATCATTTCTTGAAACAGCACTTTGATTTCTTGATTAGATTCTTTTTCTACATAGTTTTCTAAAGCTTCTAATGAATAACGTTCACCAGCTAAAGCAGTATTTAAACCTTTTATAATTTCATTCTTAGTTGAACCACCCCAAGCATCAGCTAATTTCCACCATTCAGCGCTTGTGTCGTTTACATCAGGCAATTCTACATCTTTACCACCATAACCTAAACGGTTTAAAAGGGCTGTTGTGAAAATTGCTAAGTCTCCAGGTTCACGAGATGTAATTAAATTTCCATCCACGACTACCGGTTCATCTAGATAAGTTGCTCCAGCATTGCTGATATCTTTGCGAATAGCAGTGAATCCCGTTGCTTGTTTACCTTTGAGCAAATCACCTTCAATTAAAACTTGTGGACCGTGACAAATTGCAGCCACCAATTTACCTTGATTCATCGCATCTCTGACAAAGCAAACTGTATTACAATTGCGCCGCATTTTATCAGGAGCCATACCACCAGGAATTACCACCGCAGCAAACTCTTCAGCCAAAGCTTCTGCTGTCGTTGCTTCAGCCTGTACGCTTAATTTACCTCGTTTACCCTTATATTTTTCATTCATCCGTGAACCAATAACTACCACCTCCATTCCGGCTTGTTTTAACCCATTACAAGGAACGATAAATTCTACATCCTCTACTCCTTGTTCAATGAGGATAGCTATTTTATTTTTGCCAGAATAATGATTATTTTGATGAATTTGTGTCATATTTTTCTCCTAAATTCAACTGACTAAATCAAACTATTGATGAATCAATTTAACTTGTTGATGATGCAGCAAATAATTCTTCGTAATCATGTGAAAAATAAGTGTGAAATTTTCTAAATTTATCTGGTGTAATGGCATTTTGCAAAACTGCAAAAACAGCCCTAACATGAATTGCGGCTGTAGTAGGTTCTATATTTTCCTTTTGACTTGCACGCTCAATAAACTCTTGTAGATGAAAAGATTGAGTAGGTTCAGTTTCTCTTCCAGACAAAGATTTACCTAATTCTTCTGGTAGTTGTGCCGCTATTTCTTGAGCTTCATAATTAGGAATAAGTTCCTTAATAGTTCCTAATGTGGCATGAGTAGCTCGTTCAGCTTCCTCACGGGAATTTGATTGAGCTAGACTTTGAACATGGGTAATAAACTCTGTGTATTCCATTAGATATTCCCCCTGTTAAAAAGAATTACAAAATTATTATTTTTAGGTTTATGAATTTATTAAAATGTAATGAAAAACTATATATTGTATATAGAACACTTCAAATTCACACTTATCAGTTTAAGCTTTAATAACTTGATTCACTTCGTTCTCAGGGGATAGATTTTTTTATGACTAAAGTTATATATCTGGATATAGATATATTTATATGAGATTACTAGTTTTTTACTTGAAAAGCTCTATCTATCTAAAGCTGCGTGTCACACTTAATGTAAGATTGTAGAGTGCATCAGATGTCGAAAATCTGTTGATACTAACCCAATACTGTTCGTTTAAGGCTAACAAACGAAAATACGTAGGTTGGGTTGAGGCACGAAACCCAACATTTTCAATTTTTTGTTGGTTTTATACAATAGGTTCTTTGCGTGGTAATTTTTGTTAACCGAACAGTATTTGGATACTAACCAATTTATAGGTCTGACGCACCCTACTAAAATCAAAGGTAGTAGAGACATCGAATTTAAATATGTGTCTTCCATAACTCTTGTAGAGACATTGTAGACAACATCTCTACATTCTTTCAGGACTCACGCACTGAAACGGAAAACTGTCATTCTGAGCGCAGCGAAGAATCTCTCCAGAAGTTGAAACGCCTATTCTACCGTTCTCAACTTGGCTGAGTGCGTAAGTCCTATCTTTGTGTTCAGGTGTCAGTTAGTAGTTATTTGCACAAGTAAGCATTTCCCTATCAGTTAGATAAAGATTAGCTACAGCATATTTAACAACCACTGATTCTTGTGTAGCATGACAAGAACTTTTTACTGCTTGAGTTTTGACTGGATCTTTCACAAGTTTAGCCTGGTATGTGTAGAGAGAACCAGACGGTTTTTCAAAAGTTAGCTCTGCCAACATTGTATTATTATCTAAACTTTTCTCTAATATCTTACCTGCTACTTTATAGTTAAACCAATCCCATCCTTGATGAAGAATTATTTCTCTTTCCAAAATCTGTAATGCAGACGGCAAAATTCCCCAGCCACGATAAACCTTATTCAAAAATTTAATATCACCGGTACGAGTTAGAATGGATTTGAAAGAATCATGATCAAGCACACCATAATATCTTCCTTCTGCCAATTCTATAGCTGTGGGAGCAAAGCGATGTCCCCCAAAATGGCTTGATTTCCAAATCCGCACATTATCAAAATGCAAATCAGAAATTGTATTTTTAGCATAATAGTAAAAAGGATTTCCATATCTAGCACAACACTGATCATGACTGCCATGTGTACATACTAAAATATCTCGATTTATACCATTTTCTACTTGATAATCTAGATTTTCATCTAACAACCATTTATTTATAACTCCAGCTACTTGTTCAATATTTGGTAACTTAAACTCTTGCTTACAGTATCCATGGATTAAACCTTCTTGTTTTTTATAAATTAATAAAGTTGTTTCTTCTACTTTATGTGATTGATCATTAGCAATTAAAAGAAACTGAATTGATAGCTTACTGCGTTTTACTTCTTCTACCAAAACCCGCAAATTATCTGGAACCCATTTGGATTTAAATGCTTCTGATATCCACGGTTGAGGACATTCCACTAAAATGTAAGTTTGGTAGTTAGTGGCGCTACCAATAATATCTTCTCCTATTTGCCGCGAATAGTCAGAGCAAAACATCGTATTCATATAAATGTACTCAAGAATTGATTTTATAGACAAAGGTAATGAAAAAGTAAAATTGTGTTTTTAGCTACCAGTCCTGATGTTTTCTTAGATTTATCAACTAAAAACAGGTAGCCACTTTATAAATTTCTGATTTTTTGAAGTCCTTCCGGTTAATAAATCCTCCATTTCTAGAAATAAGCCTCCCTATGCAAAATATTTCCGTAACAGTCAAGTTAATTGTGTATCTAAGTTCGTTTAGCAGTTCATGAAATTTCACCTATCAAAACATGGGCTTACAGAAAGTTAGATTTTACGTCTTTAGTGGATAAATAAAACCCTACTGGAGTGGGAGTGAAAAAAATTAGTGTTAGGGTACATTTGAGAAGTTTAACTTTACACTTTACCCAATGATTAAGATACTTTTATTAATTAGGGGTAAAACTTATGTACTCAAACTAGGCGATTTTAAACTAGTATCAAGTAGTAGCAGCAAGGGCGATAAAGCACCTTTTGCAGTGCTAATTTACCGTAGGGTTAAACATTTCGGTAGTTTGTCTAGTCGTATCTTCAGTATAACTATAAGAGTAAGCCACAAAATAAATGATCCTGTCTTGTCATGCTGAGTGTAGCGTTCGCGAAGCGCGGCTTTAGCCATACTTCGTGAACAGAATGACATTGGGTATTTCTTTTTGTGGAGTTATCTAAGACTAATATTTGATATTTGAAAAATACGTAGAGTGTATATAGACCTGTTTCCATGACTGCGCTAAATTGTAGTAAAATACACTACCCAAACTTCTTACCCAAACTTCTATGTATGTTACAGTCTTCCATCCTAACGTACCCTACAAATACTACTTAGATATTTTTAAACTTCTAAGAAACGCACATTTAATTTTCACACTCTTGTCTAATACGTAAGTCCTATTATCATCAAGGCCATTGTCTCACTTTTTTATGTACCTGTGCTAAATACCACATATAATCATCAATTTTATATGTATCAGCCGCTTTAACTATATATTCTTGTGCTAATTCAAAATTATTTTCGGTTTCGTAATATAACCCTAGATAAAGATGACTATAAAAATTTCCTTTAATTCCTTGCAATTTACCTACATTTAAAACATCATCTGGTGTGCAGTTTCCCGCAAAGAAATCATACACACTCTGCATAATCTTTCTGGGGTCATTTTTTACAGTTAACAGAGAATTACGCGCTTCAGATACACCTAAATAACGCGCTATACAAAGATATCGCCAAACTGTTTCTTCCACATCTTGAGCATTGACAGTTAAATCTATTTCAAACTGTTTTGCACCATCAGCAAATCTTTCTACGTAATAATAAGATAAACCACGTTGCCACAGATAGGGTGTAATTTTAGAATCTAATTTTTCTGCGGTATCAAAGTCTTGAATAGATTCTTCAATTTTCCCAAGTTTAAAGTAAAACATTCCTCGCTGAATGTAAGCATTAGGGTTGTTTGGCTGACCATGAATTATTTCATTCCAGCGTTGGAGTTGATGCTCTAGGGAATTGTTAAAAAACATGATTTTGCTTACTGAGAGTAATCCTTGGGTAGATTAGCTAGATTATTTTAGCTGTGGTTGTAAGAACAAAAAAGCAATGATAAAAGCAGAAATTAAAACAATAAAAATGATCATGAATATTAAGTTGTTGTTTTTTTGAATTTTCTGTTTATTTTCTGGCTGCGTTTCCAAAGAATTGGGGCTTTTTTTATACTCTTCCCATACCTCCAATCGTAAACTACTTGATAAACCCCGCCAAACTCCAGCCCGAATTAGTGTTTCTTGATTTTGAATCCCTGTCACAATTACTAAAGGTATGTTATTGAAACCAATTCCTTTGGGTAAAGTTTTTTCTTCAAATTCAAAAGCTAGTTCATCTCTTAATTTTTTGCAATTTTTACCTATTTTATGATTGGTATTGGCAGAAAAATCACGAATATTGATAACTTCCTCTACAGATAATTTGCTAATATCTGCTTCAATTTTAAATCCATGATCATGATCAAAAATCACAGCTTGGTCTATTTCTGTTCTTAAGGTTTCTCTTAGTTCATCTCGTAAAGCAGCAGCAGCAATAGCTCTAATTTTTTGTTCATTTTCTTCTGAATCTTCACCTATCCAAGCTACAGAGTTACGGATTTTGCGGTCACGAAAATCTACTCTTTCACTTGCATCAAGTCCAGTAATTAGTAGTAATAAATGGCTACCATATCGCCCAATAAAAAGAGAAAAAACTTCACTTTGAATCAATTCATAAACCTGATTTTTTCTGATAATTTCAGGTAGTTCCGGTATCCAAGCGTAGCCTTCTTCTTGAGAAAATCCTCGACTGCGTATGTAAATCTCCATATCAAATTCCTAATCAATATTTAGCAGATTGTCACCTTGTAAAACCACGAAGCCATTATTAGCTTTGCATCCCTTAGCAAATTCACGCACAGCATCTTTGAGATGATTATCTAAACCAACCCACTCGCGGATAAAATTGAATAAGCTCCAATGTTTTTTATCAATATGGAGTTTGAGCAAAAACCGCAAAAGATATCTCAGAGGTTGTTCACTATCTTTAGGATTATATTTAGCATCATGAGAAGTTTTACGAAATATAAATAATGGATTATTACCATTCATTTCTATGCGAGAAAAATGTACGCTACCTACTGTTTGTACAGGTGTGACAATTACAGCTACTTTAGAAAGTAGTGCTTCGGTTTTAAAATCTTCAAGTAATTTTGTATATCCAATTTTTACTTGATTCATTAGTTCAGAAATACTTTGCTCATTCTGTAAATATTTTTCACATCTCACAGGAGCCAATATGACTAATCTTGGTGAATCAAGTTCTCTATAGGCTCTTTGAAATATATTTGTGATCATCTGTGGTTTGTTAATTGAATCATGCCATTGACCATTTTTTTCCATCAAAGCTGGGGTATCAATAGCAATAATTACAGCCGCAGATTCATTGACAAAATTTTCAATGCGTTCCTTTTCTTCACGGGGACTTTTTGAACCGTGGTATTCACCAGGATAGTCTTGAAAGTTGAGTGTTAAGGAAGGTTTAGCACCTTTTTTACCAAGTTCAAAAAAGAAGGACTTGTAATCTTCAGTATTCTGCATCCATCCTTTAGTTTCAAAATTGTCAGGAAGATTTTTCAGTTCTGCTAGACGTTCTTGCAAAAGTGCTGAACTATCTAAATCAGGTGTGAGTTGGAGATTAGTTTTACCGATATTGCTTTCAAACTGCTCATACATGGCAGTTAAAAGACTTGTTTTACCAACGCCACTGGGTCCAAGCATGGTGATTTTTAGTTCGTGCATTTAAAATTTTTACCTTAGTTTGTTAATTCAAAAATTGAATGGAGTCTAATTGATTAGCTGTGGCTGCTTGCTCTACTGATTTTAACCATTCTCGACGTAATTTTGTTCGTTCTCCTAATTGCTCAAATTCTTCTTGCCAAATTTCTGCACGCATTTCTTCTAAAAAGATGCGCCATTCGGTTTTTGCACCTTCAGCACGAAGTACGCGATCAACAAATTCCTCAACTATAGCAAAAGCCGCTTGGCTAGGTTCACAAAGTAAGTCTTCTAAAGCCGTTTCGCAACCATAAACAGCTTCTGCTTGTAGTGCTTTTAAGTTGGCTAAAAGTTCTTTGGCTGAGGGGAATGTGGATAGTTGGAGTGAGGTATCATCTGGTGTTAATCCATCTAAATGTTTGCGGATACGGTGCTGAATTAAGCCGCGATAGGAGATATCAAAATCTGAGAGGATATGAAATCCTAGTTTGAGTTTGCTGAGGTTTTCGGGGATGAGATTGGCTATTTCTGTGAAGAATTTCTCTTTTTTCTCTGCGGTGAGTTTTCCTAAAAGTCCTTGTTCTATAAGTACTTGGGCTACATTAGCTTTAACTTGGGAGAGCGATCGCTTTAAAGCCTCATCCAGCAATAGGAAATTTTGCGATAAGTGCGCCCGAACCTCGTTCAGATACTCGTAGTAGGCGTTTGGATAGCCACCGATGCGATCGCGCCTTTTCTCGATTTGCTCTAGGCTAGGAATACCAGTATCATGGCGACAAGCTTGAATCGCATTCTCCACCTGCTGCTTAAAATCAATATCGTCAGCGTTTCTTTGTTTTCTAAGTTGTCTGAGCAATTTTTCCAATCCACTAGTTAAATCGTTCCAAAGTTGATCAAATAACTGCTCAAATAAAGGAAACCAATTATCTTGTTGAGTCGTTTCTCCCAAAACATGACGCGCTTTTTCTAACTCAGCATCAACTGAATTTTTCAAGCGCATTAATCGCTCTTGACAAGATGCTCCATATTGCTGATCTAAAGACTCAATATTAATAACTAAATAATTGAGAACCGTATCTAAAACTTGATTTGCTGCTTCATGATCGGCACAATTAGCAATTAAACAATCAACTACTTTGATGTGTTTATCTGTAAAACTTTCTGCTAAATCTTGACAATTATTAGAGTTATCGCCATTTTTAGAATTAGCACTAGTTTGGTTAAGCACTATAAAAGACCATAAATTAATCGGTAAATCAATCAATGCTGCGCGAGAAGTGTCATAAAGTCGCACATCCACATCTGCCCAATAATCACCAGATGATTTGGGCATTCTCACAAATAAAACCGCATCTACATCTTGTCCCAAAGTCTTCATTAATCTTTCTTCATCGCCAACACCTGTATCACCCAAACCAGGCATATCTACTAAAGCAATTTGTCCCACATCAGCATTAGGAAAATTACAAATAATTTTCACTTCTCGCACTGCTAAATAATTAAAAAATACCCTTTGTCCATCAGCAGTATCTTGAGCAACATATTCCCGAATTTCATTTCTAGAAATCCGCCGAGGTAAAGTTTCTCTCAACAGGTGACGATATTTTTCTAAATGTGTGTGATATCTAGTTAAATGTTCATACATTGCACCTGGTTCAGCATATCCCGGCAGGTTTTGCGCTAAAGCTGGAATGGAATTGGCAGCAAATTCTTCAATTGTGATTGGTGTATTACCCAAACGTAGTTTTTGATAATAAGGATTGATCACTTCATCTAAAAAAGATCGTTCAGAATGAAACCAAACCTCACCATAAGTATCAACATTCAAGTTATGGTGAATAGTACTTCTCACCCCAGTACAATGTTGTCTGTCACCATCAGGAATTTCAGCAGTACTCAGACCTGTTAAACTTTGTAATAAGCGGCTTTTTCCTTGTCGTGCGCGTCCAACTACCCCAATGTTAAGGGTGTCACGACAAAAGCGCATTTTCAGTTTACGTAATTTATTGAGTTCATCTGTAAGAGTGTTTTGAATTGATATCACATCAATTTCTTGTAAACGTCGATAAACATTTTTGTCATCAACTGCTGTTAGCAAGTAATGACGGTAGCTTTCCAGATCATCTAATTTAGAATAAAGAGAATGTAGATTTGCCTCAACAACTTGAATTTTATCAATTAGTGGGCGGCGTTTTTCAATAATACTGGTAATTTTTCCAATTCTATTAGTGGTTATGTACATAAAATAACTTCTTAAAACAGTGAGCCTCTGTAAATTATCGCTTATAATTGCCTCAATTAACTCCATGCACCCCCTAAGCAGAAATAATGATTCCCTTCCCGGTGCAAGATTAGCTAATAAATGGTATCTTCATCTTTCTCTGCGTTCTCTGCGCCTCTGCGGTTAATTAAAATTAATATTTTTCTAACAGGAAGTATTTATAAATTGTCTATATCAACTCCTTTATCTTGCAATTTGGCTAATAAATCCTGATATTGCTGAAGTGCTGCTTCTTTCTCTAGACATTCTTGTTCAGCCCGTTGATATTCCTGTTCAGCCCGTTGATATTCTTGTTCTCGTAGTTGATCAAGTTCTACAGATGTGAGAAACTTTCGTCCATCAGGATAATAAATTTCTAAAGTATCTGGAGTAAGTTGAAAACGTATACCCAAGCGTGGACTTATCCAACCATCAATTTCTTCAATTTCGGCAAAAGAATCTTGAGAACGCAGAAAACCGGATAATTCTAATGTATCTGGGTCATAAACATAATATTCTTCTACTCCATAACGTTGATAAAAAAGTGATTTATTAATCATCTCTTGAGTTCGGTTTCCTGGTGATAGAATTTCAAAAACCACCTGGGGAGGAATATTATTTTCGTCCCATTGTTTATAGGAACCTCTATCGCCTTTTGGTCTACCAAAAACGACCATGACATCAGGTGCTTGGCGAGTTTTAATACTTCCTTGAACAGGATACCATAGAAGATTTCCACCTACAAAGACATCATCCCGTGATGCAAATAAGATTTCTAAGTTTTCTTTAATAGTGACAATCCAGCGAAATTGTTTAGTATTATCTGCCATTGGTTGTCCGTCGCTGTCTGGGTAGATGATGTTTGGTGCGGTTTCTGGCGTGAGTTGCTGTACCATAGCTAGACCTCCAATTTTAGGGAGTTGTGCTTATAGTCTTAGTTTAAAGGTGGGGAAGTGCGATCGCCTAACGGACAGTAATTAAAATAATCACACTTACTAAAGCCTAATCCATCCAACAGGTAGAAGCAATTACTGGCAAAATTCGCTATTTTAAAGCTAGTTGCTCAAAAATCAGGAATAAATCCAGTGGTTCCCCTTAAAGACAACAACCCCGTACATATTACGCCTTATGTAACTTATGCGCTAATTGCTATCAATATCCTCGCTTTTCTCTATCAAGCCAGTCTCTCTCCTCAAGCATTAAATGTGTTTTTACATTGGGCTGCTGTAGTTCCCCAAGAACTCAGTTTAAGCTTTGCAGGTATTCCAGTAAATCAACCTATACCAGAATGGGTAACTTTAATTACTGCTCAATTTCTCCACGGTGGTATTTTGCACCTAGCTGGTAATATGTTGTTTCTCTGGGTTTTTGGTAACAATGTCGAAGAAAAATTAGGTGGAATTAAATATTTACTCTTCTATTTATCTTGCGGTGTTTTGGCATCATTAACACAATGGTACTTTTCTCAAAATTCTAGCATTCCATCATTGGGTGCAAGTGGAGCTATAGCCGGCGTAATGGGTGCATACATTATCCGTTTTCCTCAAGCTGAAATTCTCACGGTACTTCCTTTGGGTATTTTCTTCCCGACTTTCCGGGTTCCTGCATATTTCTTTTTAGGATTTTGGTTTATCCAACAAGCTTTTTACGGAATTGCGAGTTTAGAAACACCCACTAACATCGGTATGGAAAGCGGAGGAATCGCTTATTGGGCCCATGCAGGTGGTTTCGTATTTGGGGCAATTCTTGGCCCTTTGTTGGGTTTGTTTAATGATAAATCTTACAAAGGATAGCATCCCATGAATTACCCTAAAATTAAATAACTACTACAAAAGAGAAAGCATAATGAAATGGCGTGTTGTGCTGGAAGCCGATGCTGAAACTGGAGATTGGTCTGTTTGGTGTCCAGAACTACCAGGTTGCGTTTCCGCTGGAGAAACCGAAGAAGAAGCCTTAGAAAATATTCGTGAAGCGATTGGCTTCGCCAGTGCCGTAGGCGATCGCACTCTATCTTGAACCAGATCCCATCGAATTAAAATCAGGAACAACTGTGCGGGAGGTTTTGGTCGGATGACCCGCAACCGTTCCGAAGGAGGAGGGGGTTGGGGGTGGGGTTCTTGTCTTTCACTCAACCGAGAACCGCTATAGGCGATGAGAATGAAGCAGGGAGCATCTCAACTTTTGCAAAAACATCTCTGTTATTCTGATAGCGCGGCGTAGTGAAGGGAAGAATTTCAAGTTATATTTGCAAAAGTGAAATGCTCCCAATGAGGTGTTTTAATCATTTTTTTCATAACTACGTTTCCCTAGCTTAATCAGAATTTGTACTTTCTTATATGGAGATGATAAATCATGAAAATAATCAGAACTCTTATTCCAAGAAAATTTCTTTTTGGACTAATCTTACTAGGACTTTCAGCTTGCAACTTACCCACAACTGAGTCCGCAAACACTAACAATCAACAAACACCAACCTCTGAACAAGTCAGCCAAAAAACTGCTACTAACAATCAAGCCTGTACTTTAGTAGAAAATGGCTTCGGTTCCCAAGGACAGGTAAAACTGCGGGTAGAAGAAGTCGTAACAGGTCTAGAAGTTCCTTGGGGAATAGCTTTTCTGCCTAATCAAGATATGTTAGTCACGGAGAGACCTGGACGAGTTCGCCTGGTGCGGAATGGTAAACTTATTCCCAAACCAGTGGCTACTATCAATGTCACAGAAAGCGGTGAAGATGGTTTATTGGGTATTGCCACTCATCCTAACTTTGCCGACAACCGATTTTTCTACATTTACTATACTGCTGATAAAAATGGGTCACAGGTTAATCGCGTTGAACGATGGCGACTATCGCAGAATGGACTCAGTGCTTCACCAGATCGAGTAATTGTTGATAATATTCCCGTAGCACAATTTCATAATGGCGGACGCATCCGCTTTGGTCCAGATGGAATGCTTTACATTGGTACTGGTGATGCCAGAGAACCGCAAAGTTCCCAGGATGTTAATAGCCTTGCTGGTAAAATTCTGCGTGTGACACCTGACGGACAAGTACCCCCAGATAATCCATTTGCTAAAAATCCTGTCTATATCACTGGGATTCGCAACACTCAGGGGTTTGATTGGCCTGATAAATCGACACTATGGGTGACAGACCACGGACCTAGCGGAGATTTGGGAAGAAGGGGTCACGATGAACTCAGTTTAGCAAAAGCAGGAGACAATCTGGGCTGGCCTACTATCTACCGTTGTGAATCAAAGAAAGGAATGGTTACTCCGTCAATTGTTTGGCGTGAGGCTCTACCTCCTGGTGGGGCAGCAATTTATACTGGCAATTCTCTTCCTGAGTGGAAAGGGAGCTTAATTATTGCTACCCTCCGTTCCCAACACTTGCAGCGTGTTGTTTTCAACTCCCAGTTCCCCCAACAAGTTGAGCGTTATGAGGTGTATTTACAAGGTCAATATGGACGACTGCGAGAGGCGATTATGGGGCCAGATGGTGAATTATATGTCAGCACCAGTAACTGTGATGGACGGGGAAATTGCCCTCCACAGCGGGATAAAATTCTCCGCATTACCCGATAAAAACCTGAAAATGAAAACCGTCAGAGAATTTGATTGGTTAAAATTCTTGGCTGAATGTCTGCAAAACACCGCTATCATGCGGAAGCTAATGTACTCAGCCATACAAAATTGAAGTAATAAATACAGAAATGCAGTAAACTATGCAAAAATATATTGGTTTGACTTTGTTGGTAGGGTTGTCAATTTCTTTGGTTTCTACACCTGTTAAGGCACAAATAGAGTTTATAAAACCAGAACAAGCAGCTGATGAAAAATACCGTTGGCAACGACAAGAACCAGGATATGCCGGGTGTCCCTGTGGTTGTCGTAAATCAAAATTACTGGCGATTGTACCGAATAATTATCCATCATTAACTGTGTCTTCTCGTCCGGTGTTTTTTGTTCATGTACCCAAGATAGACAAACAATATATTAATTCATCAGATGGAAAACTTGACGCTGAGTTTCGTTTGGTTATTCCGGCAACTGAGGAGGAAGTTTATAGTACCAAAATCTCAATATCTCAAGAGGGAATTACTGAGATTAATTTACCAAAAAATGTTCTGGAATTAGAAGTAGATAAGGATTATCTGTGGGAATTGGCGATAGTTTGCAATATTGACGATTATCACCCAATTAATGTTGGTGGACTGGTACGACGGGTTAAACCCTCTGCAAAACTGATATCTGCACTTGAACAGGCAAATTCTCTACAAACTGCTGTCATTTATGCCAAAAATGGAATCTGGATAGAGGCACTTTCTACCTTGATTCAATTACGTCGGCAATCTCCTCAAAATCTCAGGGTTATGTATTATTGGCGTTCACTGTTGAAGTCTGTTGATTTACAAAAAATTACTGAACAACCGTTACTGAAGCTTGACAGTAATGCAGTAATTCCCCAAGATTAAGTTTTCTGGGATATTGTTTTCATTGGTTTGGGTAAAAATTGTACAACTATGGCGATAAAATCCCAGAATTTTAAGGAAAGTATTTGATGCCATAAAAACAGAGTTTCCATTCCAGCTTTCTTGAGTTTAGCTGCGATTCCTACTGATTGCTACTATCATCTGCAAGGCTTAAGTGCTTACTGAATCTGAATAAAAGACAATACTTGATACTTTCATAAGAGTCTTATAAACTCTACCTAAATTAAATTTTGATTTTTTGTTTTCACCCGTTGATAAAGTTCTTCCATTGTTTCAATAAAAGAATTATCTTTATGCCAAAAAGCCGGAAAATCACCCTGTTTCTTGACAAGAATTGCCGATACACCACTCGAACTTGGCACTTCTATAGTTTGGGGTAAACGCTTTGTTCCTAACCAAAATTCCCGCACACTTGGCTTTTCATCAACAGATTGTTTTTCCAACTTAGTATAAAACGATGTCGAAGATTCTAAACTAACTTCTTGAGTATTCAATTCCTGTGAAAGTGCTTTACCTAAATTAGATTTAGCCAGTTTAGATTGAAGTTCCTCTTTTGATAACCCCCGCAATTCAAATAACAGAAATGGATTATTATCCAATTGAGATGCAACTAAATAATAAACTCCAGCAATATGTTTACAGGGATTAGCATAATCTGGACAGGAACATTTGGTTTTAAAATCTTTACTACTATGAGGTAATAAATTTAATCCCAATTGCTTAAAAGTATCTTCTATATTTTCTGGAACTTCATTTAGCAGCAATCTAGAAACAATACTAGCTTTAGATGATAGCTTATCAATAGCTTCATTCCAACTGCTTTTAGGAATTGATTTAATTTCAATAGAAATATTGTAAGTCGGTTCTTTATACACACCAAAGTAAGGATTAACTGAACCTTTGACTCTAGCAGTAATGTGATTTTGTTCGACTTCAAAATTTAGAACTTTACCATTATTTGCATAGGAACGTCCTCGTTGCAAACGACTATCATCAGTAAAATTTTCTAATGCTTTAATGAACCTATCTCCCCACCATGTCCGACTGAATTTAACCATAATATTTTACTCCAAAATCGCATTTTTATTTAAAGCAATTAGTTGTTTGAAAGCATCATTATCCAACTCCGTTAACCAAGATTCATCATTGCCAACTACAGCATTAGCAAGTTTTTTCTTATCTTCTATCATCTGATCAATTTTCTCTTCTAAAGTACCAATAGCCACAAATTTATGTACAAACACATTTTTTTGTTGTCCAATCCGAAAAGCTCTATCTGTGGCTTGATTTTCCACTGCTGGATTCCACCATCTATCAAAATGAAAAACGTGATTAGCTTTAGTTAAAGTAATCCCTACACCACCTGCTTTTAGTGACAATATAAACACCGATGCTTCTGTGTCGGGTTCTTGAAATTCCGTAATCATCTTTTCCCGACGTGGACGACTTGTGCCACCATGCAAATAGTAAGTATTGCAACGTAAATTGTGTTTAATGTATTTTTCTACTTGTTCGCATACCTCCGTAAATTGACTAAATATCAGTAAACTTTCCCCTTCAGAAACTGCCTCATCTACCATTTCTACTAAACGGCTAAGTTTGTGAGAACGTTCTGTAGAAAATTCGCTATTATCTTGTAAGAATTGAGCAGGATGATTACAAATCTGCTTTAATTTCATCAAAGTAGAGAGAATCAATCCTTTGCGTTGAATTCCCTCGACTGTTTGTAATTTCTCTTCTACATCTTTGACGACTACTTCATACAATGAAGCTTGTTCTTTAGTTAAATTGGTGTAAAGTTTTTGTTCAACTTTATCTGGTAAATCGTTAATAATAGATTTGTCGGTTTTAACTCGACGTAAAATCAAAGGTTCAACTAATTTTTTTAGGGTAGTTGATTTGATTCGGTTATTATCTTTTTGAATAGGAATCTCAAAAGATTTACGAAATTGTGCTTCTTTACCCAAGTAACCAGGATTGAGAAAGTTAAAAATTGACCATAAATCTAGCAAACGGTTTTCCACCGGAGTTCCTGTTAAAGCCAGTCGGTGTTTAGCTGAAAGTTTAAGAATAGCTTTGGTTTGTGCAGCTTTAGGATTTTTAATATTTTGCGCTTCATCTAAAACAATTCGTTGCCACTCTACACTATGCAGTAGCTTTTCATCTTTGCGAGCTAGGGTAAAAGAAGTAATGATTACATCATGCTGTTGACAAGCGGTTTTGAACTCAGCAGGGTTTTGTAAGCGATCGCTCCCATGATGTATCATACTCTGAAGATGAGGAGCAAATTTAGCAATTTCCTTCTGCCAGTTACCAACCACGGAAGTAGGTGCAATTAACAGAGTTGGTGGTACGTTAGATAATCTTGTTTTTCCATCCCCCCTGTTGCGTTTCTCTCCCTTATTTCCCTTATTTTCCCCATTTCGCTCATCTTCCCACCTCCCTATCTCCTCCTCGGAAGCAAGTGATTCTCTCTCCTGGACAAGTCTAGCAATTACCTGTACCGACTTACCTAAACCCATATCGTCTGCTAAACAGCCATTTAAACCCAAACGTTCCAAATATTCTAACCAAGCCACACCACGCTTTTGATATTCGCGCAGATTACCTTGCAGATTTAACTCATCAGAAATTGGCTCTAAACTACTTTTATCTTGTAGTTTCGCCATCATATCTGACAAAATCTCATCATGTTCAATATCCCAATCTTCCCCAGATTCAGCATTACGTTGCAGAAATTCCAACACAGACATCTCTGGTTTTTCATCACCATGAGACTGCCAAAATTCTAGTAACTGCTGCATTTTATCACGGTCTAATTCCATCCATTGACCGCGAAAATGCACCAAAGGAGCTTTAGCATTAATTAATTGCTCCCATTCTTGCTTAGTAACAGCTTGTTCACCAATTGCTAATTCATATTCATACTGCACCAAAGAATCTAAACCAAAATAACTTTTGTTTTCTCCCTTAGTTGCAGAACGACTTTTACCGGAAGCTTTGAGTCGCAGTTTAGCACGACGACGACCAGCAGGGGTATACCAAGCAGGAACAGTAACTTTAAAACCTGCATCTTCTAACACCCAAGCACTTTCTTGTAGGAATGCAAATGCCTTTTCTAATGTTAATTGCATTCCCACGGGAGTATCTGTTTCTAATCCTTGCCATAATTGCGGATACATTCGTGCTGCATATCCTAAATTTAACAGTAAATTAGTTTCAAAGTCTTTGCCATACTCCTTCTGTACACCTGTTTTAGATTTTTGACTCATTAGCCAATAATCTGCTAAAGGTAATTTGAGAGAAGGATCTTTTTTACTAGATACCAAAAATTGCATTTCCCAGTTATCTATTTTTTCAGCAGCAGGTGAATTTAATTGAAAACAGAGATAAAAAGGTAACTCTGATTGGGAACGAGTGATTTTACTTTTCCATGTTTGCCATTGTTTGTATTCTTCTAAAGTTATATTCGTTGTGCGGGGATTATGTTGTTGAGAGAAACAATAGTAAACCAAGGAATCTGTAATTTGTTTATCAAAGGCAGCAGTAGAGGGAGTGTGAGTTACTATGTTATTGAGGATAGATTCAGAAAAGTGACGTAACAGAGTTTCTTCATCAAAAAACTCAATATTTTCATTTTTTACTGTTGAACCAGCCACACAAATCAAGGGCATATATTCAATATATTTTTGAATATTGGCTTCATACTGCTCAGAAATAATTGACCATCCAGCGTAGATTTCAAATGCAGGTGGAATCGGTTTTTTACTTTTACCTTTGGGTGGAGGAGTTTCTAATTGGCGATATTTGAGAGCCGGGATATATTGGTCTTTAAGAATTATTTGTTTAAATGATTGTGTATAGTGATACCAAAATAATAAATCAGAACCGAGTTGAATTTCACTGAGGTTATTAATTGCTAAAAAATGGATATCATTGAGCAGTCTAATAATATTAATTGCAGGTTTATTATTTTTAACAGAAGTTAATGTTTGATAACAATCTACTTGCCAATATTGAAATTCTGTATATTCTTCTGGGATTTCTATTTCTAGATATTTAATTAATTCTGGTGAAGGCAAAGGTTGATGATCGGCAGTTGGTAAAGCAAAATATTTAGTAGATATGCGTTCTTTTAATATGGGTAATGGTTCTTTAATTCCCAATTCCTGGACTAAGAAGTTGATTAATTCACCCTTAGCTAGATGTCCAGGATGAATCTGTTGTTTATGATTGCGGCTGTTTTTTAGTACAGGCGTTTCTATCCACAGATAAAATGACCCTGACTGAATAAAGTCAGTTTCTGTGTGAGGTATCCAAGTGCCATGAACGATTTTCATAGCTTTATTCTCATCATTTATAATGATAAACTTTAATATTTAGCATACATGGATTTGGTGAGAATATATTTAAAATTCTAAGAATATGCCTAATGATAGTCTGCACAGTCTGCACTGCTATGCCCGCATTGCTCCTACATCTGTTAGCACCATACATCAATTTAACTAATTCGCCGTAAGTTCCTGACTGAAAACTTAATAGTCTAGGAAAATTTTTTTGCTGTATTGCTAATAGGTTGCTTGTAGACGACTTACAAGATATTCTCCCGCAAGGATGAGAGGATAGATAGGGAGCATCCCAAATGTGTAAGTTTACTGTCATGCTGATAGCGAAGCGTGGCGTAAGCCATATGAAGCGAAGCGCAATGAAGCATCTCGCGAGATTCTTCGCTTCACTCCGTTCCGCATGGCTAACGCCACACTTCGTGAACAGAATGACAATTTGCAATGTTTTTGCAAAATTGGGATGCTCCCGATAGATAGGCGATTGTTGTTGAGCGCAACTTTCCAGACAAGCAATTACACCAGTCGCCTACGGTGGGAAACCCGCTTACAGCACTGGTTCACCGCAAGCGATGAGGGGGCTATGATGTACCTCATGTGATGAGGAAACGCTATATTTATTGGATATTTACTGAAAAAAATCTATGAAAATACTAAAAAAAATATTTGCAGGTTCATTCTTAGTAATTGGTATATCTATCCTATTACTAGGCACGATAGACTTAATCGATTCTAAGAAAACTAATGAAGATAAGGAAGGGGCATTAGCAGCAATAGTTGTAATTGGCCTACCGTCAACAGTTATAGGAACATGGATTATCTGGAGTTTACGCCAACAACACCAACAGAAAATTAAACTATTTAAGTTAGAAAGAGAACAACTATTTCTCCGGTTATTACAGCAACAAGAAGGAGAAATTACAATCACAAAATTTGCTTTGGCTGCTCAAATATCTATAGAAGAAGCTAAACAATACTTAGACGAAAAAGCTCAACAACTCAATGCTAATTTTGAAACAAGTGACAAAGAAGGAATTATTTATAAATTCCCTGAATAAATAAAATTTCGTGTCAATTTAGCGGATATTTCTGAAATCAGTATTGAGGAGGTATTAGAAAACTCCACAAAAAAGATGATCCAATTTGTGAAATCAAAACGACTTTTCCTCCGCCTGCTCCCCTTCGACTACGCTCAGGGGGTAGCCCTCACAAATACGGGATATTTTTTTATTTGGAAGTCTCTTAGCCTCTGTCATTAGCAAATACAGATGATAATTAAGGTGTTACCGTGATCGGGTAGCAGGACTATATTGCTACCCGACCACACGGATGCCTATCTGCCCCAAGTAATCTACAAACCCATTGAGTATAAAATTAACCGATCATGCAGATGATCCGGCAAAATATGCTTCAGTATCGCTCCGATTTTGGCATCTTTGCCAACGAGATAGCGTGTCTTTGGCTGCTTTGCAGTCAGCGCATGGACAACAGCCTGAGCGACAATATCCGCAGAAATTCCCCCAGATGCGAGAATCTGCATTTTCTTACGGACAATATTCATGGCCTGACCATAGAGATTTTGTGCCGATTGTGGTAGATTCTCCTGTGCTATTTCCGATTGACTTAGGGACTTTTCCCAGATTGGAGTAGCGATCGCACCAGGTTCGATAATGGCAACCGAGATTCCCCAAGGTCGTAATTCCATCCGCATCACATCAGTGAGTGCAACAAGGGCAAATTTTGACGCATTGTAAGCTCCCAAGTACGGAGTCGGACTTCTACCAGCAATAGAACCCATATTGACAATTCGACCGCGACTCTGGCGTAATAGACCGAGGAATGCTTGTGTTACAGCTAATTGACCAGTGACATTAACCAGCATTTGTTGTTGAAATTCCGCGATCGCTAATAATTCCAAAGGTCCAGGGACGGCAATTCCGGCATTATTCACTAAACCTAAAATCCCAGCACCACCCACTGCTTTTGTGACCGTATCAACCGCAGATGCGATTGACTCCGCATCAGTCACATCTAAAAAAATCGGCATCAGCCTTTGAGACCCTTTCTGTTTAAGTGTTTGAGCATCCACTTCTTGACGCACACCAGCAAAAACAGAGAAGCCCAACTGGTCTAAAAGCAAAGCACAGGCCTGACCAATTCCTGTTGAAGCTCCTGTAACCACTACTGTATTTTGATTTTCTGCAACCATGAATTTTCTGTGATGATGAAACTACTGCAATTACAAATTAGTAGCAATTCTTTTAAGTGCCAGCACATCGCTATGTATAGATGCCACCTTGATCAACCGGATTTTAAAAACTGAGTAATATGTTTTAATTTACTCATCGCTACTAGCCGCAGAGACGTGATTTCTAAACTATTGATTTCACCCTTTTTAGGTTAGACATTGCTTATAAGATGGCTTCCTACTAACTTATGCAAATGAAAGCCCGAAAAACCGGACAGAAAAATAACAGCATCTTTAACAACATTTATAGAAATTGACATGGTGGTTAGCACATCAATAGATATTTTTAATACTTTTTTCAGGAGGGTTTTAGTGACGTGGCAATCTCAAAATATGCCCCGAATTACTTCCAAGACAAGCTATAGAAAAATGGCATGGGAAACTGCCCTTAATTATGGGTAAGGATAATCTGAAGATTGGGAATATTCAGGAGTTAATTACAGCCAGTGAAAATTAAGATCCTCTGAAATGATGGAGAAGAAATTTTAGTAATTATCCATTAGTAAATAAAACGGGAGTATCAATAATTTTCAATTGTATCAAAAGTATAATCACCAAGGTATACACAGTTGAAGAAATCAAACTGTTAAATAACTCTTTTTTTAGATTACGTTCTTTGTTTTCTTGTTGAAACATATCTACTGAACCAAATTGCATCAAAAGAATGCCTGCGATATTTGATAGCCAGTAGCCAAGAATAGTACAGGGGAAAAGTAATTTAGGTGATAATAAACTACATAAATATCCAAAAAAGTAGGCAATTGGTAGATTGAATAATAAATCATTCCACCAACATAGGGGAGAAAGCAAGTATCCCAACACTAGCAAGAATCCACCTCTAAGTTTCTTCCAAATGTTGATGCTTGACAGCGCTGGAGGGATGGTTACGTTTTCGGAACTGCCACTGACTTCTGGACTTTCTGTTTGGAGGTTACTCATAAAGCACACTAATTCTATCGAATTACTGTAGTTTAACTAGAAAGTGAGAAAATGTCCAGCATCTAGCAATACTATATGAGTTGTAAAAAGACAAATATTAGTAATATGCTCCAACTAGGCTGTAAGTCAGACTAGCAAGCACTAATGATGTAATGATAACATAGATAAAATTTCGCTGTAAAAGAAAAGTTAAGCAAGAAATGATCACGCGCAAAATAGGGACAGCAATTAGTAGTAACAATCCTAGTTGAATAATTCCTCGTCGGCTACCTGCCAAAACCGCATTTACTACACCTGTTGGGGAGCGAAATTCAGATGGTGTGCCTAGAAATACTTGATATTCAGCAGGCTCTGAACCATGATGAATTAAGTATAATATACCCCCGAATAATACTACAGAACTAGCAATTAAAACTCCATACTTAAGGAGGTTACTGAGTAAATATTCTAATTGTTTTTCACTAGCTGATTTTGTCAGTTTTTGATTACTAACAATTTCACCATGACTATTTATTTGTGCTGCATGATTGAGAAGCTGTTCTTTTAACTGTTTAATATCAGAATCTCGTTCTTCTGATTCAAAAGTAAAGGTGCCAACTTCTGTTTCTACCTGTGTTGAGCAAGTCCACCGAAAACCAGAATTTAATTTATACATAATTACAGCCCCCCTATTAGACTGTTATAAACCATTTTTAATGCCATTACTACCAACACAAGGCTGAAAATAATTCTCAAAACTTGGGTTTTAGCACCAATCAAAATTCTGGCTCCCAAAAAAGCACCTGGTAACACTCCCAACATGACTGGCATAGATAAACCTGGATCTATGTATCCCTGTGTTAAATAAACACCTGCTGAGGCGGCGGCTGTTACGCCAATCATGAAATTACTAGTGGTAGTAGAAACTTTAAAAGGGAGTCTCATGGCTTGATCCATCGCCAATACCTTGAAGGCTCCCGAACCAATTCCTAATAAACCAGAAAGTACCCCTGCTACTAACATAATACTGAACCCAGCAGGTAAGGCATGAACTTGGTATGGTATTACACCATCAGCAGTGGGGTATGTACTATTAAGCTGAAGATATTCTGCAAAAGGGTCTGGTGCAACAATTTCTGTTTGTTCTGCTCTAGGTCGTTGAGATAAATATGCTGAATAAATTAGCACAATTGCCAGAACTAATGAAAGTATTTTTACGGTTACATGAGTGGCAATTAAAGCTCCAATGAGAGCGCCTATGGTGGTGGCTACTTCTAAAAACATTCCCAAACGCAGATTAGCATAGCCTTTTTTAATGTATGTAGAGGCTGAACCTAAGGATGTAGCAATGACTGATACTAATGATGCACCAACGGCGTAGCGAATATCAACACCAAAGACAGAAGTTAGTAATGGAACTATGACGACTCCACCACCTAACCCAGTTAATGCTCCGACTAAGCCGGCACTAAATGATCCCAGCCAAACTAATAAAGAAAATGCTAGTATGCTCAATTTGAGTTCCTCCTTTTTTTAATCTATATTTATGATCTCTAGATAGTTTTTGTCAGCAGGATATAAATAGAGCAAATAATTTATCTATGGATAAGATTGAAGAGACTAAAACTATTACTATCAAGGAAGATAAAAGCACCCAATCCTATGAAGATGAAGGGCATGAAACTATTGCCGTATTTGGTGAATAAGTTAGCCAATGCTTGATTATTGGTTAATTTATGTGCTACGTAACACAACACTCCTACCAATACAAAGAAAACACCCAAAATCACTAATAGACTTTGCCCATTACTGCTGGCAAATATCGGTACATAAATACTAATGTTATCCGTTCCATTGGCAAATGTCACAGATGCCACACTATAAGTTTGCAAATTGAAAAACTTCGCTAAGAGCGATCGCACAGAGTGCAGTGCCGGAGGCAATCGCTCTGAGACTTCTGTCTCTGTTTCCACATCCTCTGATTCATCCGTTTCTCGATTCACTAAGCTCTTGATTCCAATCATGATTGGTACTAAACCAAATAACCCAATCCAGGGAGGTGGTAAGATCAATCCGCCAAAAAAACTAGGCAAACTAGCCAGAATCAAAGCTGTAAAACCTAGATATTGACCTATAATAATATCCCAACGGCGAAATTTAGTATCTACTTGAGAAAAAAATAAAGTCAGGATCACTAAATCATCAATGTTGGTAGCACTGAAAGCCGCTGCTCCGGTACTAATTGCAGTTACTAAGGTACTCATAGCGATTGTATGTTTTAGATTTTAGATTTTGAATGATCAAGAGAGGTTGAGTGAGAATTGACATTGGACTCTTCCCGATTAGCAATTACCAGCCCTTAATAGTTATTTCTTTCCGCGAATCGGGCATGAATATCTTCAACTCTTTGGCGTATTCCTGCTACTAAAAGAGGAGAACGCTGTTTTTTGATAAAGAACCAACCACAAGTAGCAAAAAGATATAACAAGAACAAATAAGGAAAGTTATTATAAGGAGCTTCCGGTACTGGAAACAGACTACTACCAGGAATCCCTACACTCCCTAAAACGGGAATCATCATAAACCCCACAGCTAAAACTGCAAACACCACATCTATCGGACGGAGTTTTCTAATTTTGTATAGATAGACTGGAGCCGCTACGGAAATCAGAATATAGACAGTTAAAAATCCATAACTACAAATAGCCCCTAAATAGCCCATGCAATCGAATAGTTTGATATCAAAGAAAGACATCATTGCTGGGATAAAAAATGTCAATAGTGAACAAATCGTGACTGCAACATGAGGTGTTCTATTAGCTATGTGAGCGTTACCTAAAGAGGCATGAAACAAACCATGACGAGCCATCAAAAAAGCTACTCTCGCCGCAGGATTGATACTGCCAAGAATGCAAGCGAAGAAACTAAACAACGCTCCTAAAGCCACTAATTCTCCTAAAAAACCAACTCCTGCTTGTCGGGAAAGGAAACCTAAAGGTTCTTCGGTGTCAGTAATAGAAATTCCCGTACCTTGAAAACCAAGAATTTCTATATAGGTTGTGGAAATGAAAAATAATCCTGCAAGGATGACACTACCCATCACAGCCCTGGGTATGGTGCGTAATGGCTTTTTGGCTTCATCACCCAAGCTAGTTGCACTTTCAAAGCCAGAAAAACCAAACATTACTAATACAAGTCCTGTGGCTACACTACCAGGAGTGACACCAGAAAGAGTTAATTGGGACATATCCAAAGCAAAACCTTTGTGCGCCCAAATAATGATGCACAAGATTGCTATCAAAACTAAGGAAGCACCTTCTAGCCAAAGCATAGCTACAGCCGAAAGTTGGATATCTTTATAAGCTGCATACCAGGAAATACCTGCACCAATAGCTAAAAGTGTAATGCTAGAAGGATGAATACCTAAATGACCAATCAGCATTCCACTAAAATTAGCAAATCCGCACAGAACGGACATTCCCGTAAATAAATAAGCCAGCACTAAACTCCAGCCACAAATTACGCCTGCGGTTGCTCCTAAACCTTGGGTGATATAGGAATAGAGGGAGCCAGGAGACGCGGAACGACTAGCAAATTGGTTAATGTTAATGCTCACTAACAATAGCCCCATCAAGCCAATCACAAAACTTAGCCAAGTACCATTTCCTGAAAGTGCCACAATCAAGCCAATATTAGATGCTGGAATAGTTGTGGGTGCAATTACAGCAAATGATTGCGCTAATACTTCCGAAAAAGAAAGGCAATTTGACCGTAATCCATGAATACTTTGATGGGAAGATATTTCTTTACTCACTTTCATGTTTCTCTAATTTTAAATGGCGCATATATAGATCGACGATGGGGAGATTTTGATGTCTGTCTGATCAATAACTGTAGCTAAATAGAAATGTAAAATCTTCCTTTTGTTGTGAATGCTGTCAAGCCTATTAGACAGCCATAAATTCTGCATCTCTATTAAGCTATGGATAATTTTAGTGATACATTCTAGGCTCGTCGGTTCAATTATTTGTAATTTGTTTGCAAAATTCTCTCTAATAATAAGCTGCAACTGTTATTCATAGATAACCCCCATATCTATTAATTACAGTTACTATCATTAGTTGTATTTTATTGAACAAATCAAATAGTACCTGATGTATTTCTATTATGCAAGTGTTTAGTATTACTTTTTAGGAAATTTATTGATCATTGATAAATCCTCAAAAGTTCATCGGAGTTTGTGCAAATTGATTTGTATAAAAAAATATTTAGAAAATAATTATCAATAGTCTAAAAAAATACACTACGTCATTATGAGGATTTTAGATAGATATATGACTAAAACCATTAAAAAGGCTGGAAATATTGACTAAGTAAATACATAAATTAACTAAAATACTGGGTATTACAACAATAAAAATGATATTGTTGCAAATCTGAATTAATGATGGTAATTTGAAATTGCTCATTGTTTGGTGAGTAGAAATAATTATGACTTTGTAGTTTTATTTTGGTCAGAAAATGTATTTTTGACATTCTTTCAAATTGTTTTCTACTTCTGCTCACAGGGATAAGCTTATTATTAAGCCAGGAATTACCGCCATGAAAAGTTTGAAATACATATTGATGATTGCAATATGCTGTATCAGTCTATTATTTTCTGAATCTGCATTAGCAGATCCGCCACGATATAATAAAAATCCTGATTACATAGCACTAACTCAACAACTGCATCAGTTAGAAACTGCCAAAGCTACACAAACTCCATCTGAAGGCTATACACCAGAGCAAATTGACCAAAAAATAAGTGAATTAGAGTTTCAAAAAATCGCCTTTGAGTCAGGTATTGATTGGGGACAATGTAGTAATCAAACAGGAAAGACTCTAGCTATATATGGACCAGAACCAAATTTGGAAGAAGATGATTACTCCAATGGAGCAGCATTATATTTTTTAGGTGATATTCAAACGACAAAAGACAGATGGAATTGCAAAGGAATATATCTACCCGCAGATGCTCAAGCTGTAGCTTTAGGTTCAGATGGACAAAACCAAGAATTAACTGGTGGTGTTGTCATTAAAGTTCCTAATGGCACTAAATTAGTATTGAAGTCAAACCCAGATACAGGTGCAATTGAGTTTAATCAAGCGGGGACACAAATTCTTAAACCTGGTGAGATTAACTGGTTTATTCCTAATGTTTCCCAAGCAATTGTAGATGCAAGAGTTACTAACGCACCTACTAAAAAGGCTTAAAAAGGCAACAGGGAACAGAAAGCATATAGAATTGATACTAGATCCCCTACTTTTTCAAGAAGTAAGGGATCTGGGCAGTCTCATTTTAATTTTGAATTGCTTAATTGTTTTTCTTCAGGAAGTAGAGTAGTTTCAGTTTGTATGCTGCTATTGATAGTAGTGACTCTATGCAAATTCGGCTTGATAATTAGACTGACACCAATAGCCCAAGCTAACGCAACCATCCAACCGGCGAGAATATCGCTGGGGAAGTGAACTCCAAGATAAAGACGCGTCCAAGCAATTGCTAAGATGTACAAACTACCAAAAGTCAGCACCAGCCAGCGCCAAGGACGATGCCAAGTTAAAATGACTAAAATTGCTACCAATGTCATACTTGTCATCGCATGACCACTGGGAAAGGCATAATCAAATTCAGGTGCTTTTGATATCCATAACTGGGGACGCACTCGTTGCATAAATTCCTTGGCTGTGCGGTTGATGAGGAGGGTTCCCAAAGCCGTAGTGAGTAAGTAAGCAAAAGTTCTCCATCTGCGTTTGCGTAATAATAGGAGAGCGATCGCACTCAACACAGGTAAAGCAGTCCAGAATGATCCCCACTTAGTCAGCACTACTGCAAAAATATCCAGTTGCGGATTAGCTGTAGAATGGATTGCCATCAAAATTGGCACATCCCAGGGAAAACCGCCTTTATTTTGCCAAATCTTCACCGCTAGTATTTCCACAACCTGCAAAGGTAAATACACACCCATGAACATTAGCAACAAAGAACGCCAATGGGAAAGCAGCAGGTTTTTAAGAAAAATAATCGGTGACTTGCGTCTATCCTTAAACATCTTTGCTTTATTCATAACTACAAGCCTAATTAATATTATGTCTGTTTGAATACTCTGACGCAAACAAACAGGGAGTTGTTTGACCATCAATTAGCCAGAAATTATATTAAACCATCAGCCATATCATATTTTTCTAGTTGACTACTTATTTAGTTTAATGAGCAATACAATCTCACACAACTGTAGTTTGTATTGTTCTATATTCTTGATACTGTTTTTTCTCTCCTTGGCAAGATAATTGCAAAAAAGGAGATAAGTTTCCAGACGTTTATACTAGACTTTTGACAAGCTTGGAATTAAAATACGGTAAGTCGGTCGAGATTTAGTATTTTATGATAAATTAAAAAATAACTGCCTGCATTGTCACTAAGGGAAAAACTCATCCTTCAGGAGTGATGACAGTTTGTTCACCAGATTTATAATCATGCTCAACTCTTGCACATCAGAGCTAAAACCCACTACTAAATAGGAATATGGACTACTTATTACTACCAGTTTTCAGCTTCTTTATTGGCATCGTCGTCGGTTTAACAGGAATAGGTGGTGCATCTCTGATCACTCCCATGTTGATTTTTGTCTTTCAAGTACCGCCTTCTATTGCTATCAGTTCAGATGTAGTTGCTGCCACATTAATGAAAGTAGTCGGTGGAGTCAAACACTGGCAACAGAAAACTCTTGATTTAGAAGTAGTTAAATGGCTGGCAATAGGTAGTGTTTCTGGTTCTCTGCTGGGTGTAGGAGTTTTACACCAACTCAGACAAAGTGGAGAACATAACCTAGATAACCTCCTGCTGCGGTTACTGGGAGTAATGATTCTGATAGTTACATTGACAGCATTAATACAAATGTTGTTGATGACATTTTTCCCTAAAGTCAATTTACCCGAACTGCCAAAATTAAATTTAAAAACTAATCAAGGACGTTTTCTTACGGTACTAATTGGCGCAATTTTAGGTTTTTGTGTGGGTATGACAAGTGTTTCATCAGGATCTATGTTTGCCTTAACTCTGATAGCATTTTTTCGTTTAGATGCACGTAAATTAGTGGGGACAGATATTACTCAAGCAGCGATTTTATTAATATTTACATCCCTTGGACATCTGACATTAGGAACTGTTGATTGGAGTCTAGTAATACCAATTTGGATAGGTTCAGTTCCAGGAGTTATCATTGGTGCAAAACTTTGTGAGATCACCCCTCAACGTCCACTAAGATTTATTATCTATAGCATCTTAATGATGGTAAGCTGGAAACTAGTTGCACAAGCATAATTACCTCCGCGTACCTTTGCGCTAAACTCTGTGTACCTCTGCGTTTTAATTTTTCTTAAAAGTCAATAAATCAAAAGTACCTCGTTCGTACATAATAAATAAACCCAAACCAATTAACACAAAAGGGACAATAGCCTTACCATAGCGACTTAAAATATTACCAATAGTAGATTGACGGTTTAATAAATAAGCAATACTATACCAAATACCTAGCATGACAAAAAATACTGCCAAAATTATGCCTAAACCGACAATATCTTGACCTGCAAATAAGGGTATGTAAATACTAATATTATCACCGCCATTAGCAAGTGTTACAGCCGCAACTTTATAAGTGTTTGGATGCAGAATACTCAACAAAAAAGAAGATGCACGGTTAGACTGTGATGACTCGGCAAACTCAGTATTGACTGTTTGAACTTCCGTACTTTCTTCTTCTCGATTTACTAATTGCTTGATACCAATAGTAATTGGTAATAGTCCTAGTAATCCAATCCATTCTCGCTGGATTACTAAACCACCAAAAAACCCTGGTAAGCTGAGGAGAATAATGGCAGCAAAACCAAGGTATTGACCTATCAAAATATGTCTACGGCGAAAATTTTTATCTATCTGCGAAAAAAATAGTAGCAGAATAATGATATCGTCAATATTAGTGGCAGCAAAGGCAATTATCCCTTCTGTAAAAGCGGTAGCAAGCCTACTCATGGTAAAAATTTATAATCTACAATTTATTAACATACCAAATTTTAATTCTTTCATTGCATATAAAAATATATTTTTTAACTGACTATTACACTAAATGCTCAAAATCTATGTATTCTAAATACTATTGATTTGAAAAAAATTGACATATGGAAGAATATTTGCAATCTAGTGAAATTATTGATTTACAGCATCCTTTAGTTATGGAACTGGCGCAAAAAATTGGCTCAAAATATCAAACTTATGAGGAAACTGCTCAGGCTTGTTTTGAATGGGTACGGGATGAAATTCGTCATAGCTACGACTATCAAATGAACCCTGTTACCTGTAAAGCTTCAGATGTACTTCAATACAAAACAGGTTATTGCTATGCGAAAAGTCATTTATTAGCAGCACTGCTTAGAGCTAATGGAATTCCATCAGGTTTTTGCTATCAGAGATTGAGCATTAATGATAATGGTGAACCTTATAGCTTGCATGGATTCAATGCAATATATTTACCGGAAATAGGTTGGTATCGTGTTGATGCTAGAGGAAATCGTCAAGGTGTTAATGCTCAATTTATTCCCCCAAAAGAGCAATTAGCTTTTAAAATTCAATTTCCCGAAGAAGCCGACTTTCAAAACATTTTTGCTGAACCACTTGAACTAGTAGTAGAAGCTTTAGAAGCTTACAATACATGGGATGATCTGCTGATTAATCTTCCTGATATTCCTCTAAAATCTTTTAAAGAATATGGAATTATTGTGAATAAAGCTAGACCTATGGAGTGTTAGCCAAAAGTACGATACCATTCTTATCCAGTATTAACGATGCGTTCATAACGCACTACAAATTTTAGATTTTAAAAATTAGAAGTCCTTGATCTGAAAATGGTTGTAAAATCTTTATCTGCGAAATCAAGGGATATGTAAATGAGCAATATTATTACTCCAATACTCACAGGAGTAGTTGCCTTTAGCGCTACTAATATTGATGATATTGTGATTTTATTGGTGTTTTTTTCTCAAGTAAATGAGAATTTTCGCCCTTGGCAAATTGTTATGGGTCAATATTTAGGTTTTACTATTCTCGTCATCTTCAGTTTACCTGGTTTCTTTGGGGGACTGATTCTGCCTCCAGCATGGATTGGTTTACTAGGCTTAATTCCTATCGCTATTGGTATCAGTAGCTTAGTGAATAGAGAAAGGGAACAATTAGCTGATGTTCCAGGGGAGATAACACCACCTACTACATCAATAAATAATTATTTCTTAACACCACAAATTTACACTGTGGCAGCGATAACTGTGGCTAACGGTAGTGATAATATTAGCATTTATATACCGTTATTTTCTAGCACTCCATTAGAGAGTTTTGTAATAATTATCGGTTTATTTTTTCTCCTTTTAGGAGTTTGGTGTTATGTAGCATATCAATTAACCCATCAGAAAAAAGTAGCTTATTTTGTTACCAACTATGGTAATTATCTTGTGCCGTTTGTGCTGATGGGTTTAGGGGCTGTGATTGTGTGGAAAAGTAAAGCTTTAAGTCCGCTAAAACTCCTTGGTAGTTGTATTTGTTTGTTGATTTTGCTGAAAAAAGATGATAGTAATCAAAATGCAGGAGATGAGGAAGCAATTGTTCCTATCACTAATGATGAAAGTTTCAAACCTTAATTAACCATTCATTCTCATCAGCATCTTTAAATAATGAAGTGCTGAGGTAGCGTTCACCAAAGCTAGGCTGCACCATAACTATCAATTTATTGGCATTTTCTGGACGCTTGGCCAGTTCCAGTGCTGCATATAAAGCCGCACCAGCAGAAATTCCTGATAGCAGTCCTTCTTCTTTTGCTAACCGACGACTGTAGATAATCGCTTGATCATCTGAGACTTGAATAATTTCATCAACGAGTTCTGTTCGATAGATAGCGGGAACAAAACCAGGGCCTATCCCCTGAATCTTGTGTGGGCCTGCTTTTCCTCCTGCTAATACTGGACTGGTTGAGGGTTCAACTGCTACTGCTTGAAAGCTGGGTTTGCGTTGTTTGATTACTTCGGATACACCCGTAATTGTTCCTCCAGTTCCTACTCCTGACACGAGGATGTCAACTTCTCCATCTGTATCATCCCAAATTTCTTCGGCGGTGGTACGAGCGTGAATTTCTGGGTTGGCCGGATTGCTGAATTGTTGCAACATATAGGAATTGGGGGTGATGGCGACGATTTCTGTAGCTCGTGCGATCGCTCCCCGCATTCCCTCTACCCCTGGTGTTAACTCTAATTTCGCCCCATACGCCTTGAGCATTAATCGCCGTTCTTGGCTCATTGTATCTGGCATCGTTAAAATCAGACGGTAGCCTTTAGCGGCTGCAACCATCGCTAAAGCAATTCCTGTATTTCCAGAAGTTGGTTCAACTAAAGTAGTTTTACCAGGAATAATTAAGCCTTGTTCTTCTGCGGCTTGAATCATGCTCACGCCAATTCTGTCTTTAACAGAAGCCGCAGGATTCATACTTTCTAGTTTGACAACAATCCTCGCCAATGCTCCTGAACTTTGGGGAATCTTGTTTAATTGTACTAAGGGCGTTTTACCCACTAACTCAGTGATATTTTTCGCTATACGCATGGCCTTACCTCTTGATGACTAAATGTAATACATGGGATTATTTTGGGCGCGAGTCTCTGTTTCCTGGCGTAAATCTTGGAGTGTATAGCTACGCAAAACCTCAATTGAAGCCGCGTTAGCTTGCTCCCAGATTTCTAGAACCAAAGTTTTTTCTATCGTCGGAGTCTCAGGACTTTCTTTCTCTTTCCGTTCACCTTCTACCAAGGTGACAATTTCTAGCAAAGTAATTTGCCAAGGCTCACGCATTAACAAAAAACCTCCTTTGGAGCCACGTTGACTCTGTACCAAACCCGCACGCCGCAGTTGAGTGAGAATTTGTTCGAGATAGCGTTCCGGTATGGGTTGCTTGGCCGCAATCTCGTTCATAGTCAAAGGAACTTTTTTATCGTGATGGCTGGCCAGTTCTAACAGTGCTAGGAGCGCGTATTCCACTTTCGCAGAAAGATCCAGAAGAGCGTAGTTTTGACTATTCAAATCTGTGTTCAGAATACTACTGTACATTGATAGGGTTATCGGTTTTTGACCGAAATTATTTTGCTTTTAGGTGTCAGATGTGATAGTGCCACACTTACAATTAGTAAAATACCATAACTCTATCGGATTTGGGGTGATTATGTACAAGATTCTCAAAATTGCTTAATATTTCGTGGGAATTATCCCAATTTATCTGGCAAGAGCAATGCTTTTAGATCGAGAATCATGTATACTACGGTTAGTACATCGGAAATTAGTAATATACACGCTGATGTCATTATACACAGGTCTTACTCAATCATCTACTAACAATACTCAAAAGCATTTCATCAGGCGATCGCTATTGCCGATTCAAAAAAATGCTCTGTGGCAAATAGAAAGCGGCTTTGTGATGACATACACTTATCTAGAAGACGGTACAACAGTAGCGTTGGGATTATGGGGGCCAGGAGATGTAATTGGTGAACTTCTATCGACCATGAAGCCCTATCGGATGGAATGTTTAACCACTGTAGAAGCGACTGCTTTACCTGTGGATGATTGGCATCAACTTACACCAATTTTGCTTTACCACATCCAACAAGCGGAAGAATTAATGGTGATTCGTAGCCATAAAAAAGTAGAGGCTATGCTGATTCAACTATTAGCGTGGTTATCAAAAAAATTTGGCTCACAAGTAGAACAAGGGCGTTTAATTGATATGCGTCTAACCCATGAAGATTTAGCAGCACTAATCAGTTCTACTCGCGTGACTATCACTCGTATACTAGGACAATTGGAACAAGAGGGATTGATTGATAGACTTTCTCTGCATCGAATTATCGTGCGACAAGAGGATATTTGGTATTACGAAATTTAAATTAGGGAATAGCCGACAAAGAATTGATTGGGTGAAAACTTCAATGGAATTTTAAACTTTAACTGTCAGGCAATTTTGGATTTTAGACTTTAGATTTTGGATTGATTTCACGGATAAATCCGAGAGCTTGGGGACTTCCAAGAAATAAATTATCCAGATTAACGTTCGCGGAGCGTGGCGTTAGCCATACCGCAGAGGCGCAGAGGACACAGAGGAATAAGAGTTTGAGAGATTTTTTACGTTAGGTGGTTGAGTGTTTTTTTATTTGGAAGTCTCTTGTACCATCACTGTACTTGGTACTCCAAGTCAGTGTGGCTAGTTTACTTGGATTTCTCAATATAAGGCTTAATCAGGGATAAAACTTGTTGAGTTCTGACATCTCTACCTTCATCATTAGGATGATAAGTAGTATTAAACATGAGATGATGTGATAAGGCAGCTTGATATGGATCTCCTAGTATAGAAACTCCATTTTTCTCATAAAAATCTTGAATTTTTTGGAAAAATAATCTATATTTTGATTGATAAAATTTATCATCTTCTAGCATAACTGGATACAAGGGTAATACCTTAATTTGTCTATCTTTACACCAATTAATAAAATTTCTCACACTTCCCGTTTGATCAATTTGATATTTATCATCTGTAGGTAAGTCAAATTTATTACTCAATTCTTTTAATGGTTTGACATTAACATTACATAATTCATCTCCATAATCATTCAATAGAAATCCTGAGTAACACTTTTTCTGTGATGCCCTAGTTTTTAAATTAGCCCAAATTTCTTGCTTACTATTTTTACTTAAAAAACTGTTGAATATATCTGAATTTGATAATTGTAGTAAATGTTGGATTTGTTGAAAATGATTGAGATTATTCCAGAAATATTCAGTATCATTTGATAGAATGTGTTTAAGATACATTCTTGTTATTTGTTTTTTATCCACATAAAAATTATATTCCAAAGGTAATAAGACAATATCTCCTTTATTAAGGATTTTTTTTACATCATTGAGAATATATTCAACCCCTAGTCCTGCATGAATTGCTAAATTTACAGTAGGTATTCCTGTTGATTGAGAAATTTTTTCAGCACTGATACCAAAAAGTGAATTACTACCACTCACTATAATTAGTTTCTGCTCAGAAATTGATAAAGCCTTATTCTTTTTATGCTTCTGTGCAACTGCAATCCAATTTTCTGCATCAACAATATTTCTACCAATTAAATAAAACCCAGCGACTATGTGAATAGATAAACCTAGCAATAAACAAGAAAATAAAATCAAGATGTATGATTTGAATTTTGGTTGATACATAAAAACTATTAAAATTGAAAATACAAAAACTCAGATTGATTAGCTTCTAAAACTTTTGATAGAGACATAAACAATATTAATCCTAAGTTAATAGCCCACAATAAATTAGGTTGCCATGATAATATGGAACTAATATTTTGAGGAAATTTATCCATATTTAAAGTAGGTTTATATTTTGACATGATTTGCTGAGTGTTGGGACTAAACCAGACTATTATTAGTAATAATATTAACCAGATAATTCCAGATAAATCTATCAAATTATTAGGAGATATATTGCTAAATGAAAGTTTTAGAGAAATACCATTTAATCCTAACATTGATTTCACAATACTCATTGATCCATTTATGGACTCTGAACGGAAAAATATCCAGGAAACAATTACAGCTAAAAAAGTAATGCTGCGATTAAATAATTTAGATACTATATTATCTTGTTGATTTTCTCGTGTCACCAATGATTTTGTACTCGAAATGTAGATATTATTAATGACTAGATAAAATCCATGTAGACCTCCCCAGATGACAAACGTCCAGTTCGCACCATGCCATAAACCTCCCAGCAACATTGTCATCATGAGGTTAAGATATCTTCTCAAGTTTCCCTTACGATTTCCACCTAGAGGGATATAGAGATAATCTCTCAGAAAGTTAGATAAAGTAATATGCCAACGTCTCCAAAAATCAATAATACTATCGGCTTTATATGGAGAATTAAAGTTAATAGGCAAGATAATTCCAAACATTCTAGAAATACCAATTGCCATATCAGAATATCCAGAAAAATCAAAGTATAATTGCAATGTATAAGCTAATAATCCACACCAAGCTTCATAAAATGAAAGTATAGTTCCAACTTCAGCAGCATTAAATACTGGTGTTGAATAAGCTGATATAGTATCTGCGAAAATGACTTTTTTAAATAAACCTAATGCAAAAATTGTTATCCCAATCGACATATTCTCCCAATTAAATTTATCAACTTTTTTCTCGGTAAACTGAGGAACAATATCACCATGATGAACAATAGGTCCAGCAATTAGTTGAGGAAAGAATATAACAAATAATGAATAATCTAATAAATTATAATTTTGTGTATTACCACGATATGAGTCAACTAAATATGCAATTTGCTGGAAAGTAAAGAATGATATAGCTAAGGGCAGTAATATATTTCCTAAACTAAACTCTGTTCCCATTAAAGCATTTATATTGTCAAGAATAAAGTTTGAATATTTGTAGTATCCTAATCCTAATAAGTTTACAGATATACCTAATAACAGCAATGCTGGAGATTTCCATGATTGTCCTGAAATTTCTGGATTAGTCTGATGTTGCCTACCTATTAAAATACCTATTGCATAATTAAAAAGCATGGAAAGAATAATCAGTTTTAAGTAGGCTACATTCCAATATCCATAAAATACTAATGATGTTAGGACTAACCAAGCCTTGGAAATTGTATGCCATTTTAGTCTACTGAAACCTGCAAAAATCAAGAGTGTGATAGGCAGAAATAAGAAAATAAATATTGAAGAGTTAAATAACATAAAATTAGTCAGTTTTTGCTTGGGTAAGTATATTTATTTGTATCTTTGATGAGTTGATTACAATTTAGACAAATGCTTTTTACTAACTTCGCCATCAAATGATACACCATACCCTAGTAAATTTGCAATGAAATCAATGCTGCAAGCCATGCAAGTAATCGTGCAAAATAAATTGCATAATTGAGCAAGGGAATAGGCAACAGTGGAGAAATACAGCGATTTCATGCGTTTCAAAAATGTGTAAGAAATTCTGCCTCAGTACTGACAACCCATGTAAATAAAAAATTAAAGGTTGGGGTTGATAGTAAACATTTGTAAACCATCAGATAAATTCTGGGATTTGAACAGAGAAATAAATGGAGAAGTGCGTAAAAACACGTTTGTCAAATCCAAAAACTTTATTTGCGGGCAACCAAGCATGGGTCAAATAGTACAGAAAAAACACCTTTCTGCGTGGAAGCGCATTCCATTAGCATTGCAGATTGCTCTTGCAATTATCTTGGCAATACTTATAGGAAATTTACTAAGTACTCAAGCAGTAACTAATACTGCCCTCATCAGTAACTTAGCAATTCCCTGTAACTTAATACTCAAGGCACTGCGGGCTTTAGCAACACCACTAATTATGTTAGCCGTACTCCATGCCTTTCTCACTGCTGATATCCCAGGTAGATCCGGTCGTCGTCTGACAGTGCTGTTACTGACCAATACAACTGTCGCTATTGTCATTGGTCTTCTAGTCGCTAACATTCTGCAACCAGGTTCATGGGGTCGCATTTCTCCTCCATCTGGTACAGAAGCAGCTGGGAAAACCCTTGATCCTTGGGGATTAGTTCAGGACATTATCCCAGATTCTATTCTTAAACCACTGGTTGAGAACAATGTCATTCAACTAATTTTTATTTCTTTAGCTTTTGGTATAGTTATACGTGCCTTGAAAGCACAGCAAATAGAGGAAGGCAAAACATATTACCAAGCAATAGAGGGAGTAATTACAATATTATTTGAGGCTGTGATCCGCATTCTGCACTGGATTATTGCTTTAGTGCCATTAGCGGTCTTTGGTATAGTTGCCAAAACCGTTGCTCTCCAAGGATTTGCGCCGTTTAAATCTCTGGGTGCATTCATTATTGCCGTGCTATTGGCTTTGAGTTTGCAAGCCTCTTATTACTTACTGCGGGTGAAATTTGGTTCTTGGGTAACTCCTAAAAATTTCTTAGCTGGGGGTTCAGAAGCTTTGTTAACAGCCTTTTCGACTGCTTCCTCAACAGCAACCACACCAATCACTTTTGAGGCGTTGCTACACAAAATTGGTTTACGGGAATCTTCAGCTTCTCTAGGGGCGCTAGTTGGCAGTAACTTTAATAATGATGGAACTGCCCTCTATGAAGCAATGTCAGCATTATTTATTGCTCAAGTATTGGGTTTACATCTTTCTCTACCACAGCAGTTGATAGTTGTCGTCACAGCTATTTTTGCTTCCGTTGGTGCAGCGGGTATACCAGAAGCTGGTTTAGTGACAATGACTCTTGTATTTACTTCTGTTGGTCTGCCTACTGAATATATAGCCTTGCTGGTGACAGTTGATTGGTTTTTAGATCGCTGTCGCACTGCTATAAATGTCATGGGCGATATGACTGTTAGCTGCCTACTTGATGGTAAGAAGCGTCTAATTATGAATATCGACTCTTAACTTTTTACACCCAATCTCACAGTAAAAATTCTATGGATTCTCATCCCGCACTGTGTACAGCTATAGCTAAACGCATTAAAACTAGTCCCCAACAACGAATTACCTTTGCAGAATACATGGACATGGCGCTATATCACCCAGAATATGGCTACTATGCCAGCGATGCCGTCAAAATTGGGTTTCGGGGTGGTGATTTTTTCACCTCTTCTAGTTTAGGGAGTGATTTTGGCGAATTACTGGCTGTGCAGTTTTGCCAAATGTGGGAGATTTTAGGGCAACCGATGCCTTTTCATTTGGTAGAAATGGGAGCAGGTAAAGGTGTTTTAGCATCCCATATTCTGAATTACATACTATTAAACTATCCAGATTTGTTTGCGGCGCTGAAATACATCATTGTGGAAAAGTCGCCAAGTTTAAGGCAAGAACAGCAGCAAAGGTTACAGGAGTTCTCTGTGCAATGGTTCAATTTAGAAGAAATAGCTGCTAACTCCATTACAGGCTGCTTTTTTTCTAATGAATTAATCGATGCCTTTCCCGTGCATCAGTTCACTATAGAAGCGGGGGAATTGCGGGAAATTTATGTAACTGTTGAGGATGATGGGGAGAATACGCCTGTTTTTCCTAAATTTATTGAGGTTTTAGGGGAATTATCTACACCGCAGTTAGCAGCATATTTTGATTTGGTGGGGATTGAGTTAAATCCCAATATTTATGCAGATGGCTATCGGAGTGAAATTAATTTAGCTGCTCTTGATTGGTTGAGTATAGTGGCAGACTGCTTGCAGCGAGGGTATGTGCTAACTATTGATTATGGCTATCCTGCCAACCGTTACTATAACCCCAGGCGATCGCAAGGAACTCTACAGTGCTACTACCATCATCGTCATCATGATAACCCTTACATCAATGTTGGGCGACAAGATATCACCGCTCATGTTGATTTTACAGCTTTGGAATCTTGGGGCAACAGGTGCGGTTTAAATCAAGTTGGTTGGACACAGCAAGGTTTATTTTTGATGGCATTAGGTTTAGGTGAAAGAATAGCTGCCCTTTCCTATCAAAAACAACCAATATCACAAATGCTCAACCGCCGGGAGGCATTACACCAACTTATTGAGCCGACGGGAATGGGTAACTTTGGGGTTCTAGTACAAAGCAAGGGGCTAACAGAAACAGAAACTTTGCGATTGCTTCAAGGATTAACCATACCAGAGTAGAGGGAAAGGTAAAATTCAAAGGTTAAAACTCTATTCAAGAATCCTGTATCAGTCTTTTTTCGACTAGCATAACAGTGATTACTTCAAAGTTAAAAACCTGAGAAAAGTAATAATTATGACCGCTCACGACCTACTTGTATTAGCAACACTACTTACTCCCGGCATCTTACTTTCAGTTATCATCATGGCTACTTTTGCCGCAGGTGGCTGATTTTTGGTGATTGGTGTTGGCGGTAGCCTGCCGTTAGGCATATGGGGAAAAGGTGATTGGTGAATAGAAAAACTATTACCCATTACCCATTACCCATTACCCATTACCTTGTTTACCCTACAATTTACCAAAGGAAAGTGAAACATGAAGGTGGCATTTCTGGGAACTGGATTGATGGGACTACCGATGGCTCAACGGTTATTAGCTGCAAATGTAGAGCTAATTGCCTATAACCGCACCCCAGAAAAATTAGCACCATTACAAGCCGCAGGGGCAGAAATTGCGACCAAACCACGTCAAGCAATTCGCTCTGCTGATTGTATAGTTCTCATGCTATCTAATGCCGCAGCTATTTATCATGTCTTGCTCACAGATACTTCTTGGCACACTTTATCAGGGCGTAGCGTCATCCAAATGGGGACACTTACTCCTCCAGAAAGCCAAGAAATCAGAGATGCAGTTGTTGCGGCAGGTGGTGAATATATCGAAGCGCCAGTACTCGGTAGTATCCCAGAAGCAGAAACTGGTAAATTAATTGTCATGGTTGGTGGCGAACAAGAACAATATCAGCGCCATCTCAAGTTACTGCAAATTTTTGGCACAGATCCTGTATACATAGGCCCTGTGGGATCTGCATCATCTCTAACTCTTGCACTCAATCAATTAATTGCTTCTCTCACTACTAGCTTTGCGCTCAGTTTAGCTTTTGTGCAGATGCAAGGTATTGATATAGACTTATTTATGCGAATCCTGCGCGATAGTAAACTTTATGCGCCTACCTTTGATCAAAACTTGAAACGGATGTTGGATGGTAATTACACGAAAGCCAACTTACCCACCAAACAATTGATCAAAGAAATAGATTTATTTATCACTGAAGCTAAATCCCTTGGTTTGAATCTCAGCAGTATTGAGGGTGTAAGACAAATTTTGCAATCAGCAATGAGTATGTCTTATCCAGAAGATGATTACTCATCAGTTTTCCCTGCTATTCGTGAATGGGGTGAAGCCAGCGGGGAGTAGAGGCAGGGGGATGAGGGAGATATATTAACTCCTGACTCCTGACTCCTGACTCCTTGCCCTGAGCGTTCACGTAGTGTGTCGAAGACAAGCCGAAGGGCTGCTTCCTGACTCTTAAAATGGAATATCATCTGGATCAGGTTCTGGTGCTGATACAGGCTGATAGGATGGAGGCTGAAAATTTGCTGGTTGATAGGTGGGTTCGGGGATTGTTACCTGGGGAGTGACAGCGACATTAGTTGTAACTGGAATTGGCGCTGGACGGGTTGATTCATAAGACTCTGGAGGACGCTGTGCTGGTTGCGCCATCGTGGTTGCTGGTGGACTTGAATTCATCTCTTTGCCAATGCCATGAATTTTTTGGACTGTCAACTCAGCACGTTTTTCTTTGAAACCTTCGGGACGATCAAAGGTATTCATTCCTAAGCGTCCTTCGATAATAACGCGATCGCCTTCTTTGTATGTTTGATGGATTTCTTTTGCTAAATTACCCCACCCAACTACTTTCAAAGGATGTGAAGGATCATCAGGCCGCACTCCAGGAACATGAACGATCATTTCCGTCACTTCCAACCCGTCTGGTGTGTGGCGTAATTGGGGAGTGTCATAAATTTCTGCCATTAAAATACAACTGTTCATAATATTCCTCCTAATAAATCAAATTTTAGAATAATCAAATTGATCATATAACGGCTGAGTGCTGGTTGTATTGTTGTCAGTGAAGAAGCCTATGGGAATTTCAGATATAGAAAGTCAAGCGGAGAACGAGAAACAACTATGACTATAGATGTTCACGAACAGCGCCTGACTAGAACGAGCATTTAATTCTGCATTGAGTAGTACAATCATACCATTAAAAACATTAAATCTGTACATGAACAGGAAAAATACCCAAAGCAATTAATCGGGCTGGGAGGTCACGTAAGATAGGTAAACGTAGCAAAAGAGGCGGCTGAAAGGTTTGATTCTCGTTGAGGATGGGGGCAAATATTCGTTTTTGAATAAATGTCTGAAATGCCTGAATGATACGCGTAGGTAGCTCTCGATGCTGCTGTACTTTTGCTAAATCGCTGATTTCTACATGATGTTGTTTGAGTGGTTGACTGAGTATATTTGCAGTTACCACAGCATCTTGAATTGCGTAATTTATACCAACTCCACCAACTGGGGACATGATATGGGCTGCATCACCGATAAGTAGTAATCCTGGACGATACCAACGCTTAAGGCGGCTAGATTCCACACAGAGAAAGGCTATTTGTGACCAATCTTGCAAAAGTTCCAGGCGATTATTTAATTCTGGTACTACCTCAACGATAGAATTTTTTAACGCTTCCAAACCAGCAGCACGCAGTTTTTGATAACCACCTTTGGGGATGACATAACCAAGTTGCCATTCTTCACCCCGATCTAGCATAACTACAATCTGACCAGCACCAAAGCGTCCCATTCCCCCGCCAAATTCTTCTGGGTGACGAGGTAGCCGAAACCAAAGGACATCCATTGGTGGTGAAGTTTCGATAGATTCAAAATCAGCTAATTGTCTGAGGCGTGAATGACGACCATCTGCACCTACTGTCAGTGTAGCTTGGACTTCATGCCAACCACCTTGTCCACGATAACGTACACCTTGAATGACACCATTTTCTTCAATTACTTCATGGACATTTGCACCCATCACTAATTGAAAATTGGGATATTTTTGTGCCTCTTGGGTGATAAATTCCAAAAATTTCACCTGTGGAAGCATCATGATATAAGGGTAGCGAGTATTGAGGTGGCTAAAATCTGCTAAAGTTATAGTCTCTTGGGAAGTTTGGATATTAAGACGGTGCATTTTCGTGTGAGGTAATTGCAAAATGCGATCGCTAAAACCCAACTCTTCCATAATCTGCATTACCGATGGGTGAATAGTATCACCACGAAAATCCCGGTCAAAATCTTTATGTGCTTCTAGCAGCATCACCGAAATACCCTGACGTGCTAGTAACAAAGACAATACAGCCCCCGCAGGGCCACCACCGACAACGCAACAATCTGTAGTTTGTACGTCTAAAATCTCATGTTCCTGAGTAACATCCTGATATACAGACATAAAAATTCCTCCTGATTATGCCTCTTTAGTGTCTGCTATATCTTGCTATTTTATCTGAGGCTATTTTATTGGTAGCTTGGTATTACTAGGCTGGTGTTTTGACATTGAAATTCTCAAACAGGGGTTTCCTGGTAGTCCTGCCACAATGAAGGCAAATACAGCACCATGCTTTTGATATATCTACTTGCTAATTCTTCCTTTTGCTGATGTTGGTGGATACTTACCAACTTCTATTAATAATAGTCTTTCTATAATCCGTTCATCGTTATTAAAATCGAGAATACGCGCTGTTACTTCACCAATATCTGTTAATGGTTGAATTACAGCTTCATCAAGTTGAAAGTGATCACCCCAGAAGTCTCTACGGGGGTTAAAAAATCTCACTAATTCACCATTACGCCAATTAATTGAACCTAGATCTGTACCTTTTTGCAAATTACAGAAAACACAAGCATAACAAAGATTATCATCTGTACTTGCACCACCGTGTTTAACGCTAATTATATGGTCAACTTGACAACCGGATGATCTATCTACTGCTGAAATAAGACAATATTCACAAATATTACCAGCGCGTTCACAACTAAACGCCGCAAATCTACATTAATGTAAGTACGAGACATCTTATTTATCCTCGGTGTTCATATATTTATACGCTTTGGCTTTAGCTAAAGTCATAATGTGTTCTAGAGTCAGAAAATGCTCTAACTCGCGCTTTTCTTCTTTGGTTAGTTGATTATTTTTAGCACCATCAATTAAATGCTCTAAACGGTTTTGTGCTGTTTCCGAAAGGTGGAAGTTAATCACACTTTGAGGAGTAGTACCAGCAGCAATAAAATTTACAATTTCGTCGTAGACTTTGATTGTCTTGACAGATGTATTCATAGCGGTATCCTTTTTTTATTATTTTATCATTTTAATTTTGCTAATTCTTTTTTTGCCAATTTCCGCACTTGCTCATCTGTGTCATTCTCTGCTTTGTCGTGCAATAGCAATATAGTTTGGGGATGGTTAGGATATTGCTTGATGATTATTTTCAGTGCAACCATTCGAGGATTATATTCCTTTTCATCTTTACGTTCAAAGGGATCATTCATAGCGCAATTGTAGAACAACTCGAACAACTCAGGGTTAGTTTTAAAGTATTTGGCTAATCCTCGTATTGCTGTATATCGCACATCTTCATCATCATCAGAAGTAGCGAGTTGTTTGAGAATGGATAAAGTATTGGGGTCTTCTTTGAAATTATTTGCTAATCCTTGCGCTGCTGCACTTCGCACAGTCAAATTATCATCAGAAGTAGCGAGTTGTTTGAGAATGTATAAGGTATTGGGGTCTTCTTTGAAATTATTTGCTAATCCTTTCACTGCTGCACTTCGCACATCTTCATCATCATCAGAAGTAGCGAGTTGTTTGAGAATGGATAAAGTATTGGGGTCTTCTTTAAAATTATTTGCTAATCCTTGCACTGCTGCACTTCGCACAGTCAAATTATCATCAGAAGTAGCGAGTTGTTTGAGAATGGATAAAGTATTGGGGTCTTCTTTGAAATTATTTGCTAATCCTTGCACTGCTGCACTTTGGACAGTCCAATTATCATCAGAGGCTGCTATTTTTTTGAGAAATGGTAATGTATCTGGATTTTCTTGGAAATTATTTGCTAATGCGTGTACTGCTGTATATCGCACAATCCAATGATTATCAGAGGCTGCCATTTTTTTGAGAAATGGTAATGTATCTGGATTTTCTTGGAAGTTATTTACTAATGCATATACTGCTGCATATAGCACAAACTCATTATTTTCAGAGGTGACAATTTGTTTAAGAAATAGTAATGTATCTGGATTTTCTTGGAAGTTATTTGCTAATGCATCTACTGCTGCATATAGCACATACTCATTATTATCAGAGGCGACAATTTGTTTAAGAAATAGTAATATATCTGGATTTTCTTGGAAGTCATTTGCTAATGCGTGTACTGCTACCATTTGCATATTCCAATTCTCATCAGAGGTAGCAATTTGTTTGAGAATGGGTAATATATCAGGGTCATTTTTAAAGTTATACGTTAATTCTCGTACTGCGGCACTTCGCACATCCTCATGATCATCAGAGGTAACAATTTGTTTGAGAATGGGTAATATATCAGGGTCATTTCTAAAGTTACACGTTAATTCTTGCACTGCGGCACTTCGTATATCGCTATTATTTCCCAAAGTTATAGCTTGTTTAAGCCAAGATAGAGTATTGGAGTCATCTTGCCAAGTAGTCACTATTTTTTTAACCGCTTGCCTGCGTATTTTCTTAACTATTATCGCTTCTTCTCCATTTTCATAATAGTAAATAAGATTATATTCCGTTAAACCTTTTAGCCTTTCAATTAGTCTATTACCAACTGAAACTATTAATTGAATATTTCTTACTTGTTCAAATAACTCAGATGCTAAAAAGACATTAGTAAATTCTTCCGCTTCTCCATCCTGCATGATTAAATAATCAATAATATCCCCAGCAAACTTAGGTTCAATCATTCCGGTGATTAAGCGTAATAATTCATGCCAAGATTCATCTTGCCAATGCTTACCAAAAACCTCTGTTTTCAATTGCTCAATTGATAAAACTTGTGTTTCTTTAAATTGCCAAACAAACTCCCAGGCACAAAAATATTCCAAAAATGTCCGATGAACAAAAGCATAATAATCTGCGCCGACAAAACACAAAATAAAATTGCGAGTGCGTAATTGATTAATCATCACTCTCGCAGCTTCTCTGGGTTTATCTACTATGGTTTTGAAATAATCAGTCAGAATTGTTTCTAGATCAGATGCACTAATTAAATTACCAGCTAAACCTTTTTCATTTGCTTGCATACGGTAGGCAACTTTGCGTAACATTGCCTGTTTATCTTTATAATCAATGGTTTTGGGGTCTAAACGTATATCTTCGATTAAAGCTCGTTCTACATCCCATTGATGCAGCAATACCCGTGATGCTTGATGATAAAGTTCCGGTCTATCTTTAGGTAATTCTTGATTACGATTTAAAATCGCCATCATTGTTAATAACAGTGGATTTCCTGCTAATTCTTTGATAGATTTTGATGTTTCAACTGCTCTTTGGAGACGTTCTTTTTTTCTCAGTTTATCAGCTTCATTATTAAAATTTAATTCATGCCAACGATTGATAAAATCTTGAATTTGTTCTGCGTCTAAATCTTGAAGCATGAAGTGATGAAACTCAGCATCTCTTAACCGTTGAGTTTTGTAGCCAATCACGCGAGAAGTCACAATCACCCGTACTTGAGGATATTTATTTGTAAAGCGATGAATATCTGTAATTACATCTTCTCGTTTTCCTGGATCAAAGACTTCATCTAAACCATCAAACATGACTAAAGCATTACCAGCTAAAAGTTGTTCATGCAATTTATGTTGATTGAGATGATGAATTGAACCACTACATTTATGAAAAAATTCGATAAAATTATGGCATTCCTTATCTTCCCGTCGCCGCATATAAGTGCGTAACTCAATCAATAAAGGAATCGGTTGAGAAATTATATTATCAATTGGCAATTCTGCCCAATTTAATGCTAAAAATTGTAGTAATGTAGATTTGCCAGAACCTGGATCACCTAAAATTACTATATATTTATAATTCTGATTGTCAACAATCTCTAAAACTGGTTTATTTGGTTGTTCAAAATAACTTTGTTTGTAGCGTTCTAACTCCTGTATGGCAACTTCTACTTCTAGCTGATTACTTTCGCGGAGTCGATTCAGATGCTCTTTAGGCAGTTCGTAAATTTGTGGTAAAACTTGGTGAACTTCCCGCACATTTTGAGCGATAAACATTCGCCATAATTTCAGTTCGTTATAGGCATAACCTGTTGTATCTAAACTTTCTAATTTAAGATTGCCATAAGTTTCTTTGATTGCTTCTTGATATCCCAATAAATCAAAATCCGGGATAATACCTGCAATTTCTTGAGTATTTTTTTCAATTTTTTCAATATTCTGTGAGTCAAGTATATCTCTTAAATCTTTGGAATCAAAGAGAATTTCTTGAACATTCATTAAATACTGGTTTGTGATGGCATCCCAATTAAAATTATTTGGTAGAGGTTTTAATTGTAGACTATTCCAAATATTTTTAAGAGTTGTTGCGTCAAGGGAATCACAATCAACAGCAAAGGCTTTTCCTAATATTGATTTAACCGATTTATCGCTGATAAATTTTTTGACTTCTTGAACATATGGTTTAATTTCATTTTCAGGAAGTTTACAACGGATTTTTAACTGCTGCTGTACCAGTTGTAAAAATTCTTTAATTGCTTTACCTGCTGCTACCTGACGAGGATCTTTTTCTCGTAGCAGAACGTGTTTGAGGGAGTCTTTGAAAAAGTCTTTAGCAAAGTCTTTTGCTCCTTCCTTTGCTAAATCTTGCAAAATCGGAGCAACCAGCACCCCAACACCTTGAGTAACTCCCCAAATAAGCAACCAGTCCAACATAATACTCGTATCTATTTGTGTTTAATTACGAGTATATACATTCAAACTGGGTATTTTTTCAGATTTAGGTGAATTTCTCTATATTTATCGAAATAAGTAAATGCGACTTCGACAGAATTGATTTGATCTATTTGATCCTTCTCCATACCTCTCCCCACAACGGAGAGAGGCTGTTTAATATCTAATGCTGGTGTTGTTCTTGACCGTGATTTTTACAATTACCTTTGCCGTGATGGTGTTCGTGATCATGACCGTGAGAGCAGCCTTGGAGGTTTTGCTGCATCAGTTTTTCGCTCATTTCCTTCAAAGAGTCATCGACAGGTTTTAAACCTATCCATGCGTCAATTTTCTCGACATCAAAACCTACTTCACGTCTATTTCCTACTTCAATTAAAGGACGACGAATTAATAAAGGATCTCTGAGCATCATAACCAAAGCAGTATCAGCGTCAATGCTTTCAGGAATCACCTCTCCTGATTTTACTTTAGGTGCGGACTTGTTAAACCATTCGCTTACAGAGCGATCGCCAAAAAATGACCGCAACCTGTCTGCTGTCCAAGGTTCCGTTAATAAACTGTATGTCACTACTTCATGACCTGCGGCTGTCAGCAAAACTTTTTGCTTTGTACCACCTTTACAGCCTGGTTTTTCATAGAAAATTACTCTGGCCATGGATATATCTCCTATAAGGTTTTGAGTCGATTTCTGGACAGGAAATAATTAACCGCAGATAAACGCAGATCAAAAATGATGGGTTTTCTTTATAGGTAAATATTCTGGATTTTTTACCTATTTCTATTAGTTGCTATCTATTTATCACAATAATCATTTATTTCTGTTTATGCCACTACATTTAAAATTTTTTAGCAATATGGTGAATTGTATCAAATTCACATCTCTCTTTGGGGTCGGTTTCTCCATAGATATTAAATGTAACCGTAGGTTGTTCACCAACAGCTTGTACCTGATGAATTGTATCAGGAGCAAAACTAATAATATCACCTGGGAATAAATTTATTTCTCCAGTTGTTTCAATTTTATCTGGAAACTCCGGGTTTGAACTGCGCCGCCAAAATGTATTTTTTTCTTCACCTTTTAGCAACGCTACCACTCCCCAAGTTCCATGATTATGAATATTGGAAATTGTCCCCGGTGCAAAAGTTACTGTTTGTACAGTTAAAGGAAACCCTAATTCATCATATAACAGTAAAACAGAGGCTCCTGTTTTTGAGTCAGGTGGTAAAGATTGACTTTGTACCCAATAAGAATTGACAATTAATCGCCTTACCAGCATCCGAATTTCAGGGAGACAAGTTGATTCGTCCTCAACACGATTGAGAACGTCTTCCACCTCAGTCAGAAACCGATATAAGCGATAATTGTCACGTAATAAATCCCATGTTCTCGCTGATTTACAGGCTTGATGCTGTCCATCTCCAGCGATAAACCAATCCTTACCTTGCATAATTTATATACTCAATTATGAATATTTTGGTAAGAAAATCATGGGAGGATTAGCTTGAGGCATCACAGTTATAGGAGCCACAGGAGATGCGGGGAGGGGAGGTAGGAGAATACTATTATTAGTAGAAGGTGTGAGAGATTGATAAGAGGATGAAGTGGATAACCAGTTGTTCATGATTTTTGATTGGGAAGAGGTGATTGGTAAAATGTTTACTCGGTTTACATATAGCATTTCTCGGTTGAGTGAGGTACAAAAACCCCACCCCCAACCCCCTCCTCGCTTGCGGGGAGGGGACTAGGAAATGCTATAATTAATCATCATCTTCTTCTGGTGGACGGGTTAAAATATCCAGAAGAATGCTAGAACCAAAATCATTTTTTTCATCAATACCTTTAACTCTGGCACTGATTTCCTTAGCTTGATCTAACTTTCCTAGTTTAGCTAATACCAAACCAGAAGCAGCATAAGCATTTAAGTACAATCTGATTTGGTGTTCTTCGTGACGTTTAACTAAGATGGGTTGAAGTTGTTCCCAGTTATCAGGAAACTTCTCGACTTCTTTAATTTTAGCGGTTATTTTCTCTGCTGTTGTCAGTGCGAGAACATAATTATTTTTGTAGTAAAAATATCTATAAGCTGCAACTAAAACATCTGTGTTGTCTCCTGTTTTAGCTAAAGCTTGTTGCATATATTTTGTAGATTCTTCTGTATTTTCCCAAGTCTGTGCCGCTAATATCAATAATTCTTTGACATCTTCTGCTACATCAAACCATGAGTATTTGTTTTGGTTAGGTTGCATAATAGGTAATCAATCCCATTTGATGTGGAATATTTAGAATTCTCCACATCTACTATTTAACAGTTGAAGTAGTAGTCAGGTATATAAATTTAATGATTTCTTATAGTAGTAGTTTTTAAAATTATGATAATGTTTATATATAATTGAACTATGGAGAAATCATATATTTGTCAATATGTTTAATAAATTTTCCAAGGCTAGGAACACTATTCACAAGTTTAATATATATAAATTCATAATCTAAATTAGATGCAAGTCTATTGAGTTGTTTCTCACGCTTGTTATAACCTTTACCGACATAGTTATAAATCTGTTTCATATCATCAGCAGGATTAGCTCTTTGTTCCATATCATCAGTTTTAGGATTAAATCCAAAACTTGCTTGAATTTGATCTGGAGTAAGACGCGGGTCTATTTTTAGCAAATGATTATATTCTGCTAAGAACCATGCTTCTATTTCCATAACAGCAAGGACTATATTTATAGGAATTGTTCCTGTTGGTAAAGAAGAACGTAAACCGCTTTGTAACCTAGATTTTTGAGCTAAAGGTATTGGATAAACATCTCTTAATCCTATTACTCTTTCATAACCAGACGCAGTTAAAGAGTTATACTGATCTTTCATATCTGAAACGACGTTATTTTCACCACCAGAGTTATAAATTAACACATAAAATTTTGTTGCACAAGTAACAGGATATTTCATTATTAAGGTGGCAAAATTTCTTCCTTCCTTAGATTGAATCTCTATGGAAATATTAATTATACCTGCAATCTCCTTAAGTAATTTCTCTACAAAAATTTGTTCTGTTAGCCCCTCTACAAAAATAGCTAATTTTTTCACTGTTCTATATTCTCCTCATTACCAAACCCCTCTATATAGAATTGAGTTGCAAAAAAGTCAAAATTGTTTAATCCGGTGAATTTGAAATCGTCAAATATTTGTTTTGAATTATGTATGTTATGAAGTTTGGCCAATCCAGGTTTCCTTTCAATAACTGACCAATATTTCAAAGGAACACCATTCATAATAAAGCGATCATTGGTTGTCATAATTAGCTGAACTAATCCGCTTTCAGCTTTACTAATAAGCAACTTAATCATTGCTGATGCTCTTTCAAAATCGAGTCCTTCCCCAATGTCATCTATCAAGATACAACTGGGCTTTCCGGCTAAAAGCGAGTAATTTACTTGAATAATTAAAGATAACGCTCTGAACATACCTTGAGAGATCAATCCTTGTTCAGTTTTAACTTTTAAATCACTTTCTTGAACATAAAGACATTGTAGTTTTAGGGGCATTTCATCCCCTTGATCAGAAAATAAAACAGATGCTGGTGTTTTGGCTTCTATTCCAGATATGTTGTAACCCACCGTTAACATATCCGATTTTATTGCTTCAATGAAATTATGTCCAAATTCTTCTTGTCCTGAATTGAATATATCAACTACTTTTTCTGTATCTTTTAAGTCTATTTTTTTTCTAATAGAGTTAGCGAATGCAAGACGACTTTTTCCTAAATCTGTCCCGAATTCATAATACCTAAATGAGCTTGCCCAATTGTAAATCTCCTCAAAAACAGGATGCTGGATAGAATCTCTTCTTTTGAAAATAGCCACTCCATCAATGGGAGTCTGAAAGTCAATATCTTCCTTCAATTTTTCAGCCCAAACTTTCCCAATACCTGATTCTTTCCTATCAAGGTAAGTCTTATCTCCACTAATAAAACTCTCTTTAACTACCTGACCATTCTCAATTTTCAATATGTAGATTTTTTTGCTATGGTTGTTATGAGAATCAAAGGTTAATTTCCACTTTCTTAACCTACCATCAGGTATAAGACCTCTATCACCAGATAGCAAATTAGATACAAGGTTGATAGCTCTAAGTATTCTTGATTTACCAGAGGCATTTTTACCAACAATCAAGTTTACATTACCTAATTGGCAACCATCTAAACGCCACTCACTGGGCTTATCTTTGTCTTCACAATATTCTACAAAGTCTAATTTCATATAGTTTTACTATTTATACTTAATTAAAGTAACAATAAATTATTATAGCCCATTATCAATCATTGCTTACTCAAAAACAACACCGCGATAAATTTCTGCTATTGGTAATTCAACCCCAATTGACTCCAGAGAAATAGATTTTTCTAAATTATTAAAATCACTTAATAACCAACCTTGAGATTGTTTACTATATTTTTCTATAAAGATTTCATCTTGTTCAACTAATAAATATTCGCAAAAACTGCTAATTGAACGATACATCCGAAACTTGCCTTGGCGGTCATAATCTGCTGTGGAAGGAGATAATATTTCTATAATTAAGGTAGGATTTAGAACTTCATCATTGCGATTTTCATTTAGCTGTGGTTCACCTATAAAAACCATCACGTCGGGATATAAGCCGCGTTTATATTCAGGAATCCATAGCCGCAAATCACTATTAATTGGCTCAAACTGACTATCACGCAGAAGAAATTTTAGAAATGCAAAAATATTACCACCTATACGGCTGTGGTTGAGTGATCCTCCTGGCATTGGTATAATTTCCCCATCATGATATTCGTTGCGCCCTTCAGCTTTTTCTTCAATGGCGCGATATTCATCTAAACTATAACGACGCTCAACAGTGGTAATCATTATGCTGTCACCGATTACATTGAAGTGACTGTGATTATAGCAAAATTGCGGCTAATTGTCAGAAATGGCTTACGCCTCCAGTTAGAGATACAGGATATCCAGAATTCAAGTATTTACAGTATGTGATTGAATGATGTTTTAATACTTATAAATAATGTTAAAATTAAACCATAAGTAATCATGGAGTAAATGTCATGGTACAAACTAAACATAGATTTGCAAGTTTTGAAGAATATTTATCTTATGATGATGGCACAGATAATTTGTACGAATTGTTTAATGGGGAGTTAATTGAAATGCCACCAGAGTCAGGAATTAATGTGCAAATTGCTAATCGTCTTTTTCTCATTTTTGCATTGTTAATAGGGATTGATAGAGTGCGGGGACATGGTTTGGAATTGGAAGTAAGAGGAGAACCGAGAAATCGTTATCCTGATTTAACTATTATTCAAGAAGAGCATATTCAACAATTAGCAAACCGTAACACGATTCGCCTGTCAATGTCACCACCTTTATTGGTAGTTGAAGTAGTTAGTCCTGGGGAATTACAAAGAGATAGAGATTTCATCGCCAAGCGTCTACAGTATCAAGATTGTGGTATTCCTGAATATTGGATTATTGACCCCCAAACCAAAAGTATATTAGTCTTAGAATTAGTTGATAAAATTTATAATGAAGTTGGTATTTTTTCTGGTGATGATTTAGTTATTTCTCCACTATTTAATAATCTCAATTTACAAGCATCACAGATTTTTGATTAATCAGGAATTCCTTTATAAACTTACAATTTTAGCAAAATTACGGCTAATTGTCAGAATCAGGATATCCAGGATTTAAGGATTTACAGGATGTGATTGGATGATGTTTTCAGAATTGTGAATGATCTATGATCAGGTAAAAGGTAAAAGGTGTATAATTACCCATTACCCATTACCCATTACCCATTACCCATTACCAAATTAAAATGCGTTGAGCAGATAAACCAAAGTGAAGAGAACAATCCAAATGATATCAACGAAGTGCCAGTAAATTTCTGCCATTTCGATGCCTGTGTGTTTGGTATCAGAATAATGACCACGACGCAAAGAACGCCATAATACACCCAAGATTAACAACAGTCCGATAAAGACGTGTAAACCGTGGAAACCGGTCATGAGATAAAAGCAATTGGCGAAAATATTGGTGGTCAGACCATATCCCAAATTCATGTATTCATAAACCTGACCGGCTAGGAATACAGCCCCCATAATTGCGGTAATGAAATACCAAAACCGCATCCAACCAACACTATTTCTTTTAATTGCCATGTCACCAAAGTGAATGACAAAACTACTAGAAATAAGAATGATAGTGTTAATTGTAGGGATAAATAATTCTACTTCTGTTCCTTCTGGTGGCCAAACTGCGGTAGTACCTCGAAAGAACAAATAGGTGGCAAAAAATCCACCGAACATCAAAGATTCGGAAACCAGAAAAGTCAATAGTCCCCAAACTCGTAAATCTTGATGTTCTTCGTGTCCACCTTCATGATGTTCACTGGTTGTAATTGCAGTCATGCTATTTTCCTAGTAAATTCTCATCTGTCTCACGCGATCGCGCAAAGGTAGAAAGAATTTGAAAAAACTCCGCGTACCTCCGCGCTAACCTCCGCATACCTCTGCGTTTTAACTGACAGCTTCTGTCACTGATGCATCATCATGATCGTGACCGTAATCATAAGGACCATGAGTAACAACAGGTAAAACTTCCCAGTTTTCAATAATTGGTGGAGAACTGGTTGTCCATTCTAAAGTCAAACTTTCCCAGGGATTATCACCTGCGAGTTCTCCTTTTCTCCAACTAGTAATGGCGTTGTAAGCGAAGGGAATCACAGAAATACCCAAAATGAATGCGCCAATGGTACAAAGCTGGTTTAAGCTCACAAATTGGGGATCATACATGGCAACTCGGCGTGGCATTCCTTGTAAACCCAGTTTGTGCATGGGTAGGAATGTCAAGTTAGTACCGATTAAAGTGAGGACAAAGTGAACTCTTCCCCAGGTTTCGTTCATCATTCTGCCGGTCATTTTGGGGAACCAGTGATATATACCTGCGTAAATACCAAAGACGGAACCACCAAAGAGAACGTAGTGGAAATGTGCGACTACATAATAGGTGTCGTGGACGTGAACATCAAAGGGGGCTGTTCCCATTGTTACGCCGCTTAAACCACCCATGACGAACATAGAAAGTAAGCCGATCGCAAATAGCATGGCGCTGGTGAAGCGAATCTTGCCACCCCAAAGGGTTGCGACCCATCCGAAGATTTTGACACCGGTGGGAACTGCAACTATGAGGGTGGAAATGGTGAAGAACATCCGCATCCATCCGGGTGTGCCACTGGTGAACATATGGTGAACCCAGACGAATAAACCGACGACGCAAATAGCAACTGTGGAAAATGCGATCGCTTTATAACCAAAAATCGGTTTCCGTGCATGGGTGGGAATTACTTCTGACATAATCCCAAAAATCGGCAGAATCATTAAATAAACCGCCGGGTGGGAATAAAACCAGAACAAATGCTGATAAATAACGACGTTACCACCTGCATCTGGTTTAAAGAAGGAAGTACCAAAGTTGATGTCAAACAACAACAGAATTAAACCTGCTGCTAATACTGGTGTAGATACAAGTGCGAGGACGGAAGTTGCTAAAATTGCCCAGCAAAATAGAGGAACTTGATCCCATTTCATGCTGGGGACTTTCATGAACAAGATGGTGATGACAAAGTTGAGTGAACCCAAAATTGAGGAAGTTCCCACTAACACAATCGCTAAAATCCACATGGTTTGGGCGATAGGTGCGGTAACTAAGCTTAAAGGTGGGTAAGCTGTCCAACCTGATTGGGAACCACCAAAAATGAAACTGAGTAATAACAGTAAACCAGCTGGTGGGTTTAACCAAAATGCGATCGCATTTAATTTGGGAAACGCCATATCTCTAGCACCCACCATCAACGGGACTAGATAGTTACCAAATCCTCCAATTGCACTGGGGACAATCCATAGGAAGATCATGATCGTCCCATGATTGGTCATGAAGGCGTTGTACAGATTAGGATCAAGAAAATCGGAATCTGCGGTGGCTAACTCGGTGCGGAGTGCGATCGCCATCAACCCACCGATGAGATAAAATCCAAACGCTGTCACCAAATATTGAATCCCAATCACCTTGTGATCAATATTAAAAGTGAAATAATCTCGCCATTTCCACGCTGTAGGGTGTGAGGTGTGTGGCGTATTTGGTGGAAATTCTAACTGTGTCATAAGCTATGAGTGCGAATTTGTTCAGTAGTCAACTGAACGCTGCTATTTTGTAATTTGAGTCAGAGTTGCTGCATTTACACCCATATCATTGACATAAGGTGCCAGAAATTCAGGTGTCGATAAATTAGCTGGATTTACAGCCACAACTTGAGGTTGTCCTTGCTGTTGAGCAATCTGGTTTTCTGTCAACCAGCTATCAAAATCTTCTTGGGTGTGGACTATTACTTGCGATCGCATGGAACCGTGATAACCACCACACAATTCTGCACAAACTATCGGATATGTACCTGGTTTTGTAGCGACAAAACGTAATTCTGTAGGGATACCAGGAAGTGCATCTTGTTTGAGACGAAATTGCGGAACCCAGAACGAATGAATTACATCATCTGCTGATAGATTCAACTGCACATCAGCACCAACAGGAACGTGTAACTCACCAGCAGCAATACCAGTTTGGGGATAGTTAAATAACCAAGCAAACTGAATCCCCTTCACATTAACTACCAAATCCGCTGGTTTACCTTGAGTTTGGGGACTTCCACCAATACCAATCCCAGGAGTTACAGCCTCAGAACCATCATTCATGGTAGCAGCCATAGCCATCTGTCCATGAGGATGGCTTCCTGGTTCTAAGCCTCCCATTTTGTTATAAATATCTACACTGTAGATACCCAAAACAATCACAATTACTGTAGGAACTGCTGTCCAAAATATTTCTAAGGCTAAATTACCTTCTACAGGTGTACCATCACCATTATCTCCTGGACGACGACGATACATAAACAAGAAAATTAGAATCGTTCCTTCTACTACTAAAAATAAAGCAACAGCAATGGTAAACATGATATTGAAAAATCCGTCTACCAAAGGCGCTTGTTGCGATGCTTGTACCGGTAGTAGATGATGATTTTGACCAATCCAGATGCTAATAGGGGAAATTATCATCCCAGCTAATAGCGTCCATAACGACACAGGAACTTTTTGCATACTACCTGCACTCTATCAGTTATCAATTATCAGTTGTAGGAGCAAATTACAATTCGTCCGTACTTATTCAGTTATCAATCTGTTCACTGTTCTCTGATTTGGGGCAGTGTTTTTGATTTTCACTTACTAACGTTCTAACTTACACTTAATACTAAATTGCATAAACTTCCAGATTTTTTCATATCTTTGACTCAAGATTAAAAAAAATGCTTTTAGTATATTCAAATTTCCAATTTTTTATAAAAACTGGAAATTCAGGATTTTAATTCTGCTCATTTATAACAATTTACGATTTATATTTTTGTTGATGATGAACTTTTTATCTAGTTTGGGAAAAAATAAAATATTCCCATATAATTACATAATTTAGCAGATTTACGCAGTTAAATAGTGCTTTTTGAAGCAAAGCATTATTTTGAGTAATTCCCAAAAATATTAGTTGTCTACTGTTGTATGAGAATAACAATTTTTGGGACAAATGCGGGAACAAGCTTCACAACCAATACAGTTTTCTGGAGAAGTAACAGACATTACTTTCCGTTCAATTTCTTCATCATCTTCATCTTCCACAAATTCGCCTTCTTCATTTAGTGCCTTTAACCCTAAAACATTGTAACCACATACTTTAATACATCTGCCACAACCGATACATTTATCTTTGTCAATTTTTTGGGCAAATTTTGGAGTCCAAGTCTTACCGCCAAAAGTCACTCCTGTTAATGTCGCCATGATTTTTCCCTCAGCAATTTTGCTTACAAATTAGTTCGTGATTTAATCTTAATCCTAGCCTAATAATTTTGATTTTTACGAACAAAAATTAACTTTTTTATCAAACTTTGCTGACTTGCTAAATAATAGCAATTGAGTTTAGATAATTAATCATATTAAATGATAGTTATTATTAATAATAACCATCCTTTAGTGTTTGAAAAGTTTCCGGCGATTATAAATCACTACTACACAAACAAAGTCCACCTGCGTGGACTGACGAAAAATTAGGAGTTTGAAACCCATGTTCGCGTAGCGTTCCGCAGGAATAGATGGGTTTTGCTGTGTAGCCTTTAGCATCCTGTCTAGAGATGTGTGTACACCGTAGCTTACAAAGGGGGGATCTCAATCAATTCTGATACTTTTCCAACATCCTCTTAGGGGTCAATTTCCCTCCTGCCTCCTATAAAAATATATTGATATTCTTTTGCAAATATAATATTTACCTCATGGATAAAAGATGCAATTTGACAGTATTAGTAGATACCAAATAAACCCGAATTACCTTTTATGTGAAAAACTATACAAATTAAATCATCAGAAAAGTTATATTTTACCTTAACTTAATTTATGCACAAAATTTAACTTTTAAAAATAACTGTAACTACCATAGCAATAAATAAATTTAAATTAACAGTCATTCAAACAATTTAGCATTACCTAGATGTTACCCAAAAACACTTTGAGTAAGGTTTTATGGTCAAATATAAAGACAAAGATTAAGAAATCTTCCTAAGCTCATTCTGAACAAACTTAGCGAAATCTTTATGAAATGTATAGTTAATAAAGAAGCAATGAAGCTCTTGTTTCAATGTCTTTAATCAGTGAATAGTCAACAGTGAACAGTTATTAAGGATATGCTGTGATTTTTCATTCAGCTAAATTCATTAGTAGGGGTAAAGCACAATATAAACCCTGTTAACTGATAACTGACAAGTGAGGCGAGAAAAACATTTCTTGTCATGGAGATACTTTGGTAGCAAGTTATGAATCAACAGGAGACATCACGGGGGGACTTGAGCCAAACATCTCAGCAATTAGAGTAGGAAGAAGCCTGATGCCTTATACAATTCCTAACAAAAATTGCGTTGGATGTGATAAATGCCGACCCCAATGTCCTACGGGTGCAATCAAAATAGAAAATAATGAATATTGGATTGATCCTTGTCTTTGTAATAATTGCGAGGGTTATTATCCAGAACCACAATGTGTCATCGCTTGTCCAATAAATGCTCCCATACCTGCACAAGCTAAAAAAGGAAGATGCAAAATTGAACCGCGAGAACCTACCAGTCCTGATTTATTTTCCAATGGCAAGAATCATCCATTTGCTTCGGCAATAGTTATCTGGGAAGCTTGCAATTTACTAGCACAACGTAAATCATTGAATTGGGAAACAGATGCAGAAGATAATTTACATTATAGCCGACAAGTTAATCAAGGTCGGGGTGCAATTTCTTTTCATATTCAAGACCCATTTCAAGTAAGTAACCTAGCTAAAGATTTACACGTAATTGAAAGCCTCGATATTCGAGCAGCTTGTATTCATTTAATTTTCGCAGCCCATGCTACAGTCTTAGATAAACCTTGGGAACAAGAATTCGCCATTGATGAACGCCAAATTGAAAAATATTTGGGGTTAGAGAAACGCAAAGACCTCAACAAAACCGCCAAGCTTTCTTTAATCAAAAACATCGTTCAACAAGCTTGTTCTCTCATTGTTACTATAGACTGGCCGCAAAGGGGTAGAGTTCCCGGATTTTCTGTTACACAAAGTCGCTTATGGCATTTAACAGATATTCAGCACCATTTTCAAGAAGATGATCTGGGGTGTAAATATTTGATTGGACTGACATTTAAGGTTAAAACAGGCACTTGGTCGCAACACTTCTTAAATAGACAAGCCAGTAAAGAGCGAAGTGGATTTTATCAATATGGTAGTCTTCCTAAAACGCTGTTAACTACAGTTATGAGTCTTTGGCAGCAACATGAAGGTGCTATCAGACTTATGTTATGGTTATTATTTAAAACCAAAATGGGTAGAGAACAACGCATCACTGTTCCTACCTTAATGCGAGTTGCTTATGGTGAGGAAAAAATTAACCTAGCTTCGAGATTACGAGATGAACGTAAGCGTTTATTACGCACTTTTGAAAATGATTTGGAAGTTCTCAATCATTATGGAGTCAAACCACTATTTGACCCTATTACCTATCCGCCAGAAATTCAACCATTGTGGGCGAAATTAGTTGATATTCCTGAAGATCCAGATGAGGCTTTGGAATTTTGGATTAATGATGGTAGTGGTGATAATCGACTGACAGATAGTGGACCTCGTGGCAAGTGGAATTTGTTAATGAATGCGCGAATTTTATCTTTTGAACTTCCTTCAGAGTGGGAACAGCTAAGTTCAGAAGCGGAGAAAAAAAAGCGGCGTACTGTTAGGAGTAAAAAAACTCTTAAAAGCACTGATGATTTATTAGGTGAACAAGTTTTACAAGCACGCAAAAATCTTAATATCTCCCAAAGAGAATTAGCAAGGCTTACGGGTAAAAGCCAAAGCTGGATTCGTGATGTTGAAAATGGTCGTCTTAAACCTAAGTTAGAAGACCAAGCACTACTGAGAAAGGTGCTGAATATTCTTTAATTTAGTTATCTCGTTATCTCGTTCCCAGTCTCTGACTGGGAATGCCATTACAGAGGCTCTGCCTCTAAATCTTAGCAGAAGTGTTCCCGATAGCGCACCTTAGCTAAAGGCAGAGCCTTCTAAAATTCATTCCCATACAGAGTATGGGAACGAGATAAATTTAGTAATTACTAATTAGTTAAGCTGGCATCATTTGCATCGATCTGCAAGTCTCAGCACATCTACGACAAGCTGCGGCACATTCCATCATCTTGTTATCATCACTGATTTTTTCACAAGCTGCGGCACAGCGATCGCACATTTCCGCACAAAGCATACAGGTACGTCCCATGAACTCGGAACCACCCATCATCATGTTCATGCACATCATGCACATTTCTGAGCAGTCGCGCATTATGCTCATCATCGCCATATCCATGTACTTACCACCTTTGCTCATACAGTAGGTCATGGTTTCTAAGCATTTTTTGTGACATTCCATGCAAGCATTTATGCAAGTTTGCATTTCGGTAGTCATGGTTTCAGTCATCATCATCATCATAAAAAATACTCCTAATTTTGTGATGTTTGCGTATGTCTTGATTTGGATTAATTACAACATTAATGCCAATTGTTTCCAAGGTAACTGGGGCTTTAACCCCTGAATTTATTAGCCCAAAATTCCATATAGTGACTGAATTCCTCCCCCAAAGTATTCACATGAGTTGGTGCTATTTTTGCACGATTTTTCACCGAATTTTGCTGATAAATTCTCTTATGAAAAATTCAATAAATAGAAGTTCTCAGCTTTGAATTTGGATATCTTAATGAAGAGTGAATTTTGGCTAAATCCTAACACCATATTTTTGGTTCACAGTATTGATTAACTGCGATTAACTGCTTTTTACCTTCTATCCTATGGCTGATTTTTAAATAAAATCATCAACTAAATTACCTGGTATATCCAGATTATCCTCAATCCCTAACAATCGTGACAACGAAAACAGTAGTTTTTTCGCTGTCTGGTGAGCATGAATGATACATTATTAATGCTGGTCTATTAATACAAACTATTGAAAGTTCTGAACTAAAATTATCATGAAATCTTTGCACCGTAACGATTTATATAGCTGGTCTTGTTTTAACCCCGCAAGAAATATTGATTTCAATGGGTTCGCTTGGATACGTCCAGAAGGAAATATCTTGATTGATCCTGTAGCTTTATCAAACCATGATTGGAATCATCTGGAATCTCTTGGTGGTGTGTCTTGGATTGTGCTGACGAATTCTGATCATCTGCGGTCAGCTAAGGAAATTGCTAATCAAACCTATGCTAAAATTGCTGCACCAAAGGCGGAAAAAGAAGATTTCTCGATCTTGTGCGATCGCTGGTTGGCTGATGGTGAGGAGTTAGTTCCAGGATTGAAGGTGATTGAAATTCAAGGTTCAAAGACTCCCGGTGAGTTGGCCTTGCTGTTGGAGGAAACCACGTTGATTACTGGGGATTTAGTGCGATCGCACAAAGCCGGTACTTTAACTATTTTACCAGATGAAAAGCTGATAAATCGAGAACAGGCTGTAGCTTCTGTACGCCGTTTGGCAGCATTGGAGAAGGTGGACGCGGTGCTAGTGGGTGATGGTTGGTCTATTTTTCGAGATGGAAAGGAACGGTTGCAGGAGTTGGTGGGGAGTTTGGGATGAAAAAATACTATGGGTAAAAGCACACAAATAGCCTTTGATTTGTATGGTGGCAAATAAGGTCTAAGAAATTTCAGACAGAATTGCATTGCAATGTAATTGTCTAGATTATTCCCTCCAGATAATTTCAATTTTCATACCCAAGTTTTTGAAGTCTGTTAACTCAGATGGAATCCTTTTAAACGTATCAGAGTTACTATTACGATCATTAAGAGGTGGACGTGAGATTGAAATGTATTCAGTCGCGTTCCAGTTACGTGGCAAATTTTTAGGCAATTCTTCGAGCAGAATTTCTTTACCTTGTTTGTTTAAATACCCTTTATCTACCAGCTTTTCTTGCAGAAAAGAGTCAGTATTAGTAGTAGGACGTAATCTGATTCGCGATTTTAGTTCGTATATATCTTGTTTATCAGGCTGTTTTCTAAAACCACCTAGAGATTTAATATCCTGTAAATGAGATTTACTTAACCAGAAGTGTATCACTTTATTGGTAATAATACCTGACAAATCAGTTACAAAGATAACACAAATAAGATAAGCATTGTCATGAGAAAGCATCAAATCAAGATTTTTACTCGTGATAGTAAAAGCAACTATTAATTCTGGTCGTCCATTCTGTACATTCTGAAAATCTTCTTCCTTAATACGTCTGGACTTAACCTGAAGAGCATAAGGTGGCTGAACATCACGTTGTTTAGTCTTACTCGGAAGGGATTGCTCCTTTTGGTTAGTGACTAATATGTCAAAACCAAAGTCAGCAGGCATTTTGAAAGCTTCATAGCCTGCACCGAAGAGACGACCCATAATATAGTATTCCGCTTCAAATCCTAAATAAAGGCGATCAAAAAAATCCATAAACTTGTGTTGACTGATACCGCGTTTTAATAATATATTAAAATATAAATGGATAATTAAATATTTTTAGTAAATAAAGATTTTTACAAAATAGCCTACAAGAATCTCATGTCTTTATATACACAATAGTTAACATTTTCAAAAATAACTTATGTCTGCTAGAGATGCTTTTCATAATTCTGTAAAAATTGCACTTCAAAAAGACGGGTGGAGAATTACCCACGATCCTTTATCTATTAGTTTTGGCGGAGTTGATCTGTATATTGATTTAGGAGCAGAAAGACTGATTGCATCTGAAAAAAATGGAGAAAAGATAGCGGTTGAAATCAAAAGTTTTTTAAACACTTCAGCAATATCTGAATTTCATACTGCTCTTGGACAATTCCTTAACTATCGCGCTACGCTAAAAATAAAAGAACCTGAACGTATTTTGTATCTAGCAGTTCCTTTAGAAGCTTATACTGATTTTTTTACAACTAAATTTACATAATTCATAATTCAGGAATATCAACTAAAGATAATTGTTTACAATGTTGAAATAGAGGAGATTGTAAGATGGCAAAGTTAGAAGATTATCGCCAATATATTCAGCAAATATTGACGAAATACGCCAGTTATAAACCTGCTTACGGAGAAATTGAAGTAGAGACAATCTTTGATACACAACGGGATCATTATCAGATTGTCCATATTGGCTGGGAAAATAAATGTCGAGTGTATGGCTGTTCTATGCACCTCGACATCAAAAACGAAAAAATCTGGATTCAATGGAATGGAACAGAAATTGATATTGCTGAAGAATTAGTTCAACTCGGTGTTCCTAAAGAGGATATTGTCATCGGGTTTCATTCCCCGTTTATGCGAAAATTCACAGATTATGCAGTAGGTTAAGCCAAAAAAGCGAACTGCTGAAAACAGCAGTGCTTTACGATCGCTCTTTTGACTAAGCCGGTGTAAACTGCAATGACACACCATTCATGCAATAACGCAAGCCAGTAGGTTTGGGGCCATCATTAAACACATGGCCTAAATGTCCACCGCAATTGCTACAATGCACTTCAGTTCTAGTCATGAACAAAGACCGATCTGTAGTAGTAGCGATCGCACCCTCAATCGGTTTAAAGAAGCTCGGCCAACCAGTACGGCTATCAAATTTGCTGTCTGAGGTAAACAAAGCCTGTCCACACCCAGCACAGACATAAGTACCAGGCTCATAATTCTTGTCTAAAGGGCTAGTATGAGGGCGTTCTGTGCCATGTTTTCGCAACACCTGATACTGTTCCGCTGTTAAAATGCTTTTCCACTCTTGCTCTGTTTTTGTCACTGCAAACTCAGTATTAGAAGCTGCCATAGTTTCTGAACCCCAATTGATATAACGTGAAAAAAAGGCTGTGCCAAATAATACGGCACTAATCTGTAAAAAACGGCGTTTGTCCATATTTCTATTATTTACCATTTTACTTTTCTTAGCCAAGCAAACCCAGATGAGAATTCAATCATCATGAGCGATTGCTCTGAGAAACACATGATAAACTCATTAAAATTAGCTAAAAAAGTTTAATTTTCAAATTGCAGCGTTCGCGTCAACATAGATCAGCTATTCTGGAGTATCTTTATCCACAAACATCTATAGAAAATTCAGCGCTTTAACACTAATGTGTCAACTGCTAGGAATGAACTGCAATGTACCAACAGATATTTGCTTCTCCTTTGAAGGATTTTCTGCTAGGGGAGGAAAAACCGATGATCATAGCGATGGTTGGGGTATTAGTTTTTCTGAAGGTAAAGGATGTCGGATTTTTTTAGATGCTAAACCCTCCATAGCTTCTCCACTAGCAGAGTTAGTCCGACGCTATCCCATCCACTCTACCCACGTCATCGCCCATATTCGCAAAGCTACCCAAGGTGAAATTGCCATTGAAAACTGTCATCCTTTCTGCCGGGAACTGTGGGGTAGGTATTGGGTATTTGCCCATAACGGCAATTTACCAGACTTTCATCCTCAAAATAATGGCATTTTTCAACCTGTCGGTAACACAGATAGCGAACTAGCATTTTGCTTGATTCTCAACGCTTTGCGAGAAAGTTTTCCTGATGGTAAACCCCCACTCAAGTTACTTTATCCTGTACTAAGCAAAATCACGGCAGAATTAAATTCTATCGGCATTTTTAACTATTTACTCTCTGATGGAGAGCATTTTTTTACCCATTGCTCCACCAAACTCTGGTACATTATCCGTCAAGCACCCTTTGCAGCCGCGCATTTAATTGATGAAGAGATGACTGTAGATTTTAGCGAATTGACTACCCCAAGCGATCGCGTTGCTGTCATTGTCACTATTCCCCTCACAGATAACGAAATTTGGACACAAATCCAACCAGGAGAAATACTAGTCTTTCAGGATGGTTTACCACTTAAGGTTGAGTAATTTATTCCAGACAATATCTTAATAAGAAAATGCCAAATGATATGGCTTGCCAACTTTTGCTTCAGTTGGTAAATACTTTTTCACCATCCCAATTACTTTATCACTATCAATCGGCTTGGTGATAAATTCCGTTGCCCCAAAGACCTTTGCCCGCACTCTATCAAAAACGCCATCACTACCAGTTAATACTACCACTGGTGTTTTAGCAAATAAAGAGGTACTTCTTAATTGACTGCAAACTTCATAACCGTTGACAACAGGCATAATCAAATCCAAAATAATCAAATCCGGTTTATTTTCAATCAGTATTGGTAGAGCTTGTATAGGATCTTGAATAGCTATAAATCTCATCCCATTAGCAGTAATAATCCTCTCTAATATTTTACAAACTTGAGGGCTATCATCCACACAAGCTATGAGAGGAACCTTTCTATTAATTACTGGTACAGGTGAATTAGTCGATTGATTATTTACTTTAAAAACTGCTAAAGGTAAGTCACCTATTTCTATTAATTCTGTGATTCCTTTTTGAATAAAAGGAAGCAACGAGCGAGCCACAGATACCACACTCTGCTTCATTTTTGCAGCTAAATCCCATAATGTATATTGTCCGTTAATTAACCGTTCAAAGTTATTATATACAATTGGACTAACCTGCCTCCGTAGTAAGTCTGGATTGCGTAAAACTGGTGATAAATTAGGATGAAAATTTTCTAAACCTGCTTCTGACCAACCATTCCAGAAAAGTTGAATCTGTTGAAACAGGATATCTACAGATGTAGAAATTACTGGAAATTCTAACTGTACATCTTGATTTTGTTCACAGAAAAAGGAGGATGAATTAGTCTTTTGGGCTAAGTCACACGTAACTTCAAATATTGTTTTTTCGATAATATTATTAATTTGTTCATTAGTAATTTTTTGAGTTTTATACAAATTTTCTATAATCAAAAAATCCCAATAATCAACTGATAGATCAACGCCAGAAAAGTTGATACTATTAATATCAAGATGATGACATTTGTCAGCCAGATTTCTACGCAAACGACGGTAAATATGAGTGCCTTCTGTCGCCCATACTAATTTTCCTAACTGATAATAGAAAATCCAATTATTTTTTTTTGTATCTCTAATATTCACTTGACCACTAAATTGCAGTTGAGTGCATTTGTGAAATATATTTATTATTCTATTAAATTGTATAAGTTGCGTCTGTGTCATAAATTCCTCATTCAAATTTTTTGTGGTTAGGATAGTTTTGCTGATTTAAATAACCAAAAATTTAGCACTTAAATCTAGTATAGATATAGCAATCCTAGATGATTAATGAACAGTTTATGTTCCCTGTTCCCTTCCCTCACTGATAAGTTCTCGACTCAAATAGGATTGCTATAGTAGTTTTCCGTCACCCTAAATGCAATAAAATATAACAGCAACTTTAGCAAGTTTACATATAGTAAACTTTTGTAAATAAGGTCAACAATAGTATAAATACTGATATTTTCTATAAGAAATTTTGTTTTGACATAAAGCTCTAATAATGGTATTCGGAGTTTTAGAAAATCAATTATAAGTATAATTTAACACAAAACGAGACAAACCCCATATTTTCTATCGAAGAAGTGTTGTTTTTTCTTGCATTTATAACCACATATCTGCAATTATCTATTACTATGAACAGTAAATACTGTATTCCCATCAATTAACTGTAGATTTACAGGAGGACAGAAAATGAATTTGCGATCGCTCAAACAATTACAACTTGGATTTAAGCTAAATTCACCCAAAAGCTTTGTATCACTCTTTTTGGCAGGGACAGTTTTGAGTGTAACGCTTGCAGCTTGCTCTGGTGGGAATGAGGGTAATTCCACCGCAAATACTCCTGGCGCTAGTCCTGTTGCTGCCAGCAAGCCCAATGTGGAACTAACCCTAGTATCCTTTGCCGTTACCAAATCCGCTCACGAAGCCATTATTCCTAAATTTGTAGAAAAGTGGAAACAAGAACATAACCAAACTGTCACCTTTAAGCAAAGCTATGGTGGTTCTGGTTCCCAAACTCGCGCTGTCATTGATGGTTTGGGTGCAGATGTTGTCCACTTAGCCCTATCTGGAGACACCCAAAAGATTGAGAAAGCTGGACTAATTGAGCCAGGATGGGAAAAAGAAGTTCCCAATAATGGCATTGTCTCCAAATCTGTGGCAGCAATCATCACTCGTCCAGGCAACCCTAAAGGTATTAAAACCTGGGAAGATTTGGGAAAAGATGGCATCAAAGTAATTACGGCTGACCCAAAAACCTCAGGTATTGCTAAGTGGAATTTCTTAGCACTATGGAATTCCGTGGTTAAAACTGGTGGTGATGAAGCTAAGGCTACTGAATTTGTAAGTAAAGTTTACAATAACGTACCAATTCTGACTAAAGATGCGCGGGAAGCCACTGATGCTTTTGCTAAACAGGGTCAGGGAGATGCTTTAATCAACTATGAAAACGAAGTTATCTTGGCACAACAAAAGGGCGAGAAAGTGGACTATGTTGTTCCTGATGTCAATATCTCCATTGACAATCCTATTGCAGTAGTAGACAAAAACGTTGATAAGCATGGTACACGGGAAGTCGCAGAAGGGTTTATCAAATTCCTTTACACTCCTGAGGCACAAGAAGAGTTTGTCAAATTGGGATTCCGACCAGTGAATGAGACAGTAGCCCAAACTAAGGCAGTTTCAGACAAATTTCCGAAGGTAAAAACTCTGGGTGTAGTTGATGACTTCGGCGGTTGGACAGCAGTAGATAAGAAGTTTTTCGCTGATGGTGGCGTTTTTGACCAAATTCAGGTTACAAACAAACGGTAATTGGTCATTGGTCATTGGTCATTGGTCATTGGTCATTGGTCATTAATTCTTTCTTCTCCTGAACTCCTGATAGCGCAGCGTGGCGTTAGCCATACTCCTGAACTCCTGACTCCTGACTTCTGACTCCTTGCCCTGAGCGTTCACGTAGTGTGTCGAAGACAAGCCGAAGGGCTGACTCCTGACTCTCATCAGACAAAAAGCTAAGTTTAAATTTTGAATTATGACCGTATCTTCTTCGGTGAAAGTTGATCAGAAACCTCCTGTCTGGAAGGTGTTTCTAGATAATGTAATTCGACTTCCTTGGACTTGGCGAATTACTCTAGCATACTTAACTGTAATGTTGTTTTTGCCGATGGCAGCGATGTTTCTCAAAGCAAGTACGCAACCTCCGGCTAAGTTTTGGGAAATCGCTACCAGTGAGTTAGCCTTAGCAACATACAATGTTACCTTTCTGACTTCCATTTTTGCTGCTTTGCTCAATGGCGTGTTTGGAACTTTGATTGCTTGGGTGTTGGTACGTTACGATTTTCCTTTCAAACGCATAATTGACGCGACAGTAGATTTACCTTTTGCCTTGCCAACATCGGTTGCAGGTTTAACCCTGGCGACAGTTTACAGTGATAATGGTTGGATTGGTTCTTTACTTGCACCTTTAGGAATTAAGGTATCATTTACCCGTTTGGGGGTAGGGGTAGCAATGATCTTTATCTCCTTACCATTTGTGGTGCGGACTGTGCAACCAGTGCTTCAGGAAATGGAACAGGAAATTGAAGAGGCTGCTTGGAGTCTGGGTGCTTCTCAATGGCAGACTTTTTGGAAGGTGATTTTACCACCTTTATTTCCGACAATTTTGACTGGTGTGGCTTTGGGTTTCTCCCGCGCTGTGGGAGAGTATGGTTCAACAGTGATTATTGCTTCCAATACACCATTTAAAGATTTGATTGCACCTGTACTAATTTTCCAGAGATTGGAACAGTATGACTATTCTGGTGCAACAGTTATTGGTGTGGTTTTACTGTTAATTTCTTTGGTGCTGTTACTAGCAATTAATTTCTTACAAGCTTGGTCGAGAAGATATGACAACAGATAAGAGAAATAGTCCCAAAAAGCAGAGTTGGGTTCCGGGGGTTTTAATTGGAATTGCGATCGCTTATTTAGCTTTAGTTCAATATATCCCCACACTCAACGTATTCTACCAAGCTTTTAGAAAGGGAGTTGGCCCTTTTGTCTCTAACCTCACCCGACCTGAATTTCTCCATGCAGCTTGGCTAACTCTTTTGCTGGCATTAATTGCCGTACCTATCAATACTGTATTTGGTCTATGTGCAGCTTGGGCTATTTCTCGTCATAAATTCCCAGGGCGGGCTATAGTTCTCAGTATTATTGACCTACCTTTTTCTATCTCCCCAGTAGTTGCCGGCTTGATGCTAGTCTTACTTTATGGACGACAAGGGTGGTTTGGTCCCTGGCTTGAGTCTCATAATATCCAAATTATCTTTGCCTTTCCTGGCATGGTTTTAGCTACTGCATTTGTCAGTATGCCTTTTGTTGCTAGAGAAGTAATTCCGGTTTTAGAAGAGTTTGGTAAAGACCAAGAAGAAGCTGCTAAAACTTTGGGTGCAAACGACTGGCAGACTTTTTGGCGTGTGACACTGCCTAGCATCCGTTGGGGTTTACTCTATGGCTTAATTTTAACTAATGCCAGAGCAATGGGTGAATTTGGTGCGGTTTCTGTTGTTTCTGGCAATATTGGGAATACAACTCAGAGTCTACCGCTTTTTGTTGAAGACGCTTATAAACAGTATGAAACTGAAGCTGCCTTTTCTGCGGCTGTACTTTTGGCACTACTCGCAGTTGTGACTTTGGTGTTAAAGGAGATTTTGGAACGAAAAACCCGCATTAAGGATGTTGAATAATTCGTAATTCGTAATTCGTAATTAAAGACTTGCAATTACGAATCTTGTTAAACAAGATCAATTTGCTTTACAGGGGGTTTTTATGACCAATGAAAATATTCTGGCCATTAAGCGAATTCGGGTGAAAATCACTAAATATTATCATCAAGAACCTGTGATTTCTCGCTTGGTATCAGATTACAGCTTAACTGTAAATATCAAAGCAGCATTTTTAGGAAAAAATGCAATAGGTGATGGTTGGTTTGATTTAGATTTGCAAGGAACAGAAGCGCAAATTCAAAATGGATTAGCCTATCTCCAAGAACTAGAATTGGAAATCTGGGATGAACATAGGATAGGTAATTGGTGATTTGTATGCATCTATCTGTCAGATAATTTCACATTGCTGAACTTTTCAGGCGAAACTCTCTAGCTGAATTAGAGCAAATGCCGATTCTAATGCCTGTAAGCGGCTTTCTCCCTGACTAATTTGGGCTGACAAGGACTCATCTTGTGTTCTGTGAGGCCTACAGAATCGCTGTAATTCAAGTTGGTTAATTCGTTGCTGCACTTGTTCAGCGGTGACAACTATCCAGACCGCATCTTCTACTATAGATTCAATCGCCAGCACTGCATTAGGAATCTGCGCCGTTAACGGACCTGCACAAAACACGACTAACAGCAGCACCAGGGCATGAATTATACCGGATAGGGGCGTTTTCCCCCCAGCTTGGACATTCACAACAGTCCGCATGGTCTCCAAAAAATAAATTATCCGGATTAACTAACCGCAGAGGCGCAGAGAACGCAGAGGAATGAGGGTTTGAGTGGTTACTGAGCTTGTCGAAGGGTCGAAGTGAGATTTTTTGCGTTAAGTGGTTGAGTGTTTTTTTATTTGGAAGTCCCTTAGCAACAGCAAAACCCAACAGAATCTTTGATCATGTTGGGTTTCCTTACGTCAACCCAACTTTAAATTTTTCCTTTACGATCGCTTGACAATCAAGACAGTCGCTACGTAATTTTATTTTTTATCTCGTTCCTAGTCTCTGACTAGGAATGCTATCACAGAGGCGCTGCCTATAGCCATAGGTAGAGCCTTAGAATTCATTCCCATACAGAGTATGGGAACAAGAAAAATCTCGAATCTATTGATTCCTGATTTTATAATTCTCCTGACTCCGTTCGGCTGACGCTCACGGCGAAGCCTGAATTCTTACCTTTGAGACAAGCGATCTTGGTAATAATTAACAATTTGCGCTGCTACTTCAGAAGGGCTAAGTCCATCAGTTTGAACTTCCACTGCATCTACTGCTTTTTGTAAGGGGGAAATTTTGCGAGTGCTATCTTTGTGATCTCGTTCTGCAATATCTCGTTCCAACTGTTCTAAACTAACTTCAGGCTGACCTTGTTTTGTAAAGTCTTGCTGACGACGACGTGCGCGTTCACCAACAGAAGCAGTTAAAAAGATTTTCACTTCTGCATTTGGGAAAACATGAGTACCGATATCCCGGCCTTCAGCTACTAAACCACCTCGTTTACCCCAGTTTTGTTGTTGTTTAACCAGTGCTTTACGAACTGCGTTTTGGGCGGAGATGGCTGATACTTGTGATGTTACCTCAATGGTGCGAATTTCTTGAGTTACATCATTACCATTAATCCACACTTGTACAGGAGATTGCAGGGTTTGACTGGGAGTAAGTTCAATTTTACACTGGTTAGCTAATTCAGCGATCGCACATTCATCATCAATAGCAACACCTTTTTGTAGCACTAGCCAGGTAATAGCCCGGTACATAGCACCCGTATCTAAATACACTAAACCTAACTGGTTTGCTACTTGGCGAGCCACTGTCGATTTACCAGCACCCGCAGGGCCATCAATGGCAATGATAGGTTGGCGTAGCTCGTCATACACATCCCGCAAGATAGTGTTATCAATCAAACGTGTAGAACCAAGACGGGCTGCAATCGCCAGCATTCCTTCTTCCTCAACTTTTGTTAAAAACATCAATGTATTCGGTTCAACCAATTCAATATATTCGACATAGATAGTGCTGACCTTTGCGATTTCTTGCCACACCAATGCTATCAGCTGGCTGCTGTTGCGATCGCCAGCACGAAACGCCGCTTCAGCTTGCCGCAAGCCTTTAAATAACACCGTAGCTTGCTCTTTTTCCGTTGCAGTCAAATATTGATTACGAGAACTCAAAGCCAAGCCGGAAGTTTCCCGCACCGTTGGACAAGCAACAATTTCTATCGGCAAATTTAAATCAGCCACTAGCCGTTTAATAATTGCCAGTTGTTGACCATCTTTTTGACCAAAGTAGGCTCGGTCAGGCTGAACCAAATTGAAAAGCTTGGTGACAATCGTCGCCACACCTTGAAAATGACCAGGCCGATAACTACCACACAAGCTATTTATCATACCAGATGGAGGGATGACTTGTGTAACTGGAGTTTCTTGTATATTCTTCTGAGAAATTCCCATTTCTTCCGGAGTAGGGGCAAAAATTGCATCCACTCCAGCTTGTTCACAAAGTTTTTGGTCTTGCTCTAAAGTACGGGGATAGCGTTGATAATCCTCCTTGGGGCCAAATTGCAAGGGATTAACAAAAATACTGACAATCACCGTAGAATTTTCTTGCCTAGCTCGTTCAATAAGACTGAGATGACCTTGATGTAGACCTCCCATAGTTGGGACTAAACCAACTTCTGTCCAATACCAGGTAGTCTGATCATCAAGTAATAGCTCCTCTGGAAGCATCAGATTGCTTTCCGTAGGCGTAAGTCTGGCCGCCTGGCGGCGACGTTGGGTTAAATAACAGCGTAAAGCTGCAACTGTTGTCAGCAGGCGCACAAAATACCCCTAGTTCTTATCTATCCTCTCCCCCGTTAGTTTATATCTGATAGCGGAGCGTGGCGCAAGCCATAATTGAGGTAAGAGATAGTTGAACTAGAGGCACTTAAGTGAAAAGCGAAAAAGGACTAGAAAGGAGGCTACCTTCCTAGAACGTCAATACGCACTGGTGCAATTCCATTGCCAACCATCCCTAATAACCTGGCGGCACCAATAGAAACATCAATAATTCGACCACCGATGTATGGGCCTCTATCATTGATTCGCACAACCACAGAACGGTTATTCCGAGTGTTAGTCACACGAACTTTTGTCCCCATAGGTAAACTGCGGTGGGCTGCTGTCATTGCGTCAGGATTAAATCTCTCTCCATTGGCAGTTTTTCTGCCAGCCCAATCATAACCGTACCAAGAAGCTATACCCTGGAAGTTGATTTTAAATCCACGGGCAATCTGTTGTGGCAGCTTTGATGTCAATGCTGATGTACTGACTGGTAAATTAGCAATTTCGCTGATAGGAGATGCATTACCAATGAGTCTTCGTAGACGATTGGTTGCTTGCAACGCATCTCTTGCTAAATCTTTAGTGCTATCTGCTAGTTGCGTACCTTGATTGATTTCCACCAATTCTTGACCATCAAATTTAATGGTGTAGCGATCTAGCTGCTGTTTAACAGAGAGTCCTTTATCTTGGGCTTTATGATTAGCTGGAGATTTGTCTGCTGTTTTCCAACTTACGGTAATCTGGCTGGCATCCACATTCTCCTCAATCAGCTGATTGATTCTAGCGGCTACGACACTAGCTCTTTGAACTGGGTCATCGGCAATGGAGCTAGGAGATTTGCTCACATCTATCACGTTCCCAATACTGGCTACCTTTGCTGAATTATTAGAAACAAGGGCATATGACTTTACGCCATTACCATTTCCAACTGCACCAACTTTGGTTTCTGCACTAGTCACTGGTGCAGAACTCAGAAAGGTAAGAACAGGAATATTCCGGATGTAAAGGGTTGCCGCCTGACGGCCTCCAATACTGTGAGGATGAATGTCCGTTTTCACAGCATCCAAGGTAGGTTTCTGTGCTGGGGATTGATATTCTCCTACTTTCACTACATCAGTTAGAGCAGATGCTTGGGAAATTGGAGTCTTTTCCTCAGTTGTTTGAGTCAGACCGACTGAGGGTGTACCCAAAACGGTCAGAAACAAGGCGGCAGTAGTCCACAAATGTCTTTGATTCATGCTTCCGATTTTTAAAGCGACTATAGAACTGAAGTTTTATAATTGGTGGGTTTTTCACAAATGATGGTGATATTCCCTAAAACTCGAACCTGTTCCGCTTTCACTTTTTGTTTATAACTGCAACAGAGTAACATGAACCTTTTGGCTTGGGGATCAGGGTTTTAGCGTAGGGTTTTCTCCGGTCTTCCAATTCCCAGGTGGATTTTTCAGGTCAAACCTTTTTCAAATCAGGTTTTTGGCTTTGTAACATTTTTTTTCGGAACGTCAATAATTTCTTATGAAGAATTAATATCAGGCGATGATTTATTGAGGTGGCTACTATCTTGATGAGTCGCTAGATATTAACTGTACTGAAGTGCTATATTTAACAAGTGGTAAATATATTTTTTATTAAGAACCATATCTTTAAGTTTCGCCATTAAGTATTTATGCTTAATGAAGTTATGAGCATAAAAATTCAGCTAAACTTAATCAATGGATGATTATCTAGAAAAATCATCTGAGATTACTAGACTGAAGTTATGGTAATTTTTTAGTTATATTTAATACACAGTTTGCAAGATCAACTGAGATATTCAGGGTATTATTTAAAATAAAATTTTCCAGTATATTTACAGGAATAAAATCCGCTATCACTTCTTTAAGTATTTTTTCTTGTCAAAAAAAAAGTCATGATGGGACAATAAAAATTCTCGTCAGTGGATAAAAACAAATTTTTGGTGTATCAAAAATCACCTATATTGTCATCACTAACTAGAAAGTCAAGTATAATTATCTATTAGCAAGTTATCAGCCTTATGGCCAACTCTGAAAATTTAGAAATAGCTTCATTACCATTTTTAGAAGTTCTCAAGGATTTGCATTCTCATTACAAGTCACTGGAAGCAGGTACAGTAGCTAACTACATTCCCGAATTAGCGAAGGTAAACCCCGATTTGTTTAGCATTTGCATTGCGACTGTAGATGGTCAAATTTATGAAGTTGGGGATTATCAACAACTATTTACAATTCAGTCAATTTCCAAGGTGTTTGTCTATGGTCAGGCTTTGGAAGATCATGGACGGGATTATGTTTTGACTAGGGTTGGGGTAGAACCGACTGGGGAAGCTTTTAACGCGATTATTTTAGATGAGCAATCGAAGCGACCTTATAACCCAATGGTAAATGCGGGTGCGATCGCTATTAGTAGTTTAATTAAAGGTTCTGGTCCAACTGAACGTCTTAACCGATTGCTAGATATGTATCGTCGCTATATTGGGAGAGATGTATTTGTAGATATTTCTGTATTTACTTCCGAACGCAGTACAGGACATCGTAATCGTGCTACAGCCCATCTGATGCTTAATTTTGGCATGATTGACCAAAATATTGAAGAGTCGCTAGATTTATATTTTAAACAGTGTTCTGTAATGGTTAATTGTCGAGATTTGGCTGTGATGGCAGCTACTCTTGCTAACAAGGGTATAAATCCCATTACAAAAGAAAAAGCGGTAGATAACCGTTATATCAAAGATATTTTGAGTGTGATGTACACCTGCGGGATGTATAACTTTGCGGGTGAATGGGCTTACAATGTTGGTCTTCCAGCAAAAAGTGGTGTTTGTGGGGGAATTATTGCTGTTGTTCCTGGACAAATGGGGATAGGAGTGTTTTCACCGTTGCTAGATGTGCGGGGTAACAGTGTACGTGGGGTGAAGGTGTGTGAGGAACTGTCGCAACGGTTGGGGTTGCATCTGTTTGATTGTTCTAAGGGGTGAATGGGAGTTATGGTATCTGAGTCGCAAAGCGACAAGCTGCGTGAACGCTGGCGTATTTCTGTGTTTTTGCAGTTGAGTACGTAATATAGATATATGCTTTTTTCTCTTCGTTATGATTAAAACATGGAATGAACGAACCACGAAGACGCGAAGAGCGCGAAGGAAGAAAGTTTTAGAGAGTTTTTGCGTTAGTTCTGATAAATTGTGATCACTTCTACTCTGTTGGATATTTCCTTTCGGTTACAAACTAGGTAAGCTAGTCTTGATAATTACCTAGTATTTTGCATCTCGCCATCTCGTGAAATAATTTAACTTGTAATTTTTGCGGATTAATTTAAAGAAGTGAACCGGATAAACTCATGTTCCTTAGTCTTGAACAAATAAGAGATTCTCTTAAATATTTGGAAAAGGTAGATTCTTTTTGGGGAATTACTTTTTTAAAATTTAAGCAATTACGATTACCAGTAGCTAATACTATTGAAATATCCCTATATTCAGAAATTAAAGATTTTTTAGAAAAAAACTATAAACTCTATAAGGATTCAACATTTTCTTATAGATGTTTTCGTTTATCAAAAAATAAAAATAGATGGATAAAAATTAACCGATATGTAAATTATATAATAGAAGATGTTTATAGAAATATCCATACACTACATACACCAATATTTAGAGAAGCATTAATCAATCAAATAAATGAAGACAGATGGGGCTGGAAAGATAACTATATTGAAATTTTAAAATCCTGTTTATCTCAGCATGATAATCAACTGATTCCTACTTTTCATTTAGCCGTATGGCTATATCGTGAAAAACAATGGTCATCTGAAACAACACCAGAAGATATTATTGAAAAATTTAAAGATGATTTTTTGCTAAATGAGCAAGAAGTTAACAACTTATTTGATATTTCTATTCCTGAAAATACCAACACAAGCCAGATTTTCAAAAACAAAAAAGTGTCTTGGACAGAATTAAAAACTGTTATTGGAAAACCTCCATATATACTACCCGAAGAAGGTACTTTAACTTATTTAGAAATACAAGGAGTAGGAGCAGCAAGAAAACTTTGTTTTGAACCAGCAGAACGACTGAATTTAATTACAGGTGATAATGGACTGGGTAAAACTTTTTTACTAGAGTGTGCATGGTGGGCTTTAACTGGACAGTGGGCAAGTTTACCAGCATATCCAATGCAAACTGTAAATGAGGATGAACCTAAGATTATCTTTCAGATTTCTGGAAATTCTGAATCTGATACAGAGAGTATTTCTTATGATTGGCAGCTTCAAAGATGGAATGAAATTAAAAATCGCTCAACTATTCCCGGTCTTTTAATTTATGCGAGAGTAGATGGATCGTTTGCCGTATGGGACACAGCAAAACAATATTTGTCATCTTCATCGCGTATTAGAAACATTGAGAAAAAACCACTTCCTTTTGTGTTTACAAAAGATGAATTATGGAATGGTCAAAAAGATGAAAATGGCAATACTTTCATTAACGGATTATTACAAGATTGGATTCAATGGCAAAGTAGACCTGATAAATATCCATTTAACACTTTAGTAAAAGTATTAGAACGCTTATCTCCTCCCTCTGAAGGTGATTTAGGAATTTTAAAACCTGGAGAACCTATCAGACTGCCTTATGATGCCAGAGAAATTCCTACTATAGAACATCCTTATGGAACTGTTCCCATTATTCATGCTTCCGCAGGGGTACAGCGTATTATTACAATGGCTTATCTGATAGTTTGGGCTTATGAAGAACATAAAATACAATCAAAACTTATCCGCATAGAACCACAGAAGAGAATGGTTATTTTGGTGGATGAGTTAGAAGCACATCTTCACCCACAGTGGCAAAGAGCTATTTTACCTGCTTTGTTAGATGTCAGAGATGATTTAGCTGCTGATTTACAAGTGCAAATCATGGTTGCTACTCATTCTCCTTTAGTAATGGCATCTGTAGAACCTAGATTTGATGAAAAAATTGATAAGTTATTTAGTCTAGAACTAGTGAAAAGCGATTTATTAGGTAATGAAGTCCAAATTGAGGAACTTCCTTTTATACGTCAAGGTGTGGTAGATTCTTGGTTAATGTCTGATGTTTTTAAATTGCGTCAACCTCGTTCCTTGGAAGCCGAAAAGGCATTAAGTGCTGCGAAGGCTTTGCAGTTTTTAGATAATCCTGACTTGGAATCTGTAGCAAAAGTATCAAAAGATTTAGCAAGGTATTTATCAGAAGATGATGAATTTTGGCCAAGGTGGGTTTATTTTGCAGAAAGGCATGGAGTAGAGTTGTGATACCTGTGCAATTTCAGCCTGAACCTATAGTTTTTGACGCAAAAGTTAGACAAAAAGGTGTAGATTTTCTAAATCAAGTTTCTTCTTCTATCAATTGGACTAATAGAGAATATTGGCGTGAATCTCTAGATGATTTATGTAAATTTTATGGTCGTATTTGTGCTTATTCTGCTCAATGGATGCCTAGAACTGAAGGAACTCCGACTGTAGATCATTTTATTCCTAAGTCTGTAAAATCAGAATGGGCTTATGAGTGGGATAATTTTCGCCTGGCTTGCTTGAAATTAAATGCTAGAAAACGTGAATTTTTAGATGTTATAGACCCTTTTTTATTACCAAACGATAGTTTTATTCTCGATTTTCCTTCTTTGTTTATTAAACCTAATCCAAATATTTTAGATCCTCTTCAAAACAGATTAGTTACTACAATTAAACGCCTCAAACTTAATGAAGATGATAATTGTGTAAAAGGAAGACTAGATTGGCTACTACCTTATTGTCAAAAAGATTATCCTTTTGAATATTTAAAAAGCAAAGCTCCTTTTATTGCTTATGAATTAGAACGTCAAGGTTTAGTAGAAGTAGAAAAAATAGCATATATCATGGGAGTAAGATAAGTTAAGTTAGCATCGTTTAATCCCATTGTAAAATTTCTAGACAGTCTTAATAATGTGTGAACGAACCAAGTTTTAACAGAGTGGGATAGTTTTCTAGATTTTTAACGGTCGAATACTATACCATCTGTATTAAGTTGTGTGAATAAAAACGTGATGAGACTGGCTGAAAACTTAACAATGGACTGGGTTTTAGTAAATACCTGTATACAGTTTACTCTTTGGGGGTTTTGTTCCCTGTTACTGGCGGAAATATTAAGAGACAGTTACCATGCTTTGTGTCACCAATTTACCTGGCTGGCAAAATGGCATAATAAGCACCATGCAGCTTACCGTCGGGATTTAACCTTAGTTTCCCAAAAAGCTTACATAGATTCCCAGTTGTATCACGATATAGTTGAGTCACTTATACTGGTAGTTATGTTAACAGCAGTAGCCTTGGTTGCCCAGCAATGGGGATTATGGTTGGGAGTTGCGTATGCGGTAACTTTTTTATATGGTGCGTCTTTGCGATATTTCCAAGGGACTATTGACACAGACTATAACCATTTACCAGGACCCTTAGAAACAATTCCTTCCGTTTGGTTGGTGAATCGAAGTTACCATTGGCGACATCATTTTGATGATGTTAACGCTTATTACAGTGGTGTTGTTCCTCTCGTGGATAAAGTATTAGGGACAGGACTTTCTCTTAAAGGTAAAACAGTTGCTTTAACTGGTGCGTCAGGTGCTTTAGGACAAGCATTGGTAGGGGAATTACTCAAACACAATGCTAGAGTCGTAGCATTAAGTACTAATCCTGATAAAATACAGGCACAAACTGGGTTAAAAGTACTTGCTTGGGAATTGGGTAATGAAGCCCAACTCAAAGCCAGCTTAGAGAAAGTGGATATTTTAATTATCAATCATGGTGTGAATGTTTATAGCGATCGCACTTCGGCAGCAATTCAAAACTCCTATCAAGTCAATACCTTTTCAGCTTTGCGGTTGATAGATATATTTTCTACCACCGTCACAGGACCAGAAGCCAAAGCCACTAAGGAAATTTGGGTCAATACCTCGGAAGCGGAGGTTTCCCCAGCCTTAAGTCCCCTGTATGAACTCAGCAAAAGAGCATTAGGTGATCTGATTACTCTCAAGCGGTTAGATGGGGTTTGTGTAATTCGCAAGTTAATTTTAGGGCCGTTCAAAAGTCAACTCAATCCTTATGGTGTGATGTCACCACCCCAAGTCGCACGGGGTATTATGTTTTTAGCCAAGCGGGATTTTAGAAATATTATTGTCACAGTCAACCCGCTGACTTATTTATTGTTTCCGGTGAAGGAATTGAGTACATGGTTGTACTATCGCATTTTTAGTAAGTCAGTGAAGATTGAGTAATTTGTAGGGTGGGCATTTATTGTCCACCATTTTTAAGCCACAATGGTTTGAGCGATAGTGTATAGCCTTTTGCTAATGCGTGACGGTAATTTGAGCAGTTTAAATTGAATAAGAGGTGTAAAAATTCTGCCAGAATGGCAAATATACACTCATAACATCTTATAAATTAGAAATAACAACCTGAAGAGGTAAATGGCAAACAAATCATTTTTTACCAATAAAGTGAATGATTATATCTGACCATGAAATACATAAAACTGAAGTTTAAGCATTCAGGCGTTCATGGATGAGATGAATTTTACACTCAAGACTGATAAACCCTGACTAAAGGTGGTTCTTTTTTCCAAGAAATCTAAGCAACTAAGAATCGGGGTAGTGGCTTCCCTCGAAATTTCAGATTGTAATAGAAAGTATTTTACTATTTTATGTGTTGCTTTTTTATTAAAAATTCTAACACTAAAATTAGTCTTGGAAATAGAAAGTTAGGGTGAAATTTTCCTCATGGCTGGTAAAATTTATAGCTATTACACTTCTGTTGCAATTGTTGTCATCCTATTTTTTCCAAATAGGATGTAATTTTCACCGTATAAATTGGCAATTTATATAGCAGATACCGGAAGCTGAAAACTTTTACAGCTTCCTTTTTTATGGATATACATAACTAAATACTACAGTATCTCTTATCACGCAAATCTGAGTTATTAGGACTTACGCACTCAGCCAAGTTGAGAACAGTAGAATAGGCGTTTCAACTTCTGGAGAGATTCTTCGCTGCGCTCAGAATGACAGTTTTTCGTTTCAGCGCGTGAGTCCTGGTTATCTAAGATTTTTAACACATTAGTTACCACGTTTTAAACATCCCCTAAAAGAGAGGCACTGTTCTTTATTTCACTAATTTGCAAATTGTCACAGTAGATTTCTTATTTAGTAATCCATCCTAGGATAGATTTCGCAACTTAATTTACCTATGCCAAGACATTACAAAATCAAACATCAATTTTCATACTAGAGATAGAGATAAATTTAGTATATTTCAGACCTTAATAGAGTGTAGGTTTACTTCTGATGATAGAGGTATAATTGAGATTAGTGGTGGCATTTATTTTTATATTCTTATTTATTCATTGAATAAAAATTCAAATAATCTACAATCGGATCTATTAAATTAGAAATTTTTCATATTTATCATCCTTAAGTAATTCATCTAATGAATATAAACTTGATATAAAATTATTGTGAGGGTAAAAAAAGGTTTTTTCTATAAACTTCTTATGAAGATATAGAAAAATTTGGTAATGAATAAGAGCGGCTTAAAATAAAAATTGAAGAACTGTAGCTTTTTTAAATTTCTCTTGCGGAAAATTTCAGATTTATGAAGATCTGCTGATGAGAAAATACTAATGTTAGGATAGCATTAAGAATAGAGATATAAATGGGCTTTCTTACTTGAGCTTAATAACTTTTAGGCTTTCATTTGTGGAACAGGTTTTACCTCATTGTTGGGTAATGAAAACTCAACTAATCATAAATACTTAATTAGCTTGAAGTGGTTGATTAATTTTGCATCTGGATTTTAGTAACAGATGTAATGGATAAATTTGCCCAAATTTTGCAGTAGACGGCAACTGGTAATCATTATGTCATTCTCTTCCAATCCAAACAAGGTTTCTGATATTTACGATGCACATGAGAGCAAGTTTTTAACACCTTTTCAGCGTAAAGCACTGATCAAAAACTTGCAAGCAAATTTACAACCAGAATATCGACGTAGGATTGAAATTATGTTGTTAGCAGATATGGGGAAATCTCAATCTCATATTTGTGAAATTATCGGTTGTTCTCAGGAAATGGCGAGGTATTGGATAGGTATAGCTGAGGCTGGTATGGCACATAAGTGGAATGAACGCAGAATCGGTAGACCAAAGACTGTTAATAATCAATATATTGACAGATTGAAGGAATTAGTAAGTAATAGTCCGCGTGAATATGGCTATGCTTTTGGTTATTGGACTGCTCAATGGTTAAGTAAACATCTAGCAAATGAATTAGGGATTGAAATTAGCGATCGCCATATTAATCGCCTACTTAAAGAAATGGGACTTTCTACTAAACGTAAAAGTTCCCACCAAACAAAAAATGATCAAAATCAGGATACTGGTATTACAATTTGTGATTTGCAATCTAACTCCGAACCTAGTTTGCATTGGTCATTTAATTTAATTCAGACCAATAACTAATATTTGGAGGTAAGGAAATGCCATCAGCGTTTTCTCAGTCACAGTTAGCTGCACAAATTACCCACATTCTGGGTGATTCACTATCAAGTCAAGAACTTGAAAGTTGTATACAAGCATTAGAAATTATTGAACCACCAATAGCCAAGCAGTTTTGGCAAGCAACTACAGATGCACCGGGAATTTATATAGTTCTGTCTGGTAAAGTTCGGCTGTTAGATAGTTTGAATAATTTAATTTCCACCTTGACATCTGGTTCATCATTTGGAGAGTTGACTTTATTTCCCGAACAGAAACTGAGTTCTTATGTGGCTAGAGCTTCTGTTAATTTAACAGTGGGTTATCTTTCCCAAGAGGTAATTAGTCAATTTCCGAGAGTATGCGATCGCCTACTTCTAAAGGCAGAACTTTGGGATACACTGCTATTATTGTGCCAAAATCCTGCTACACCCCGCCATGAATCAGTAGAGGAAATGTTAACAGCATTATCCTTATTTGAGAGACAAAATCTAGAAATTGGTTCTCTAAATATCAAACTCACCAAAAATACTAAATTGTTGTTAGTGCATCAAGGAGAATTGCAACATTCCCAGGGGATAAAATTAACGCCAGGTAATATTTATGTCAATCCTCAACATGGAAATTGGCAAGCAACTCAACCTACAAAAGCCTACTTTTTACGTCATGCTGATTGGCTCACAGTAATACAAAACTGGCCACAATTAAGTAAATTGATGGATATTGAAGATGAGCCAATTCCAGAACCAATAAAGCGGGAAGTTAAAGCCAAAAACCTCAATGTGATTCAATTTCCCCAAACTACAACACAGACACAACCACAGCCACAGCCAAAAAAACATCAAAGCTATTTTCCTAGTCCTACAGTTACAGCGGGGAATTGGTGGCGCAAAATTCACAAACGCTACCCATTTTTAGAACAACAAAGTGCTTCTGACTGTGGTGCAGCTTGTTTGGTGATGATTAGCCGTTACTGGGGTAAAAATTTCAGTATTAACCGCTTGCGAGATTTATCCAATGTTAATCGCGCTGGTGCATCAATGCGAAGTTTAAGCACAGCGGCTGAAACTATTGGATTTGCTACTCGTCCGGTGAAAGCCAGTTTAGATAAATTAGCACAACAACCCCTACCAGCGATCGCACACTGGGAAGGTAAACATTACATCGTTGTCTATGAAATTACCAAAAAACGGGTCATTGTAGCTGATCCTGCGATCGGTCAACGCAGCCTATCTATTGGCGAATTCAAAGCAGGTTGGACTGGTTATGCGTTGTTATTGCAACCAACAAACTCACTCAAAGAAACCCCAGAAGCTAACACACCATTCTGGCAACTATTTGATTTAGTTAAACCTCACTCACAAGTCCTATTAGAAGTATTTGTTGCTTCGGTGTTAATTCAAATCTTTGGATTGGTGACACCTTTATTTACTCAACTATTATTAGACCGAGTAATTGTTCAAGGTAGCACCATTACTTTAAACACCGTTGGTTTTGGATTGTTAATTTTTGGCTTATTTCGTGTCGTCATCAATGGACTTAGACAATACTTACTAGACCATACAGCCAACCGAATTAGTGTAGCTTTGATGGTAGGTTTTATTAAACATACTTTTCGCCTACCTTTGTCATTTTTTGAATCTCGTTATGTTGGTGATATTGTCTCTCGTGTCCAAGAAAATCAGAAAATTCAACGTTTCTTAACTGGTGAAGCACTGTCTATTGTTTTAGATTTGCTGACGGTATTTATCTATGTAGGATTGATGTTTTGGTACAGTCCACCTATGGCTTTATTAGTCTTAGCAATTGTACCACCTTTTTTCTTACTAGCGCTTTTCGCCACACCTTTTTTAAGACGCATTAGCCGTGAGGTATTTACTGCGGTAACTAAAGAAAATAGTTACTTAATTCAAAGTCTCACCGGAATTTCTTCCATTCGCTCTATGGCTATTGAACAAACAGTCCGCTGGCGTTGGGAAGAATTGCTCAATAATTTGACCAAGAAAAATTTTAGTGGTCAAGTAATTGGTAATCAACTACAAATTATTAGCTCAACAATTCAAACTGTAGCCAATACTGGCTTATTGTGGTTCGGAGCTTGGTTAGTCATTCAGAACCAATTAACAATTGGACAATTAGTTGCTTTTAATATGTTATTAGGCAACGTTATTCAACCTTTTCAAAGGTTAATTATATTGTGGAATCAATTGCAGGAAGTGATTATTTCCACAGAAAGAATTAATGATGTATTAGAGGCGGAAGTAGAAGAAGACTTAGCAATCCAACCCCGTCAGAGTTTACCTAGATTGCGCGGTCATCTGCGCTTTGATAACGTCACTTTTCGTTATCATTCAGACAGTGAAATTAACATCCTAGAAAATCTTAGTTTTGAAATTCTGCCTGAACAAACTGTAGCAGTTGTAGGGCGGAGTGGTTCAGGAAAAACAACTCTTTCTAAGTTAATTTTGGGTTTATACCCACCAACAGATGGCAGGGTATTAATTGACAATCAAGATGTGACTAGTATTTCTTTGCAATCACTGCGATCGCAAATTGGAGTTGTTGACCAAGATACATTTTTATTTGGTGGCACAATTCGGGAAAATATTAGTATTGCTCATCCAGAAGCTGCGCTAGAAGAAATTATGGAAGCAGCACATTTGGCAGGGGCAGATGAGTTTATTAAACGCATGGCTATGGGTTATGAAACCCAAATTGGTGAAGGTGGAGGAATGTTATCAGGAGGACAACGCCAACGTCTAGCTATAGCTCGTGCTTTACTGGGAAATCCTCGTCTTTTAATATTAGATGAAGCTACCAGTCATCTTGATTCTGAATCTGAGCGAATCATTCAGAATAATCTCAGAATAATCCTCAAAGGACGCACAAGTTTAATTATTGCTCATCGCCTTTCTACTGTGCGTCATGCTGACCTAATTTTAGTTTTAGATCGCGGTGTTTTAGTTGAAAGCGGTACTCACGAAGAATTAATTGCCAAGAGAGGACATTATTACTATCTCAATCAACAACAACTTGCACAAACAGGTTAATTTACAGCAGGAGTCAGGAGTCCAGCTTTAAATTTAGATTCTGTACGTCTAATTAAGGACGCATCTCTAAAATTTTATTGTTTCAAATCTTCTCAATTCAAAATTGGTAATTTCCCAGCTAAATCTAGAGACGTTGCATACAACGTCTCTAATATATATGTCAGATTTGAAACTAAATTTCAGCGTTTTATAAATGAATATTATTCGCATAAATCAGCGTTTAAGCATTCATGATTTTTACCTTGAAAGTAAGTCTAATCTTATTAGTCCCAAATTGATTATGCCACAATCAACTTACAATTCATCATCCACCCTTGTGCTACCAGAACAGGCTCAATCATCTTTGAGTCAAAATGGCACACAGATAGTAAATAAGGAAAAAGATTGGTTTTATGGTACGGAAGAATTATTAGATGCTTTACCGAAAGCATGGACACGCTCAATGCTTTATTTGCTGGTTAGCTTTGCAACTATAGCTCTACCTTGGACAATGTTTTCCCAAGTTGATGAAACCGGAAATGCTATTGGCAGAATAGAACCTAAAGGTGCAACCCAAAAATTAGATAGTGTAGTTACTGGGAGTGTGATCGCAGTTAATGTTACCGAAGGTGCAACTGTTAAAGCAGGACAAGTCTTAGTCGAAATGGAATCTGATGTTTTGCGAACAGAATTACAACAAACAAATGCCAAATTAGAAGGATTATTAAGCCGCGAAGGACAAATAAAATTACTCAAAAATCAGGTACTGTTAGCTATTAATATTCAAGAACAACAAAATCAGTCCCAAAATTTAGCAAAACTTGCTCAACTTAATCAAGCACGGCAAAACTTAGATGCTAAACAAAGTGCATATCATTTGCAAAAATTGGAAAAACTTGCCCAAGTTGATCAAGCAAAACAGAACATAAATTCTAATCAAATTGCTCATCGTTTAGCCAAAAGTCGTTTGAGTCGAGATTTATTAGAAGTTTCACGTTATCGTACCCTTTTAAAGGCTGGTGCAATTCCCCAAACCAAAGTTGTAGAATTGGAAAAAACAGCAGAAGATAGCGAACGTTTGCAAGCAGAAGCAACGGCTAATATCCAACAATCCCAGTTGCGCTTACGAGAAGAATTCAGGCGCTATCAGTCAATTATGAATCAAGCCCAGTCAGATATTGAACAGGCTAAACTACGTTTAAAAGAAGAGGAAAGTAGCTATCAAGGTGTCATCCAATCAGGTCAACTAACATTGCTCAAAAATCAGGAACAGGTGAAAGATTTGCAAACACAAATTACTTCTTTACAATCAGAAATAACTCAAACTAAGAGTCAGATTACATCATTGCAATTGCAATTACAGCAGCGGGTAGTGCGATCGCCTATTGATGGCATAATCTTTGAATTACCCATTAAAAAGCCTGGTTCTGTTGTGCAACCAGGACAAATGATAGCTCAAGTTGCACCGAAAGATACCACCTTAATTTTGAAAGCACAAATGCCTAGCCAACAGAGTGGATTTGTGGAGGTTGGAATGCCAGTTAAAATTAAGTTTGATGCTTATCCTTTCCAAGAGTATGGTGTCACCCAGGGACGTGTTACCTGGATTTCACCTGATTCTAAAATTCAAGAAAATAGCTCCAATCGTCTCGAAAGTTATGATGTAGAAATCTCGTTGGAACAACCATATATACAAACGGGTAATAAACGTATACTCTTAACACCTGGTCAAACAGCAACAGCAGAAGTTATTGTGCGTCAGCGACGAGTAATTGACTTTATTTTAGACCCATTTAAAAAGCTAAAAAATAATGGTCTAGAGCTTTAGTTAAGTAGCCATTATTTAAGTCGTAAATTCAGTAAGTAGATAGGCATAATTAAAACTCATTTGTGGGATTATTGGCTGTTTATATTTTATAGTTAACAGCCAATATTTAATTTTGTCGGCGTTTTAATAAATGCCTATTGTCACCTATCATTAGATAGAACTTAAAATAAAAATATTTGTTGAATATGATATTTTTATCTAAAAATTCCTAGTGTAGGATATAAAATTAGAATACGGCAGATTGTAACTTAGTAGATTACAAAATTGAAAATCATAAATTGGTATCACTGGAGGAATTAGATTATGTTAAAGTCGGTAATTGTTTCTCCTGAAGATATTCTTTATCATCTCAAGATATCTTGTCAGATCCCTAATTTACTAGAAGCAATCGCTACTAGGAAAATCATTGCTGATATGGCTGTTAAGGAAGGAATTAACATCAAGATTGAAGAACTGCAACAGGCAGCAGATAGCTTAAGATTAGCAAATAAACTGATTAAAGCGGAAGATACCTGGACATGGTTAAAAAAACATTATCTTTCTTTGGATAACTTTGAAGAAATTGCTCATACAAACTTACTCTCTGCAAAGTTAGCTAATCATTTATTTGCAGATAAAGTTGAACCTTTTTTTTATGCTCATCAACTTGATTACACCGGAGCAGTAACCTATGAAGTGATATTGGATGATGAAGATTTAGCTTTAGAAATATTTTATGCTTTGCAAGAGGGAGAAATAAGTTTTCAAGAAATTGCTCGTCAATATATCCAAAATCCAGAACTGCGACGTGCGGGAGGATATCAAGGTATTCGTCAACGGAGTGATTTTAGACCAGAAATTGCATCTGCAATTTTTGCTGCTAATCCACCACAAATTCTCAAACCAATAATTACACCTCACGGAGTGCATATAATTATGGTTGAGGAAATTATTAAACCCCAGTTAAATGAACAGATGCACTTAAAAATTATGGGGGAATTATTTACAAATTGGTTGAGAGAACAAGTGAACAGATTAGAAATTGTTGCCAAGCTACCAGAGGATAAAAATTCTTCATCTGCTCCAGAAATATTGAGTGAAGCTAGTTAAACTTAATTTTTCCATAATCATGCCTAAATAAAACTAAAACACATTACTTTTACTGGAAGTAATCAAAATCAAAAAACCGAGAATCTCTGACTACTTGAAAGCAGATTCTCGGTAAATATTTTATATTTACAGTAGGGGTATATTGCAATATGCCTCTACTAGATTACCAATTATCCATAAATTTAGTTTGAGCTATGTTTAGTAGTACTCAACTTAATCCAGTTTAATTTGATGCCAGGAAATTTTAATTTTCTATCATGAGTTGGATGATGATTAGCTTCGGCCAATATATAGTTTTCTTGGAGTAATTTATAGTAGGTTTCGTGGGGTATGTAGTCTTGAGGATCATATCCAGAAAAATGGAGGAATAAAACACAAGCCCAAGAATAGTTACCCAGGATAATTGCTTTGATAATTTGTTGAAATTGAGAGTGTTTAAATATCTGCTCTAATTGTTGTTTTTGTTCAAAATTCTCTTGAATCATACTAAATGCCCTTTAAATGAGAAGTCAACCTAATTGATAAAGACTACTAGTGCAGCATGGTGAAAATACAGCAGGGAACAGGGTCAAAATTGAAACCTAGACACCAAGCTAGTTTTACTCCTGACTCCTGAATTCTGCTGTAAATTTATGGCAATGAAGATAAGGGAGTGTAAATATCCTTGGATCTGGCATTGAGGTAAGGACGTTGCAATTCAATTTTATGTAATGAAAAATGGTTGAAAATAGATGCCATTCGACCTTCTGGACTATGCTCACCTTGCTCCCAAGCTGAAATTAAACCATTAGCGATAATTTGACAGCGATTTGTACCAAAACTTTCTTGATCACTAAATTTATGATCTGGTTCTTCAGCGCAAGCTAATCCCGGTGCTAACAACTTGGTAAATAAAGGTACTTGTTCCTGAAAGTAGGATTTATTTTCTGCATAGAGCCTTTCTAATACTGGGTGAACGACATCATAGTTGCCTTTGTTAAAGTAAAGCACGGCTGAGTCATAACGTCCATAATCTGACGGATTATATAGTGCTTTAAAAGAAAAAGAAATCGGGATCTTATTTAGTTGCTCTGTTAAACTTTCCATAACTGCCGCTGCCCCTTCTGGTGTTAAGTTAAAGTAAATTCGCGTAATCTGATGATTATTTTGAGAGCCTGCGTTAGCTACAGCCATATAAAATCCGTTCTGCACCAGATTTTTAGGCATTTTGATAGATACAAACTTACCAGCAGTTATGGTTTGGTTTGTTGGCAACAAATGTACCTTGGGTTCAACGTGCAATGTTAACCCATTTTTATGCACTGCGAATGTGCGATCGCTTTCTTCCCTGACTACCTGCCAGTTATGACTCCAGTAGCCTTCACTTTTGTTCCTGGTATGTAAGCGATCATAAAATTCTAAATCTACGCCGAATAAGCTGTTATTTTCGAGATTTTGGGACAATTTTGCATTGGGTTCTTCTTGATCAGAATTATGAATAGGTTTCGAGGCGACGTTATAATAAGCACCGTATAAAAAATTACGCAATTGTAACTTCAAATGCTGTTGCTGCATTTCTAATGGTAACTGTTCAAAACGAGGGATGACTGACTCTGGCAATTCTAATGGTTTATAGTTTGGATGCTTGATACAGTGGTGAGATTCAATTTCAATCTGATTCACCATATCTTGTAGTGATGTCTGCAATTGTTCTGGCAACTCTGAAAGTTGACTGTGCAGTGAATCTAATAGTTGCATGGGTCTACTAGGGTGGAGGGTGTAGAGTTGAGAGTTGATTTCATCCCTGAAAATTAGGCAGGAGATAAGTTGGCTTTAATTAGGTCTGATATTTCCATACCAAAAACTGTAGAAATAGATGATTGGGGACGACATAATAAACTTTTGGCAACTTGAAGAATACAGATACCAGAATTACCAAAGGTTCTTTCGTGTTGCAGGGTGGCTTGAATAGACCTAATTAAGGCAAAACCGCAGAATTGCACCACTAATGACAAGAAATCAGGACGAAGCTCTAAAATTTCGGGAAAGTTAGCTAAATAAGCAGTAATTAAGGATGAGAGGGAAGGTTGCAGCAGTTGTAAGGGTATAGCGGCTAAACGTAAAGATTCTTCAATTGGTGTTGTTTTGCTAGTTACCATACTATGTAGCCATATTTGTAGGTAACTAGCAATTATTGCTCCTAAATCACTAGCAGGATCTCCCCAAGTGGCACGTTCCCAGTCGATTAAGCGAATGATCCTGTCACTAAAGGGTGATTCGTGGTTAATGTTGGCTTGCCAATGCAAGGAAAGAAGAATATTGTTGAGCTTGAGATCGTTGTGAGTTAAACAACAAGGATTAACAGCATTACCCAAATCTGCGATCGCTCTACCTAGATTATCGTAACGTTGATAGAGTGCAAAAAATTTTAACCCATCCGCAGGAACTAAACCAAACACTTCTGGTGTAATTCTATTTAATCCCCCCATTTGGTGAGAATTTGTATCATTGTTGGTATTTTCAGAGGTTTGGAAAAACTCCCGATAGTCTTGACGATCTAGGGTTAAGCGATGAATTGATGCTAAAGTCGCTCCAATTGACCGAGAAATATCAGTAGAAAATAAATTATCTTTAGCATAAAATTCTGCTAAATCACGATAGTCATTGAGATAATTGAAAACAATGATCGAATTTTCAGCATCAAAATGAATCGCTTCTGATAAAGATGAGCGCAGATGACTAGTTTCTGGAAATATTCTGAAAAAATTATGCACTTTCCATTCTTCAAAAAACTCACCACGAGTTTTACCTTCTCTGTCAAGACGCTCTTGCTTAACTAGCAGTTTACGACCATCAGGTAAGCTGACTAACAAGTTAAAGTTTTTGGCGGGTTTTAACTTAATTTCACTCAATGACTGTTCGGTTTGAGTACACAATCCTTGAGAAATGAGATAGTTAAAAACATTTTGATAGCTTAAAAGAAATGTCATAACTTCAAATAATGATGAAACAATTTTAAAATTTTTGTTGTGTCAATAAAATATAAAGACACTATAAAATATTCCAGTAGGAATCCTTGTATACCAGATTTTATGATTGCTCATGTCAATAGAGTAGTTTAAGTTTATTTTTTAGTTATGAATGAAGTTGTCAGAAACGAAATAGCATCTATAGCTGCAATTACAAGCACAAATTCAACAGCCTTAACACCAAAATCAGAATTTAGAATCTGAGGATGATAGTCATATTGACCACCAAAAACAGTTTGAGAATTCTGATTAGTGAGTTCATTGAAAGAGACTTCTGAATTAATGGGATGCAGATCAGCAATGATAATTCGTGCCATTTATTTAATTTTGCAAAAAGTAATTTTTTTAATTGGCTCTCCTGGTTTATTAGTAAACTAGTCAACTTATGTTAATTACATAAATTACTTTTACTTTTAATCCTAGGAGAGCCATTTAACTCAGTTGTTCACTACAAGACTATTAGTAGTTGTAGCTCTCGCTGTAGGACTTAGCTAAATAAGCGATATGACCAATGCCATATACATTTACAAAGGCTTCAGCTAATTTTGTGAGTGTGGAAACATCGCTCACCTCGCTATCATAACCACCACCATAGATGGAGTTGACATCACTCATTTCGTTGAGAAAGCTTTCGGAATCTTGGAATAGTTCAGATCCAGTTGCTTGCAATTCAGAGAGTTTGATACTTGCCATAATTTCCTCCTAAAAGACTTGTTCTCAGTGAGTAGAACTTGTGGGAATTCGTGAATCAAATACAAGAGTATTAGTAGTGGTAGCTTTCGCTGTAGGACTTAGCTAAGTAAGCAATATGACCAATGCCATATACATTCACAAAGGCTTCAGCCAATTTGGTGAGTGTGGAAATATCGCTCACATCACTACCACCATATGAGCCACCATAAATGGAATTGACATCGCTCATTTCGTTGAGAAAGCTTTCGGAATCTTGGAATAGTTCAGATCCGGGTGCTTGCAATTCAGAAAGTTTGATACTTGCCATAATTTCCTCCTAAAAGACTTGTTCTCAGTGAGTAGAACTTGTGGGAATCAGTTAAGTTATTGTGCGCTCAACCGATACTCCTATTTTTATTGGTAAAAGTTTGGAAAATCAAGGCTTAGAGCTAGGTTTGTCAGACATTAATCATGATTTTATGTCTTTTAAAAAGTCAGTTTAATCAATATTTTTTTAGTTTAATGAATTGTTTAGCTTAGTAATTGGTATGGTAGTTATCAATAAATCACGAATACATATTTTATTGCCCTTACAGTGTTGGCGGTAAAAAGCTATAGGGACTTCCAGAAAATAAATGATCTCATCTTGTGGGGTAGGCATCCTGCCTGCCCTTGATAATTAGCAGGCTTTTCGTCCCGCACCACCAGAAATATTTGTATATTTTTTTATTTTGAAGTCCCTTATGAAACGCTATATAATTATAGTGATATAAAAACTGCTCTTTTAACTCTATAAATTGCATAAAAAATCGTGCATTATCATATTCCTGAGAATAGCAACACACGAGTAATAAAAATGCAGTTGAATTACAAAGTAAATATGTTAAAAATCCAACCCTTGTCTCAAATTATCAAGTGAGTCATTGAGTTCTACTCTCCAGGCAGCGACACTAGTATTTATGTCTTCCATCAGTACTGAAAGCTCACTACTACCTGTTGTTGTACTTGGATCGCTTCTTCTTCTTCGTCTTCCATTGTTGTTGTTGAAAACATTGGTTAGACCACCTTTAATATTAGCCATTTCCAACGAAGTTTGTTCATCTAAAAACTGTGCATCATTACCAGGATATAGATCATAGATTTTTATGTCCATCATTGAATCACCTCCTTAAATATTGGTCTGGATAAAATTTGGTTAGAATTTTAGAATCCTCTTCTTATATTTTGAGCTTTGATATAATAAAGTCAAGGTTCTTAGAGCAATTTTCAAGACAGAATTTAAGGAATTTTGTCTGTAAAACTGAAAATAAATAGGGTTTGCTGAATAAGTATTTTCGTTAGGGCTAGGAGTAGGGGCGAAGCATTCGGAAAATAGTCTTTGACAAAAACCGATCATTGATCGCCCGAATGCTGATGCTTCCAGCACGCTACGCGAACGCCCGTACAGGATTCAGAAGGAAGAAAAAAAGATTCCCGACTTTTTTTCATAAATCGGGAATCGGGGTTGTAAATGGTTTTAGTTCTTTGCTTGGGTTGCAGTAGCAGGAATTGTGATATCTATTTGTGTCACCGTAGCGGCTAACTGGGTTAATGGGGGTTGAATGGCTGTTTGATTACCCACTACTAGGGTGACTAAATTTTCTGGTTTGAGGTATTTTTTGGCTACTCGTTGTATATCTGCTGTTGTGGTTGTGGTGATGGCTTTTTGATAGCGAAACAGAAAATCAGCAGGATAGCCGTAATATTCGTAGCGCATTAATCGGGATAATGTTTGACTGGGGTCTTGAAAATTGAATACAAAGGAATTGAGGGTAGATTCTTTGGCATAATTTAATTCCTTGGCTGTCACTTTTTGAATTTGCAGTCGCTTAATTTCTGCTTGTAAGGCTTTGATAAACTGGACTGTAGCATCAGAACGGGTTTGTCCGCCGGCGATGAACATTCCTGGATAATCGAAGCGGGGACTCCAGGAGCCGTATACAGTGTAGGCTAAACCTTGACGCGATCGCAATTCATTAAATAAACGTCCCCCAAATCCATTCAACACTCCATTCATGACATTTAAGGCTGCATAGTCCGGGCTGTCGAACTTTCCGCCCAAATGTCCTATGAGAATGTTACTCTGTGTGAGTTGGGGCTGATTGACCGCAAATACCCCGCCTAAATTAGCTTGTGATACTTGCGGTAACTGGTTTTTAGCGATTTGGGGATTGGGTTTCCATGCGCCTAATTTACTTTGAATAAGCGATCGCATTTTTTGTGGGTTAAAATCTCCCACAATCCCTAAAATCATATTGTTGGGATAAAAATATTCCTGGTAAAACTTCAGCAAATCCTCACGGGAAATTTTATCCAATGTCCTATACTCTACCGTGCGAGCATAAGGACTATCTTGTCCATAAATTAATTTCCTAAACTCCCGACTCGCAATCTCACTGGGATTATCATTGCGTCGAGCAATTCCACCTTTAGCTTGAGTCTTCACTAAATCCAACTTTTCTTGAGCAAATACTGGTTCGCGCAGCACTTCAGCAAACAGCCCAAAGACAGTTTCGACATCTTCACTCAAACTCTCAAAACTAGCACTACCAGCAGCTTCAGAAATATCGGTTTCTACCGCAGCCGCCTTTTGCTCTAATATTTCATTTAATTCATCAGCCGAATGATTGAGAGTTCCACCAGTCCGCATTACGGAACCAACTATCTCTGCTAACCCAACTTTATCACCTGCTTCCCAACGGCTTCCCGTTTTCACCAGTGCAGTTCCACTCACTAACGGTAACTCATGATCCTCCATTAAATACACAACTAAACCGTTATCTAGTACAAATCGTTCATACTTGGGTAATTTCACCTCGGACACAGGTGTAAACTGTAAATCGGTATAATGTTTTGCTGCTGCTGTCGCTACCCTAGAAAAATTAAAGGTTAACAGCAAAGCAATTACTAAAGCCGAAACAAAACGCCAATTTTTTGAAATTTTCAATTTTTTACCCTTCATTTTTCTACTCTTTTCCTATTAGAAGAATATGGATGAAATGAACCGCGAAGGCGCGTTCGCGGTAGCGTTGCGAAGCAAAGAACGCGAAGGTAAGAGCGTTGAAAAGGGATTTTGCATAAGTGCTGTTAGGGATCACCAAAAAATAAATTACCCAATTTTGTGGGATGGGCATCCTGCCCGTCCTTGATGATTTGCGGGCAAGATGCCCGCACCACAAGAAATTTTTGGGTATTTTTTTAATTGGAAGTCCTCTACCTCCCTTCCCAGTTTAAGATTACTGAATCTTCCTTCTTTTCTTCGGAGCGCCTATCCCTACGGGACGCTCCGCGTTAGCGGAGCCTTTGCTTTAGCAATACGCAGTTCATTTTCCGTATATCACTGCATAAGTTGTATCTACATCCTTATGCTTCCTTCGACAACAACTTCCCAATAGTCCGATTTTCTGGGGTAAAGGTTGCCTGGGCGACACGCTGAATATCGGCAGGAGTCACTGCTGCGATGTTCTCCAATTGCTTAAATAAATTGCGCCAAGAACCAGTTTTTACTTCATATTCCAACAACTGCTGCGCCATACCCATGTTGGAATCGAGACTCCGCAATAAACCTGCTCTGGCTTGGGTTTTCACTCGCTGTAATTCGGTTTCAGAGACAGGTTCAGTTTTCAATCGTTCAATTTCTGTTCCTAAGGCCACTGCTAATTCATCGACTGTGTGACCAGGAGCGGTGAGGGCATAAAATAACATCAAATTGGGGTATTTATCTCCAGGAAAGCCACTGGAACCCTGAGCAGCCAACGCTAAACGCTGTTTTTCAATTAAGGACTTATAAAGTCGTGAAGTGCGTCCATCACTCAATAAACTGCTGATGATGTCATACGCTGCATTATCAGGATGGGTGACAGCGGGACGGTGATAACCTTCTAAATACCAAGGTTGAGAAGATAGTTGTAATGTAACTTCTCTAGTTGCGGTTTGCTTTGGTTCTGGGGCAAGTTTTTGCTGTGGTTTGGGTTTAGCTGGATAACGGCCAAAGTAAATTTGTGCTAATTTTTTGACTTCTGTGGGGTTAACATCGCCGACAATTGCGATCGCTAAGTTGCTAGGAACATAGTAAGTGTCAAAAAATTTCTTCACATCTGACGGTGTTAAGTTGCGGATATCTTCGTCATAACCAATCACCGGTCGTCTGTAGGGATGAGTTTTGAAGGCAGTATCGTTAAATTTCTCCACCATCATACCTATAGGAGAATTTTCTACTCGCATTCGTCGCTCTTCTAAAATTACATCTTTTTCTTTATAAAACTCCCGAAATACAGGATCTAAAAATCGCTCTGATTCTAAAGACATCCATAATTCCAATTTATTAGCAGGAAAACTGTAAAAATAACGGGTAGCTTCGGTGGAAGTATTAGCATTTAAACCTACACCCCCCGCTTGCTCAACAATTTGCCCGATTTCGTTTTGCTTAACTAGTTTGACTGCTTGAGCTTCAACTGATTTAAACTCAGTTTGCAACTTTGCTAAGTCATCTTTTTTATCTTTAGCTTTCGCAGTTCTAATTTGGGTGTCTAGCTGTTCTAAGCGTTCTAGTAGCGGTTGTTCAGCTTTGTAATCTGTTGTACCAATGCGCTTTGTACCTTTAAAAGCTAAATGTTCTAAAAAGTGCGCTACACCTGTTTGTCCATTTGGTTCATCTATGCCACCAACGTCAGCATAGGTGAGAAATGAAACTACTGGCGCTTGATGTCGTTCTAAAATGATGAACTTCAAGCCATTATCGAGACGAAATTCTGTTAACTGCTTAATTACCCGATCTAAATAAGGTTGAATTGATGTTTGCTGAGATTGCAGCCCTATGGCGACTTCTGGCATTAAGCCCCAACAGGATATAATCAATGCCAAAGCAGTTGCAAACAGACGGCGTAAGACTGGGGGCTGGAAAAATTTGTTGGCTGGTTTAGAGTGGGAATTCTTAGTGTCACCGATTAACCAATCCAAAATCCGAAGTCCAAAATCCAAAATCGAATGATTCATAAGCAAAAATTAAAGTAAAGTTACACTTCTTGAGAAATATACTAATTAACAAACAGAGCGTTAATCTTGTATTAAGCTTTTTAGGCTTTTTGGGCTAAACGTTAGACAATATTGCTACAAGTTGTGTTCCTGAGATATAGCAATAACTACTATTATTATGCGAGTTTTTAATTCTCCCCCACCGTCAGAGGCGCAGACGCGCACCCGTATCCTACAAGCGGCGCAAAAGTTGTTTGCTGCTCAGGGATTTGATGGTACAACCACCCGCGATTTAGCACAAGCAGCAGGTGTAGCTGAGGGTACTCTGTTTCGTCATTTTTCTAATAAAAAGGCGATTTTGGTCGAAGTAGCAACTAGTGGCTGGGTGGAAATTCTCACAGATTTGTTGACAGAATTGAGTGAAATGGGTAGTTATAAAGCTGTAGCTCAGGTGATGCGCCGGCGAATGTGGAATATGCAAAAAAATGTGGAAATGATGCGAGTTTGTTTCATGGAGGTGCAGTTTCATCCAGATTTGCGCGATCGCATTCAAACCGAAGTTATTGATAAAATGACCGATGTGGCGGAAGCTTTCTTTCAAACAGCAATGGATAAAGGTGTCTATCGCCAAACAGATGCCAAACTAGTAGCTAAGGTATTTTTAGGAATGTTTGCCGTAGCTGGTTTCTCTGATAATACCCTCTTGGAACCTAACGCATCCCCCCAAGAAATGCAAAAAATGGCCGAAGGACTCGCTGATATTTTCCTCAATGGTGTCCTAGTTAAGGAGTAGGGGACTGGGAACTGGTGACTGGGTAATAGTTTTTCCAATTACGAATTACGAATTACGAATTACCTTTGCTTGTTGACTCCATTGTTGTACTAACTCAACTGGTGGACACAAATCACGACGCTGTAATGTTGCTACTTGTAAGCGCATAACTTGTTTGTGCAATCGGTGTGTGGGAATTTCTGCCAATTGTGCCACAGAAATCACACCAGCATGGAGTAATAAACCGCAATATTGAGTACCAATACTGGGAACACGTGCCAAATCAGCCAAAACTAACCATTTATTGACATCTTGAATATTTACCTGCAATTTACTCGCTAATACTAGTTTTGCTTCTGGGGTTTTCCCTTGTTTGAGTAGTTCTCCTGTGGTAGTAATGCCACAATTTTGGAGATGGGATTGTTCCTCTTGGTTTAATCCTGGTAATTGTTCAATAGGCCAATTACCAGCTTGTAGGAAATTTCTATTATTTGTCTGTTTGGTGGTCATTATTTTTTTATCTCACGCAAAGGCGCATTCGCGTAGCGTCCCGCAGGGAAGACGCAAAGAAAGAAGCAAGAGTCTGGTGATTTCCAGAAAAGACTATGTTTTTGTAAAATGATGAAAATATTCTTAACACTACGGCCTTTATCCTCCTCAATATAATTATCGTTTTTAACGATGCCAATCTTTACTTTAATCGTTTTTGGGGAGATTATTTTTGTGGAGTTCCCTTTTTCCTGTTCTCTATTTTGATTTGAGTTATTCCTATGACCAAATAATTACTAATTCGTAATTCGTAATTCGTAATTAAAGAGGGTACAAGCCCCCACTAAATCTTGGATTTAGTGGTCTACAATCAGTGGTAGGTTCAAGCCTCCACTGATTGCAATTACGAATTACGTTGGTGTAGCCTGCCGGAGGCATTATTATCAATTACGAATTATTTTGACAGTTGATTTTATGCAAATTGGGTTATTTAAAATTACATTTATTACACATAAATTAATTTTCTATAATGATAATTATTTAAAGATGAGAAAATTTTCATCTATATTTCATGTGTTTTTCATGAGTAATAGCTATGTTAACAATAATCTTTAATTTTTCTTAAAGAAAACAAAATCAAATCTTAATATTCTGTCTGAAAAACAAAGCTTGGAAAATCTATCTCCCCAATCAGTACAAAAATGATACTACTATTTAACTCTATTAAATTCAATATCTGGAGAGAGTTAAATAGGTAATAAATCAATTAAATGTAATAAAGGGAGTATAGTTCGCGCCAACCTCCGCTATCAGTAGTAGGAATTAGTTCTTAGTCCTGCCTGTTGCCTACTGCCTCTGAATCTAGGAGCAAATTTATCAATTGCCATTAATCATTGTTGTGGTTAATTACCCTCATGAAAACTTTGTCAGGATTGCCCATGAAAAACTTATTAACTCACTCTAGAGAAATAGGACTAACGGTGGCTAGAGAAGAATCTGGGGAGGTTAGTAGTTCATCTCACAATCCTCGTAAGTGGCGCATTGCTTTATATTCCCATGACACAATGGGACTGGGACATAAACGCCGCAATTTGTTAATTGCACAAACATTAGGATATTCACCTTTAGAAACCGATGTTTTGATGATTAGTGGCATACAGGATGGCAGCAATGTATTCATACCTCCAGGAGTTGATTGTTTAACCCTACCTGCTCTGCACAAAAACATTGATGGACAATATCAGGCACGAAGATTAGATTTGTCATTGCAGGAAATTATTACACTGCGATCGCAAGTTATTCTCACCACAATCAAAACTTTTAAACCCGATATTTTGATTGTCGATAATGTACCCAGAGGAGCAGTCAGAGAACTAGAACCAACATTGAATTACTTGCGTACCCAAGGAGAAACACGCTGCATTCTTGGTTTACGGGATGTTTTAGATGAACCTGCATCTGTACAGCGAGATTGGAAACGCCTAGCTAATGAAGAAGCCATCCAAACCTATTATGATGCCGTTTGGGTGTATGGAGATCCAGCCATTTATGATTTAGCACAGGAATATAATTTTCAACCCAATACCTTTGCTAAACTCCGCTACACAGGCTATTTAGACCAACGTAGCCGCCTCAAATTCATGGATTTGGATAGTGTTGAGACTTTTAAATCCCTCAATTTGCCATCAGGGAAATTAGTATTATGCTTGGTGGGTGGTGGACAAGATGGAGCGCGGTTAGCAGAAACATTTGCTAGTGCGGAACTACCACCAGACATGAACGGCATCATTTTGACGGGGCCTTTTATGCCGCGACAGGTGCAGCAACGACTTCAAACGTTGGCTGCTAAACGTACTAATCTGCGGGTATTGAAATATTTATCTGAGCCAACCCTGTTAATAAATCAGGCCGAACGCGTGATTGCAATGGGTGGATACAATACAACTTGTGAATTGCTGTCATTTCAAAAGCGATCGCTCATTGTACCCCGCATCAAACCCCGTCGTGAGCAGTTTATCCGTGCTGAACGCTTACAGTCACTTGGTTTAGTGGATATGCTGCACCCCCACAACCTCACATCTCAAGCATTGACAGATTGGTTAATACAAGAAAGCGAAAAACCACAGATTCGCAACTGTGTCAACCTCAACGGACTCAACCAGATTTCTCAATTTATAGACGAAATACTCATGCCTGTTCATCATTCAACCCAACAAGCTTCTTAAAGAAGGCATGAGGTAGAAGTCAGGGGGAATAAATACATTATTTTCCCAATTACGAATTACGAACTACGAATTACGAATTATGACCATTGTTGGTTACGTTCTCAAGCGCTATCCTCGTTATTCTGAAACCTTTGTTGTCAATGAAATTTTGGCTCATGAAGCGGCTGGTTTAAACATTGAAATTTTTGCTTTAAGACCACCGAGTGATACTCACTTTCAAAATATTATTTCCCAAGTGCGATCGCCTGTAAACTACATTAAAAAGCCAATTCAAGGTCGTGTGAGTGAATCTCTTAATAGTCTTGCTCCCACAGCAGCCAGCTATTTTTGGGCAGAATTACAAGAGGCTAATAAAGTCATTCCCGATTTTTGGTCAAAGTTGACAGTTGCTGAAGGTGAACAAGCCAGCACAGTCTACCAAGCTGCATGGTTAGCACGGGAAGCAAAACTGAAAGGCATCACTCATTTACACGCTCATTTCGGCAGTGTAGCGACCAGTGTAGCTAGATTAGCATCTCACTTTACGGGCATTCCCTACACCTTTACGGCTCATGCTAAAGACATTTTTCATGAGAGCGTTGAATTTGCAGATATGGAACGCAAACTCCAGGATGCAGCTACTGTAGTAACTGTTAGTGATTACAACCTCAATTATTTACAAAAAACATATCCTACAGCCGCACAGCAAATTAAACGCATTTACAATGGTTTGGATTTGCGACAATTACAATATTCTTCTCCCGCTAACCGTCCTCCTTTAATTATCTCAGTTGGTCGGTTAGTGGAAAAAAAAGGGCTATCTATTTTGATAGATGCTTGTGCCATTTTGAAGCAGAGAAATTGCGAGTTTCAATGTCAAATTGTCGGTACAGGATCATTAGAACCTGCATTAAAACAACAAATCCAAGATTTAGAATTGCAATCTTTTATAGAAATTATTGGTCCACGTCCCCAAAATGATGTGTTTCAACTGGTGCAACAAGCGGCTGTGTTTGCAGCGCCTTATGTAATTGGTAAAGATGGCAACCGGGATGGATTACCTACAGTTTTACTGGAAGCGATCGCATTGGGAACTCCCTGTGTGAGTACCGATGTGACTGGTATTCCTGAAGTGGTGCGTCATGGTGAGACTGGGTTGATTGTTCCACAACATCATCCTGAGAAATTGGCGTTTTCACTTCAGGAATTGCTTACTGATTCGGCTTTGCGGGTGAAGTTGTCAATTCAGGCTAGGCAATTAATTGAATCTGAGTTTGATATTTATCGTAATACTGCTGTGTTAAGGGGATTATTCACGCAGAGACGCAGAGGCTCAGAGAGTAAGAGTTAGGAGATTTTAAGGTGAGAATTGCATACATTTGCGCTGATTCGGGAATTCCTGTTTTTGGACAAAAGGGATGTTCTATTCATGTTCAGGAGGTGATAGGAGCGTTACAAGGGCAAGGTTGTGATGTTGAATTGTTTGCTACTCGGATTGGGGGAATAGCACCAGCAGATTTAGCTCATATTATTGTTCATCAGTTGCCAGCAATTCCCAAGGTAGAAAGGGCAATGAGGGAACAGGTTGCTTTAGGAATTAATCATGATTTACGTTTAGCTTTACAGAAGTTTGGAGATTTTGACTTCATGTATGAGCGTTATTCTCTATGGAGTTATAGCGCTATGGAATTTGCCCAAGAAAGGGGAATTCCGGGTTTATTAGAGGTGAATTCTCCTTTGATTACGGAACAGGCACAGCATCGCGGTTTGATTGATGTTGATAGTGCTGAACAGGTTGCTAATCGGGTTTTTCAAGCGGCTACATCTGTTATTGCTGTTTCTGAGGAGGTGAAAACCTATTTGATGAATTATGTGGATAGTAGTAAGGTTCATGTCATCCCTAATGCTGTAAATCCTGAACGGTTTTCTAATATTAATACTTCCACTGAATTGGAAACTTTTACGGTGGGATTTGTGGGAACTTTAAAACCGTGGCATGGTTTACCAATTCTCACAGAGGCTTTTTCCCAACTACATCAAAAAGTTCCCCAAGCTCGACTTTTAATAGTTGGTGATGGGCCAGAACGAGAACATCTCGAAGTTGAATTATCGGCAAGGGGATTAGATGCTTATACTCAATTTACTGGTGCGGTAAATCCTGATCAAGTTCCTGGATTATTAGCGGCAATGGATGTGGCTGTTGCACCTTACCCAGCGCAAGCAGATTTTTATTTTTCACCGTTGAAAGTTTATGAATATATGGCGGCTGGTTTGCCTGTGGTTGTGAGTGAAATTGGGCAATTAGTCGATTTAATTGAACCGGGGGTAAATGGGATTCTTTGTCCTCCTGGTGAAGCGATCGCACTAGCTGAGGCTTTAGAAACATTATGGCGATCGCCGAATCTCCGTCACAGTCTAGGACAAGCTGCACGCCAAAAGGTGATGAAACATCATACCTGGGATGCGATCGCTCAACAAATTCTGCATATAGCGGGATTCTATATGGAGGTAAGACAATAAATGGCAAAATCCCTCAAAAAAGCTGTTCCTGGTCTTTGGGGAATTCTGGTTTATTTCTGGCCTTATATTCGCCCACACTATGGATTAATTGTAATTTCTGCGATCGCTCTCATTGCAGATGTGGGACTCCGAATTCTAGAACCTTGGCCGCTCAAGTTTGTATTTGATTATGTTCTCATCCGCAATAATCAACCAACCAATATTCCAGCAATCGCAAATCTCGAACCGCTGACTTTACTGACACTTTCTGCCGTTGCAATCCTTGTATTTACTGGATTACGCGCTTTTGCAGCCTATTGGAGTACGGTGGGATTAGCCACAGTCGGCAGCCGAGTTATGGCTAATGTGCGTAATCATTTATATCGTCATCTCCAAGATTTGTCTTTGGCTTATCACACCCAAGCCCGTAGCGGTGATTTAATTATTCGTGTCAGTAGTGATGCCAGTCGTCTACAAGAAATCATGATTACGGCTGCATTGCCTTTAGTAGTCAGTATTCTGAGTTTGTTTGGCATGATTGGGGTGATGTTTTGGATGAATCCCAGCCTTACCCTATTATCACTGCTGACGTTACCGTTATTTTGGTTAGTTACCAATCGACTCAGCCAACAAATTAAAGATTCCTCATTAAAGCAACGGAAACAAGAAGGGGCTTTAGCTGCTACTGCGGCTGAATCAATTGCAGCCATTAAATTAGTCAAAGCTTTGTGGTTGCAAGATGCTTTTGCACAAGTTTTTTCTCAACAGAATCAGCGTAGTCTCAATGAGAGTGTCAAAACCCAACGTTTGGCCGCTCACTTAGAACGGACTGTAGATGCTGTCATTGCTTTAGGAACAGCTATTGTTCTCTGGTATGGCTCTTGGTTGGCGTTGCGAGATGCCTTGACACCAGGGGATGTATTGGTATTTATTACCTATCTCAAGAATGCTTTTAAGCCAGTACAGAACTTCGCTAAGTACACCGGCAGACTGGCTAAAGCTGCGGCTTCTGGGGAACGAATTTTAGATGTATTAAATCAGCAGCCTGATGTCAGAGATTTACCTGATGCAATTCCTGCACCAAGTTTTCGAGGTGCGGTGTGTTTTGATCATGTTAATTTTGCCTATGAACTAGGACAAGTTCTGTTAGAAGACATCAATTTAAATATTCAACCAGGACAACAAATAGCAATTGTCGGGACTTCTGGTAGTGGTAAATCTACATTAGTGAGTTTGTTACTGCGGCTTTATGACCCTACACAGGGTCAAATTATGATTGATGGTAGGGATATTCGAGGGTATACTTTAGCATCTTTACGTCCGCAAATTAGTGTGGTTTTACAAGAAAGTATTTTGTTTGCGGCGACTATTCGGGAAAATATTGCTTATGGTGTTGCTGGGGTGTCAGATGTTGAGATTGAGGATGCTGCACGTTTAGCAAATGCTCATGATTTTATCCAAGCTTTACCGCAAGGCTATGACACTTTTGTGGGGGAAAGAGGGGCAACACTTTCGGGGGGACAACGGCAACGAATTGCGATCGCACGGGCTGCTATTCGTCAAACTCCAATTCTCATTTTAGATGAACCTACGACTGGTTTAGATAAGGGCAATGAAAAGGCTGTGATTAATGCTCTACAAAGGCTTTCTCAAAACCGCACGACGTTTTTAATTACTCATGACCTTGATTTTGCAAATCGCGCAGATATGATTGTTTACATGGAAAATGGGCAGGTTTTAGAACAAGGTTCTCATTGGGAATTGATGCAGCAAAATGGGCGTTATGCGGCTTTGTATCAGGTGCAAGTTGCAATGCGAAATGAGGATGTGGAGAGGAAGGAGTTTTTTAACGCAGAGGAACGCTGAGGTAAGCGCGGAGGTACGCAAAGTGTTACTAAATTTAGTTGTTAATGATTCTAAAATGCCTTTTTTATCAGCAGCGATTGATCTGGTTCAGGTGGAAGAATGTTTTAGTAGGTGTTTGTTAATTGCTCAAAATACTCGGTTGCAAAAAGTTGAGGTGATTCGTCACAAACCGGGGCGACGTTGTTTGATTGAATATGAATTGATTAATGATTTTGGGCAAAAGATAACGCTAATTGGTAAGGTTCGCGCTAAGGGAACTGATTTTCGTAGTTATGAGTTACAGAGGTCTTTGTGGGAAACAGGATTCGGTGATGATAGTGTTGATGGCATTTCTGTCCCTGAACCTGTGGGTGTAATTCCTGAATGGCAAATGTGGTTACAGCGTAAAGTTGAAGGTGTGACATTTACTCAATTATTAACACCAAATAACTGTGTTTTCTGGGCTGAACGAATTGCTAAAGCTGCTCATAAACTTCACGCAACTAATATTCTTCCCCGTCGTTCTCATACTATGAATGATGAGTTAAGAATTTTACATGAACGCATTCCCTTAGTCATCCAAAAATATCCACAATGGCAAGAACGGTTAGAAAAAGTTTTAGCGGAATGTGATTATTTAGGAAATAACACTCCAGAACCAAAGCTCTGTGGTATTCATCGAGATTTTTATCCTGATCAATTGATTATTAATAATGAGCGTTTATATCTAATTGATTTGGATTTATATTGCCAAGGTAATCCAGCCCTAGATATTGGTAATTTTATTGGTCATATTCAAGAATACAGTCTGCGTGTATTTGGTAATTCTGGGGATTTGTGCGATTTGGAAACATCTTTAATTGAGAAATTTATTGAGCTTACAAGTAATGATTTACGAGTTGCAATTGCATCTTATAGCACTTTGACTTTAGTCAGACATATTCATGTTAGCACTCTATTTTTAGAACGTTCTTTTTTTACAGAAGCATTATTAAATCTATGTGAACAGCGTTTAAATATACAGCGGATTTCATTTAAATGAGCTACAAATTTGAATGATAAAACTCTTGTGGTGCGGGCATCTTGCCCGCTGGGTATGTACGAAATCCGCTGTAATTAGTAGTTCGTAATTATATATTTATATCCTTCGATGGTGCATAAATTTATTTTTTCTCACGCAGAGACGCAGAGGGCGCAGAGAAGAGAGATTTCTTATTTTCAGGAGATTGCTGTGAAGAATTTCGGCTGTTTACTAAAAGCTGGTTTAATTAGTTTAGTTGTTTCTTGCACTCTGAGCAGTAGAACTCAAGCTAATTCTATATCTTCAGATATTAATAATTTCAATAAAATTAACTCCGTTTCTCAATTATCTGATGTTAGTATTGATGGTTGGAAATTTAAAACACTACAAGCATTAGCTAAAAATTTTAATTGCGTAAATGATTCATATAAAAATCATGAGTTGACTAATCAAAAATTGACTCGATATCAATTCGCAGCTAGACTCAATACTTGTATTGCTAGTATAAATCAGCTAATTATCAATAATGATTATGCTGCAATTGACCAAGAAACTTTAACTGCCATTCAGCGATTACAAAGAGAATTTTCGGCGGAATTAAATGTTTTTGAGAATCGCATTAATTTATTAGAAACCAAGGTTGAACAATTAAAATCACAACAGTTTTCACCTCATGTTGAGCTAGAGGGAGAGGTAATTTTTGCTGTGACTGGGGTTGCTGGTAAACAAAAAGCTAAAACTACTAATAAGCCAATAAATGATAATTTAGTATTGAGTAATCGTGTTCGTCTCACTTTAGAAAGTAGTTTTACAGGTAAAGATAAATTACAGGTGCGTTTACAAGGTAGCAATACACCAGAGTTGGAAGATGTGACTGGAACTAAAATGGCAAATTTGGGATTTGATGGTGATGATGATAATGAGGTGGAATTAGATGAAATAGAATATAGGTTTCCGTTAGGTAAAGAAACCCGTATGACTTTGTATGCTTTGGGAGGAGGATTAGGTGATTTAGTTCCTAGTATCCATCCTCTGTATAGTGGTAGTGGAGATGGATCAATTTCTACATTTGGACGAGAAAATCCTATTCGACGACAAGGTGGTGGAGTGGGTGTTGGTATTTCTCATAATTTGAATAATGCTGCTAATTTTTCATTGGGATATATTGCTAGTAATGCAGATGATTCAGAGAAGGGAATTTTTTCTAGTCCTAATGGTGTTATTTCTCAACTCACTCTCGAACCCACTAAAACAACAGCACTTAGTTTTACCTACGTCTACTCTCACAACAATTTAAATACGGGAACTGGCAGCGAATTAACTAGAGATCCATTTAATGATCAGGCAAATTCGATTACTGCTAATTCTTTCGGTGCAGAAGCAGCTTGGCAAATTAACCCAACTATTTCTCTTGGTGGTAGAATTGGTTTTATTCATGCCGAAACAGAAGATTTACCAACAGATGCAAATGCTACTATTTCAACATGGGCAGTTTTGCTAACTCTCAAAGATATTGGTAAAGAAGGTAGCTTTGCTGGATTTGTGTTCGGTCAACCCCCGAAAGTAACTCATAATAGTTTCGGTGGTGTTTTTGAAGATAAAGATACATCTTTACATTTAGAAGCCTTTTACCACTTTCCCATCACAGATAATCTGGCAATAACTCCGGGATTGTTTATGATTACAAGCCCAGAACATGATCATAGCAATGACTCCATTTATGTCGGTACTGTTCGGACAACATTTACCTTCTAACTAGACTTGACTGCTTGCTGGGAAATTAACCTTTAATTAATTCACCTCGCATCACTGTTACCGCTTGTCCAGAAATAAAAACACGATTTTCACCTGGATAATTAATTTTTACCACTCCACCCCGACTAGAAGCTTGATAAGCCAAAAATTTGTTTTTACCCAACTGATTGCGCCAAAATGGTGCTAGACAACAATGTGCCGCACCAGTCACAGGGTCTTCGTTAATCCCTAAACCCGGTGCAAAAAAGCGAGAGACAAAATCATAATCAGAGCCGGATTTGGCTATGCTAGTAACAATACAATTAGCAATAGGTAAGGTTTTCATCTGCTGGAAATTTGGTTGCATTTCTCGCACTAATTCCTCAGATTCAACTTCTACTAAATAACCCAAAGAATTTTGATAAACCGATTTATAAGGTATTCCCAAAATTTGACTCAGTTCTGCTGGTGCTTCTATGGGTTGGGAGTGATTGACGGGAAAATCTAACTCAATCCAATGTATTTGTAACTTGGCAATTAGTACCCCACTTTTAGTATAAAAACGTGCAATTTCATCAGGTAACAAATGCCCATCAGACCATAGTACATGGGCGCTGGCTAAAGTTGCATGACCACAAAGGGGAACTTCTACTGTCGGTGTAAACCAACGTAAATTAAAACCATCATCTTGCTTCACTAAAAAAGCTGTTTCTGATAAATTCATTTCCTGAGCGACTTTTTGCATCCATTCATCAGGTTGGGGAGTTGCTAAAATACAGACAGCCGCAGGATTTCCTGTAAATGGTGTATTGGTGAAAGCATCGACTTGAGTAATAATTTGTTTCATATAGTTAGGGTGAAAAATTTATGTACCTATAGTTACATATTTACAGAAACCAGGCAGAAGATTTACAGCAGTTTTCATATATTTAGACCAAACTCTTTATTCCTCTCTGTGACTCTGCGAACCCCCGTTGAGGCAACTGGCTCCTCTGCGTGAGACAAAAAAGATGTGGTTCATTTACTCAAAAATGGCTGTAAAAGTATAGAAAAGGTATATTTTGTCATATTGAAAATTCAAAATTTTATGTACACCCAAAACACTACTTTACCCGAAACCCTCCGTCACCGTCGTCAAAAACTAGCTGAACTAATTGATTTTCCTGCTATTCTTTGGTCTGGTGGTAGCAGTCCCCGCAATTTCCCCGCTAATACTTTCCCCTACCGCGCCAATAGCCATTTCCTTTATTTCGCGGGAATTTCTCTCCAAAATGCCGCCATTCGTCTAGAAGCTGGCAATCTACAACTCTTTATAGATGACCCCCATCCCAGTAGCGCCCTTTGGCACGGTGAAACCCCTACCCGTGAAGAAATCGCCGAACAAATAGGCGCGGATGATGCCAGACCAATGGCAGAATTAGCAGATTACTTAGAAAATGCGGCTACTCTGTCGGTACAAGATGCTGCAACTTGGACACAACAAACACAATTACTAGATAGATGGGTTTTACCGAAAAATCAACCGGAGGGAATTGATTTAGATTTAGCTAAAGCTATTATTTCTCTACGTCTCACCCATGATGAAGCAGCGTTAGTAGAATTACGCAAAGCTGCTGCTGTGAGTGTCCAAGCACACAAGGCAGGAATGGCTGCAACACCGAAAGCGAAACTAGAAGCGGAAGTCCGTGCAGCAATGGAAGCGGTAATTATGGGTCATAATATGACGACTGCTTACACTAGTATTGTGACGGTACATGGCGAAGTTTTACACAATGGGCATTATTATCACTCGCTACAACCAGGGGATTTACTTTTAGCTGATGTGGGTGCAGAAACTGATACTGGTTGGGCTGCTGATATTACCCGTACTTGTCCTGTTTCTGGGAAGTTTTCATCTACCCAAAGGGATATTTATGATATTGTTTTAGCGGCTCATGATGCTTGCATTGAGCAGATAGCCCCTGGTGTGGAATATGGGGAAATTCATCTTTTAGCTGCAACTGTAATTGCAGAAGGTTTGGTAGATTTGGGGATTTTGCAAGGAAAACCGGAAGATTTGGTAAAAATGGATCTTCATGCGTTGTTTTTTCCCCACGGAATTGGACATTTGTTGGGTTTGGATGTTCATGATATGGAAGACTTGGGGGATGTAGCAGGGTATGATGAGGGGAGAAAAAGGAGCGATCGCTTTGGGTTAAGTTATCTACGGTTAAATCGTCCTCTACGTCCGGGAATGCTTGTGACCATTGAACCGGGATTTTACCAAGTTCCAGCAATTTTAAATGATCCGAAAATTCGTTCTCAATATCAATATTTAGTTAATTGGGAAAGACTAGAACAATTTGCAGATGTGCGTGGAATCCGCATCGAAGATGATGTCTTAGTCACAGAATCAGGTAGCGAAGTTTTAACAGTCGCATTACCGACTCAAGCTAGTGCTATAGAAGATTTGTTAGAATTTCCCAAATAATTAGAATCTGAGAAAATCATGATTAAGAAACCAATGCGATTTCTACTTGCCGGAGTTATGATCAGTTTAGGACTATCGCCATTATTGGCTCAAGCAAAACAGCCTGTTTCTGATAGCCAAGTTGTAGCAATGGTAGAAGCTTTGCGACTTGCTGCACCCCAGACAAAAAAGCCAAATAGTGGATATTACAGTGCATGGCAAGTTAAACCAGGAACTCTCAAAGGTTGGTCAAAAACTTGTTTGAAAAAAGAATTAACACCAACGCAGTTTGAAAATGATCCTAAAACAGCACGTCAAGTTATTTCTTGCATTACAAAACGTGAATTAACTAACCAGTTTCAAGCTACAAATAATAATGAAACTGCTGCTGTCCGTGGTGCTGCTTGTTGGTGGATGACTGGACTTTATACAGGTTGTGATAAAGGTTTTACAGGTGATTATGTGCAGAAAGTTGTCCGTTTTTATCAACAAGAACGTTCAAAACCAAAAGCGGTGACATCTCCATCACCTAGATAATTTCTGTAGGAGAACTCCACAAAAAGAAATACCCAATGTCATTCTGTTCACGAAGTGTGGCGTTAGCCATACGAAACGAAGTGTAGTGAAGAATCCTCCGAGATGCTTCGTTTCGCTTTGCTACACTCAGCATGACAAAACAGGATCATTTATTTTGTGGCTTACTCTAGTAAAAAAAGGTGAAAGTCTTCTCTCACCTTTACAGCTTTTTAAATACATTTTTTGAGTTTCCATAACTAAAGTTAGGGGCTTGTAATCTGAAATTATGAATTACGAATTACGAATTATTACGGCATAATATCATCAAGTTTGAGTTGTAAATTGGGAAACAGAGAAGAGAAAATAGTATCTTCCAAACGATATTGTTGCTGCTGATATACACCATTAACTAGTTTACAGACTGTGAAAGTAGGTTGTTTGGGATTACCAATAAATTGCAAACCACCCAAACCACGGAAATCTACAATCCAATATTCCGGTATTTCCAAAAAAGCATATTCTTCAACTTTTCTTGCATAATCATCCTGCCAATTAGTACTGACAATTTCAGCAACTAAATGAATAGTATTACCATTACAAATAATAGGTTCTTTCTGCCAAAGTGGTTCATGACTGAGTTTTGTTTTATCTAGAACAATAACATCTGGACGTAGTGCTGTTGCTTCCGCAGCAGGTGGCTTAATCAAACAAGTTTTTGGAATCAACCAGTTTAAATTACAACGCAGAATTTCAGCATAAATTCTACCAGCAACATTTCCTGAAACTTCTTCATGAGGTCCCGTCGGTTCCATATCACGCAGTTCTCCGTCAATGAGTTCGTAACGGGGGTTGTCTCCATACTCAACTAGAAATTGCTCGAAAGTGAGGAGTTTGGCAGGGCTGTAAGTCATAAATTTACATTGTGACAGCAGGTGATTTTATTTTAACGAAGCTTTAAGACAATCTTCCCTGTACTGGTTCTGATTTTTTCTTCGGCAATTACTCAAAGCGAATTACTGGTATATAATTCAGTTCATGGGCTAAAATAGTACAAGTATTCTTGTGGGAGTGTAGAAAATGGAAGAATTAAATCCAGTTAGACGGCTACACGACATCCTTAAAGATGCAGTTGAAAACGGTGAAAATGAATTTTCAACAGGTGATGTTCTCCAGAAATATATTAAGGCCAATAATCTAAGTAGTAGGTCGCAACTATTGATAGAATTCATGGTAATTTTGCGCGAAGCAGAGCAAGTTGTAGAAAACCTGAAAACTGGAAAAAATATTCATTCTTATCTAAAGCCAATTCAGTCTCTGCAAAATATATTTTTTGACTTAGGGTTTAATCTTACTTGGCCTCAGGTCAGAGAGCGGATAGTTACTCAAAACCTGGTTTATTTATTAGATATATGTGCAGATTCTATTACAATCGAAGCCAATAAATCTTATATTTCAGAATCTGAACTACAAGAATTTTTAGAAAAATTCCAATCTCTTTTACAAGAAGTTGATGCTTCTGATCTAGAAGATAATACCAAAATTTTCCTTAAATTAAGACTGGAAGAACTTTGTGAAGCTATACGTCAACTATCATTTGAAGATCCCGAAGCTTTGCGTGAAACTGTCAATGCTACTGTTGGAAAAATTGTTATAGGTAGTATTCAAATTACCCAGGAAGATAGAGAAAAAAGTACCTTCAAAGATGTTGTTGAGTGGGTTGGTAAATTCGGTGCAATTGTAACTTTAAGTCGCACAACACAGGAGTGGTTAGTACCTCAATTAATTAATCAAGTTCATAATATTCAGAAATTACTATCATCTGGTGGTTAGATACAGATACAATACTGCTCGGTTAAGAATTTTTGTAGGTTGGATTGAACGATAGTGAAACCCAACAAATACCTGTAAATGTTGGGTTTCGTTCCTCAACCCAACCTACGTAATTTCATTTTTTGAGCTTAACCGACAAGTATCGGATACAGATATGCAATTGCTAAAATCTTCAGCAATTACCCGTTCGTGACAATATCATTCTCAAGACTTACTCAAAATTTCTCTGAAACTTTCTTTCCTTCGCGTCCTTTGCGTCTTCGCGGTTTTATAAATTCTTAATACTTAGCCCGCCTGTGCGGACTTTACTTAAAAAGCCCCAGACTTCTAATCTGAGGGTAAATAGTTCTCACTTTCTCACAACTAATTGAAAAGAATTCAAATATCCTGTAATGGTTTTACCTAAAGTTGGACGCTGTTTTTTAGAGACTATCGCCATTACTTGATATAAACGCCCCTCAGCAACATACATCCTATTTGTAGTTACCTTACCAGCCGAATCTATATACTGAATTTCTTTACCTGGATGACCATTAGAACTGCGAATATTGCGCTGACTAATTAAATTGCTTTGAGTAGCTTTTAAGGTATTAGATTCGGCTTGATTCAATATTTTGTATGGGCTGGTCATCTTAGCATAGCTATAAGGAAATTCGTTGTAAGTTACTAAATATGCAACTTCCTGTTCCGGTGGTTGGGCTACAAATAATTCTAATTTTATTTCTCCCATGTAGGTTTTTTGAACTTGCGTTTTTGGTTTTGGTCTTCCTGGCATTAAAACCTGAAAACTCTTATCTGGGGGAGTGAATATCTTCCATTTTGGCTGCACTACTACAGGAACAGTTGGTTTACTCGGAGAAGCCACAGGTTTAGGTTGACGCGCCTCGGCTGAAACATAACCACTGTATACAAAAGTGGCAGCAATGAAAGGTAGTAAAAATTTGATAGTCATATTTGTAGCCTTCGCAGATGCGGTTTTCACTGTTGCTGCTATTTATAACCTAGAGGCACACAAAGCAGCACCAATTAATCCTACTTGTTGATCAAGAATTATGTGAACAGGGATTTCTTCGAGGATGGAGCGCATTCTCCCTTTTTGGGTAAAATTTAACATAAAACTACCATCTTGCATTAAAGGCAGGATTTTGGGGGCAATGCCACCTGCAATGTATAATCCACCGTGGGGTAAGAGTTTCAGTGCCAGATTTCCAGCTTCTGCACCGTAGGCTTCAACAAAAAGTTGGATGGTTTGTTCGGAAATGCGATCGCTTTTAGCTAAGGCTGCACTACCAATAGCCGCACCAGGATCAACGGTTTTTTCTTGTTGTCCCGCTTCTTGTTCCCAATTTCTCACAATTTGAGCGATTTCTGGGGATTCGGTGGCTATTTTTCTATCTCGCAAAAATTGATAAATCGAAGTAATCCCCAACCCTGAAACTACTCTTTCGGCAGAAACCCGTTGAATATCATGTTTATCCAACAGATATTTTAAAAGTTGAAATTCCAACTCATTCCGGGGTGCAAAATCTGCGTGTCCACCTTCGGAGGGAAAAACCTGATACTGATTTCCCTGTTTGATTAAAAATCCTTGTCCTAACCCAGTTCCCGCACCAATAACTGCCATTGGCGCTTCTGGTTGATGTTTACCAGCTTGTAAAGTCAGCAAATCTTGTTTAGTTAAACCGAAAATGCCATAACCGACAGCCGCAAAGTCATTAATGAGAATGATGGAAAGTATTCCTAGTTCTTGGGCTAAACGTTCCGTATCTAGAAACCAGACTAGATTGGTCAGTTTAGCAGTATTTTTCACCACGGGACCTGCGATCGCAAAACAAGCTTTTTCTGGTGTTGAGGATTTAGCTGCTGCCAAAAATTGCTGTACCATCGGCACTAAATCGGGAAAATCCCCACTGCGGTAACTCTGTTCATACAGGGTATTTAACGCTGATGAGTCTGAGGATTCCACCAAGCGCAAAATTGTTTTCGTCCCGCCGATGTCTCCTGCTAATAACAAGGTCATAAAAATTATCAGTCAGTTAGTTATTTTTGCTGAGTATCAAGTTGCCATTAATTTAAAATCCCTGATTTAGAGATTTAAACAAATCTTACGACTTCTTCTATTTTGCTCAAATGGGAAGTATCTCCCTTTAGTTCTAGCAACCATTCTGATTCTTGTCGCACCACTTTAACTAAAGAACATAAAGTAGCTTTAACCTCGGTTTTAGCGATTTCTCCTACTAATCCCATTGCTGCACCCAGTACCGAAGCACCATGCGCTACTAGTAGAATATCATCTGGATAGAACTCAGATGCTAAACATCGTGCTGTTTGTCCAGAACGTTCCCGCACTTTTGCATGGGTTTCGGGATATTGTGCCGCAATGCGCGACGTGTAACTGGTGTCAATTCTGGGGAATAATGCCGCTAAAGCTAGGGTTGATAGTCTTTCTGGTTCTTCTGTCATCCACTCTGGATTCAACCACTCACTTAAGCCTGTTTCTAGTTTAATCGGTAAATCTAGCTTTTCTGCGATCGCATTAGCTGTTTGCACTGTTCGCAGAAATGGAGAAGCAAAAATCTGGGATATTTTTTCACTTTTGAGTCGTTTTGCTAGTTGTTCTGCCTGCACCATGCCATCATCTGATAAAGGTGGATCATAGCGTTTTTCGGCTGTGAGGAACCAGTCAGGGTTGACAAAATCAAGTCGGTTGGCGTGTCGTGCTATCCAGATTATTTGATTCATAGGTGAAAATAATTTTACAGTTATACGCAGATAGACACCCAAAACACAGGTGCAAGTCTAAATATAAGACATAATTGTAATATTTCGTAATAATTAAGATTATTTTGCATTATTTTTGGGATATTTTTTATCTGTAAGTCCTTTATATAGGAATCTGGTTTGATGACTGAGATTAGTCGTAGAGGCAAGGAACTGGGAACTCTTAACAGGGAACAGGAAAGAAGGAATAAAGGTGTACTGACTTTTTAAGAACAAAGTGCTACGCCAACAAAAATCAAATAGGAGTCCTATATTAGTTAGATAAAACCAGTAAATTGTCAAACCTGTAGGAGTGGGGAAACCCCACCCTCAATTTCACCTAACATTTCTCACCAAAAAATTAGTCTGACCACAACTTTTTCGAGAACGTCTCAGAATTTCTTCGCTACAAATACCAGCTTCACCATCTTTAGAATAGCAAAAAAAGACATCTTGTAAAAACCTACCTGAATCAGAACAATAAGGTGCTATGCCATTAGCAGTAAATTTATTATTGGCACTTACAAAGGCACTTTTTAAATCATTAACTGTAGTACGAAAAGGTTTATCAGGCCGTTTATAAGTATTGGGAATATTGACAGAATACTTTAATTGTTTAGATAAAGTTAGATATTCTATAGGTTTTTTACCAGAACAAGTTCCATGCTTTTCCCATTCATGATTATAAAGTTTATCACTGGGGAATAAACCGCGAAATTTATCTTTAACTAATGGTGGTAATTTTTCAGTTGAACAGTTAGCGGGATAACCTTTTTGGTATTGTGGCCAAAGACCATGCAAGACAAAACCATACTTTTTCCCTGGTTTGCACTGTTGCGGATCACGATTACCATTTTTAGCGCAATAATCAGGAGACCAGGATAAGGTTAGTACATAAAAATCAAATTTACCTGGAGTACCAGGATTTTGTGCAACGGCACTATTAGGTAAAGTCAGACTAGTTATTAAGATAGAAGATGCAATCACCAGTTTCTTTATCTGCATATTAATAACCATTTCTCCCTGTTGTAAAAGTGTTATTAATTACATTACAGCATTTTGGTAACGAAAAAAAGCATATAATAGTTAAAATTGATTATTCTTGGATAATATCAGCATTTGTTGTCCAATTCTGGCAGCATCAGCCAATGTCAGTATTTTATTTCAGCACCCAATTAAAAGCATGAGAATTGGACTTATTATACAAATCGGGAAAACTTATATTTGTACCAGTTCCCGATCCTGCTAAAGATAAATAAACAATATGTGCCAAAAAAACTTACGATGATTCTCATAAGCCATCGCTAGTGATAATTTTTATGAGTTACTATATCGCTCCCAGCTTTCTTGATAAACTTGCTGTTCACATTACCAAAAATTTCTTGCATCTTCCTGGTGTGCGAGTTCCCTTAATTTTAGGCATTCACGGACGCAAAGGAGAGGGAAAGACTTTCCAGTGTGAGTTAGCCTTTGAAAAAATGGGTATTGAAGTGACTCTGATATCTGGAGGAGAATTGGAAAGTCCAGATGCGGGAGATCCTGCACGATTAATTCGTCTACGTTATCGAGAAACAGCAGAATTAATCAAAGTACGCGGCAAAATGTGTGTATTGATGATTAATGATTTAGATGCAGGTGCTGGACGTTTTGATGAAGGTACTCAATATACTGTTAATACCCAGTTAGTAAATGCCACACTGATGAATATTGCTGATAATCCCACAGATGTGCAGTTGCCTGGAAGTTATGATTCAACTCCTTTGCATCGTGTCCCGATTATTGTCACAGGTAATGACTTTAGCACCCTTTATGCGCCATTAATTCGTGATGGACGAATGGAGAAATTCTACTGGGAACCCAACCGTGATGACAAAGTGGGGATAGTTGGGGGCATTTTTGCACCTGATGGACTATCACAGCGGGAAATTGAAGAGTTAGTTGATACTTTTGCAAATCAATCCATTGATTTTTTTAGTTCTTTGCGATCGCGCATTTACGATCAACAAATCCGCCAATTTATCCATCAAATCGGTTTTGAACAGATATCCCAGCGGGTAGTTAACAGTTTGGAAGGTCCACCAGAGTTTAAAAAGCCTAATTTCGGATTATCGCATTTAATCGAGTCCGGTAAATTAATGGTAGGTGAACAAAAACGAGTCGAAACTTCTCATTTGGTTGATGAATATAATCGTTTAAATCGAGGTAAAGCTTCTCAACCAGGGTCAAATTTAACAGAAACACCTAGTATTCAACCACCAATTCCACAAGCAGCAACATCAATTACCCATTTAACCTTAGACACACAAGCACAAGTCCGTCAAATTTTAGCCCAGGGTTATAAAATTGGTATTGAACACGTAGATGAACGCCGCTTTCGCACTGGTTCTTGGCAAAGTTGCGGTAATGTTCAGATTGATGCTGAATCAGATGCTATTTCTACTTTAGAATCTTGTTTAACTGAATACAGTGGTGAATATGTGCGCTTAGTAGGAGTTGATCCCAAGGTGAAGCGACGAGTAGTGGAAACTATTATTCAGCGCCCTCATGGTAAAGTTGGAAATTAAACCTCATCCTTGTTGAGAACCTAAGTGTAAACTTTAAATGGTGATGAAAAATCATCAACTTGGAATATTGCTGTCATATTAAATCACATAGACAGCAGTATGGATTTATTTAAGTAAACTTGTAGCTGAAGTCACTAAATGCTAGAACAGTGTTGGTCAAAAGAGGCAAGGGGGCAGGGGGCAGGGGGAAAGACTGAGACTGAGCTTGTACTCCGCCCCATATAAGCGTCCTAAAAGGACGGGGCTTGTACCCATGTTCTGCTCCGCCCCACGCAGGGAGAAAAGGCTTGCTCCCCCTGCTCCCTGCTCCTTTTCCCCCTGCCTCTTCCGGTCACTCAAAGCCTTACAAAAAATAACTTTATACTCAGCACTGGCTAAACACACCGCTACTGCTCACAGAACTCAGCACTCTGCTATAGTTACTGGGGAAAGCGATAACAAGGATGTATAATTAGCCCGTCTTCTCTATAAAAAAGAACATCTTGAGTAATAGCCTGCTTGACTATTTCTTTTACCTTGATAAGGGGCATATGTGGCAAGAAGAAAAAAAAGATAGTGTAATCATTCGTCTGGCGTTATCGCTGGCTTTAGCTACCACCCCACTGACAGCAAATCTATTGGTGTCAGCACCTGTATTGGCAGAATCAGCACCTGATGTTACCACTTTCCCACAACCGCAAACAGTGGAGAATGGAACCAAAGTGCGGATTGATGGTTCCATAAACTTGGGGATGATCAACCAAAGCCTGAAAGATAACTTTGAAAAACAGTTTTCTGGTACACAGGTAGAATTGGGAGTCAATGGTACTGATGCTGCACTCAAAGCTTTGCTAGATGGCAAAATTGATATAGCTGCGATCGCACGCGGACTAACCCCAGAAGAAAAACTGCAAGGTTTAGAGCAAGTGCGTTTACGCCGAGAAAAAATTGCGATTATAGTTGGTGCAAATAATCCCTTTCAAGGAAGTTTGACTAGTGAACAATTCGCCAAAATTTTCCGGGGAGAAATTACTGACTGGTCAGAACTAGGAGGGAAATCTGGTAAAATTCGGTTTATTGATCATCCCTCAACTAGTGATACTCGTAATTCCTTTCGCGACTATCCAGTTTTTAAATCCGGTGAATTTTCCACAGGCGCTAATGCTACCCAAGTAGGGGAAGATAACACCGCCCAAATTATTAAACAATTGGGTACAGATGGCATCAGCTATGTGATAGCTAATCAGGTATCACAATTACAAGACGTGCGAACTTTAAAAGTACAGGAAATCTCACCAGATAGTTCTAAATATCCCTTTTCCCAGCCTTTAGTATATGTTTACAAGCAAAATCCCAGTCCAGGGGTAGCTAGTTTTCTGGGCTTTACTACTGCACCTGTAGGTCAAAAAACAATAGATGCAGCTAGAGATGCAGAAGCATCTGCGATCGCTGCTAGTGCATTACAAATGTTGACTACAGAAACTTCCACAAGTGTCACACCAGAAGTTACACCTATATCAACTACTCCACCTACGATAGCTAATACAGGTAACGAGCAGCAGTTTGTGAATCCTGTGGAAAATAATCCTATTGGTGACAGGAATGTAATATTTTTGATGCTGTTATCATTGCTGCCAGTTGTTGGTTTAGGAGGCTTTTTAACTTGGTGGCTACGAGGAAGAAAACGATCAAAAGATAGCATGGAAACATCAATTTCCAGCACAACTATTTCACCAAACACATCAGATGAATACAGCATTATTCCCCCTGTGAATAACGCCACTATAACTAATGGCAAATCTCACTTAGCTCAAAACACGACCACAATCATATCCAACACAGAAGAAAATTTCACTGAAGCAGAAACTTTTGCAGGTAGTCTAGCAACCGTAACGGCAAAAGAAACAAATACTACAGCAGGTAATACAAATAACCTTGATACCTTGGCTGAAACAATTGCTCTTGACTGTGGCGAAGTAGTATGGGACACAGAAGCACCTGTAGCAGTCGTTAATACTCCTTATCCCTCAGTTCCCAATTTTCCAGAAATAGTATTCGATTTAGAACTACCAACAGATGAATTCACTGGTTCCCTATTAGAATTACTAGATGAACCAGGCGTACTATCTCATCAAGAGTCCAGCACTTCACTCTCAGAATTACTCGATGAGCCAGCATCAACTTCTAATCAAAATGGAACAAATTTATTCTCAGAAGTCATCGATTCACTAGCAGATTCATCTGATGCTGAATCCAGCACTTCACTCTCAGAATTACTTGATGTTCTAGCAAATTCACCCAATGCTGAGGCTAACACTTCACTTTTAAATTCACTGACTGCCACCACTGCTAAATCAAATAAAGATTCTAGTACCTCACTCTCAGAATTGCTAGGTTTGCTACCAGCAGAATTAGATTTAGAACTAGCAACAGAGGAATCCTCAAATTCTGAATTTGAGTTATCAGATGAGTTAGGAGACATATTCAATACTTTAGCAGATGAGGCTGAACTCAAGGCTGATCTGACAGAAGACGTATCTTCAAGTTTATCTATTCCATCTCATCTCCCCCAACTAACAAATTATCAGTCTGCTCTAAATGCAAGCGCAGAGATAGAAGACCTAGCTAGTATTGATAGCATTCAAGACTATGCTGTATCAGATTTACAAGGGCAAACTAACATCTTAGAAGCTGCTGGTTTGTTGGATATCAATGCAAACAGTAGTATTGTTTTTACACCCCGTACTCCTAAGTGGGCTTATGTTTCTTGGTATGTTTCTGAGTCTCAAAAAGAAGTACTGCGGAAAAAAGGAGGTATCCTCTTGGCAGTCCGACTTTATGATACTACTGATATTGATCTGAGTTATCAAATTCCCCAGCTAGTGCAGCAGTATGAATGCGAAGAAGCAACCCATGATTGTTATGTAGCTATTCCTATCAGCAATCGTGACTACATAACTGAAATTGGTTATGTCACTAGTAGTAATACTTGGTTGCGTCTAGCTCGTTCTGGTACTGTTCGTATTTTTCAGCGCCCTAGTGCCGATTTCTGGTTTGTAGCAGATACTGAGCTAGTTATTCATGGAGCAACGGAGCCAGGTGCAACAGTGACTATTGATGGTCATATCATTAAACCCAAATCTGATGGTACTTTCCAGTTCCGTGTTCCCTTCTCAGATCGCTTACTTAACTATCTTTTGACGGCAACTGCCATTAATGGAGAACAGACTAAAACTATCCATAAGACATTTTCCCAGGAAAGTTTAGAAAGTTAAACTCTAGGAGTGATTATTGTTTGCCGTAATCACTCCTCATTTATTGTCGATTTGAATAAGTTGAATTTTTCTATCCCCACTGCCTATCTATCACTTTATTCTCATACTCAAATCCAACCACTTTGACTGAGTAATTGGCGCACTACTAGAAATATAATCAATACCAGTCTCAGCAACAGCGCGAATAGTTTCCAAGGTTACATTCCCAGACGCTTCGATTTTCACTCGTTGATCCTGCTGGCGAATCAACTGCACCGCCTCAAACATCATATCTAAAGCCATATTATCTAACATAATAATATCAGCTTTGTGCTTTAAAGCTTCCTGTACCTGCTCTAAACTTTCCGTTTCCACCTCAACTGTTAGGGGATAAGGAATCCGGGAACGAATCTGAGTAATTGCTTCCCCAATACCTCCAGCAGCAGCAATGTGATTATCCTTAATCATCACTGCATCATCTAACCCCATACGGTGATTAATTCCCCCTCCCACAGCAGTTGCGTACTTTTCCAAGATTCTCAATCCTGGAGTTGTTTTGCGCGTATCCACCAACTGAACAGGTAAATCTGCTATTTTCTCCACATATATATTAGTGAGAGTTGCAATTCCACTCAACCGCATTGCCAAATTCAACGCTACCCTCTCCCCCATAAGTAACGCATCCAATGAACCGTTAATTTGGGCTATCATCTGTCCTGGTTCACACTTTGCTCCTTCAGCAGTAAGGTTTACAAAGCTAACTTGATCATTCAAAAGTTGGAACACCCTAGCGGCGATCGGTAAACCAGCAATTATTCCCGGCGCTTTCGCTATCCACTGAGCTTGTCCTGGCGTTGCATTTTGGGATAAAAGAGACTCAGTTGTGCGATCGCCCCTACCAATATCTTCTAATAACCAACCATGTAACAGCGGATCTAACACTAGCCAAGGCGGCAAAACACCCACATTATTCACAACTTCATTATTTATTCTTGACTTCAAATTAAGACTATAGCTTACAACCCATACTCTATAGGGATTTTAGCTGAATAGAAAAAAAGGGCAAGATTTTTTTGTCAAAGTAGTTGACAAACTAAAGAAGGTTCGATATATTGAATAAGTGCCAAAGAGAGAGCCGCGAGAGAGCGGGACTCGGAGGGACACCGAACCTTGAAAATATTATAGTTTGAAAGCCAGTATACAACAAGAGATTGTGTCAGTAAAGAAAATAACCTGACCGTGGTTGTAAAAACGGTCAAAAGAGCTTAAGAAGAACGAACCAAAATGGAGAGTTTGATCCTGGCTCAGGATGAACGCTGGCGGTATGCTTAACACATGCAAGTCGAACGGAATCCTTAGGGATTTAGTGGCGGACGGGTGAGTAACGCGTGAGAATCTGGCTTCAGGTCGGGGACAACAGTTGGAAACGACTGCTAATACCGGATATGCCGAGAGGTGAAAGATTAATTGCCTGGAGATGAGCTCGCGTCTGATTAGCTAGTTGGTGGGGTAAGAGCCTACCAAGGCGACGATCAGTAGCTGGTCTGAGAGGATGATCAGCCACACTGGGACTGAGACACGGCCCAGACTCCTACGGGAGGCAGCAGTGGGGAATTTTCCGCAATGGGCGAAAGCCTGACGGAGCAATACCGCGTGAGGGAGGAAGGCTCTTGGGTCGTAAACCTCTTTTCTCAGGGAAGAAAAAAATGACGGTACCTGAGGAATAAGCATCGGCTAACTCCGTGCCAGCAGCCGCGGTAATACGGAGGATGCAAGCGTTATCCGGAATGATTGGGCGTAAAGCGTCCGCAGGTGGCCATGTAAGTCTGCTGTTAAAGAGTCATGCTCAACATGATAAAAGCAGTGGAAACTACACGGCTAGAGTACGTTCGGGGCAGAGGGAATTCCTGGTGTAGCGGTGAAATGCGTAGATATCAGGAAGAACACCGGTGGCGAAAGCGCTCTGCTAGGCCGTAACTGACACTGAGGGACGAAAGCTAGGGGAGCGAATGGGATTAGATACCCCAGTAGTCCTAGCCGTAAACGATGGATACTAGGCGTGGCTTGTATCGACCCGAGCCGTGCCGTAGCTAACGCGTTAAGTATCCCGCCTGGGGAGTACGCACGCAAGTGTGAAACTCAAAGGAATTGACGGGGGCCGCACAAGCGGTGGAGTATGTGGTTTAATTCGATGCAACGCGAAGAACCTTACCAAGACTTGACATGTCGCGAATCTTTCTGAAAGGAGAGAGTGCCTTCGGGAGCGCGAACACAGGTGGTGCATGGCTGTCGTCAGCTCGTGTCGTGAGATGTTGGGTTAAGTCCCGCAACGAGCGCAACCCTCGTTTTTAGTTGCCAGCATTAAGTTGGGCACTCTAGAGAGACTGCCGGTGACAAACCGGAGGAAGGTGAGGATGACGTCAAGTCAGCATGCCCCTTACGTCTTGGGCTACACACGTACTACAATGCTACGGACAAAGGGCAGCTACACAGCGATGTGATGCTAATCTCATAAACCGTAGCTCAGTTCAGATCGCAGGCTGCAACTCGCCTGCGTGAAGGAGGAATCGCTAGTAATTGCAGGTCAGCATACTGCAGTGAATTCGTTCCCGGGCCTTGTACACACCGCCCGTCACACCATGGAAGTTGGTCACGCCCGAAGTCATTACCCCAACCGTAAGGAGGGGGATGCCTAAGGTAGGACTGGTGACTGGGGTGAAGTCGTAACAAGGTAGCCGTACCGGAAGGTGTGGCTGGATCACCTCCTTTTTAGGGAGACCTAATCCATTGAGATATCGAACACAATCAGTAATTAGATTCTTAATTGGTCTATCCTAGGTCGGTCACAAATCTTGAAGTATGGCTTTCAGACTATGATTTGGTTCATTAAGGGCTATTAGCTCAGGTGGTTAGAGCGCACCCCTGATAAGGGTGAGGTCCCTGGTTCGAGTCCAGGATTGCCCACCTGAAGCAAATCAAAAGTTAGAAATCAAAGTTTGAAAGTAATTATTTTCAAATTTTGAATTTTGAATTTTGAATTGTTTTTGGGGGTTTAGCTCAGTTGGTAGAGCGCCTGCTTTGCAAGCAGGATGTCAGCGGTTCGAGTCCGCTAACCTCCACATTGGAAAAGAGTCAGCAACTGACGAAGAGTCAGACTGCTGGATTAAAACCAGCCAGAACCTTGAAAACTGCATAGTAACGCGAATTAGCAGGCAGACGAAACTGAGTACTGAGTAAAGAGTACCGAGTAATGAGTGAAAAACTCAAAACAGAGTAGGAAAGAATCAGGAAAGCAGAAAAGTTTGCGAGTCGAACAAATGTATTGAAGTGGTCAAGCTAATAAGGGCTAATGGTGGATACCTAGGCACACAGAGGCGAAGAAGGACGTGGTTACCGACGAAATGCTCCGGGGAGTTGGAAGCAAACTATGAGCCGGAGATATCCGAATGGGGCAACCCTATGTACTACCTGCTGAATATATAGGCAGGAAAGAGCCAACCCAGCGAATTGAAACATCTTAGTAGCTGGAGGAAGAGAAATCAAATAGAGATTCCCTAAGTAGTGGTGAGCGAAAGGGGAAGAGCCTAAACCAAAGGGTTTACCTTTTGGGGTAGTGGGACAGCGATATCGAATCTGGAGGCTAGACGAAGCAGCTAAATACTGCACCAGAGGGGGTGAAAGTCCTGTAGTCGAAAGTCAAAGGATAGTAGCTGAATCCCGAGTAGCATGGGGCACGAGGAATCCCATGTGAATCAGCGAGGACCACCTCGTAAGGCTAAATACTACTGTGTGACCGATAGTGAACCAGTACCGCGAGGGAAAGGTGAAAAGAACCCCGGAAGGGGAGTGAAATAGAACATGAAACCATTAGCTTACAAGCAGTGGGAGTCCGATTAAACGGATGACCGCGTGCCTGTTGAAGAATGAGCCGGCGACTTATAGGCACTGGTAGGTTAAAGCGAGAATGCTGGAGCCAAAGGGAAACCGAGTCTGAAGAGGGCGATAATCAGTGTTTATAGACCCGAACCCTGGTGATCTAACCATGGCCAGGATGAAGCTTGGGTAACACCAAGTGGAGGTCCGAACCGACTGATGTTGAAAAATCAGCGGATGAGCTGTGGTTAGGGGTGAAATGCCAATCGAACCAGGAGCTAGCTGGTTCTCCCCGAAATGTGTTTAGGCGCAGCGGTAATGATTATATCTGGGGGGTAAAGCACTGTTTCGGTGCGGGCTGGGAGACCGGTACCAAATCGAGACAAACTCTGAATACCCAGAGCACACATTGCCAGTGAGACAGTGGGGGATAAGCTTCATTGTCAAGAGGGAAACAGCCCAGACCACCAGCTAAGGTCCCCAAATCATCGCTAAGTGATAAAGGAGGTGGGAGTGCATAGACAACTAGGAGGTTTGCCTAGAAGCAGCCAACCTTGAAAGAGTGCGTAATAGCTCACTAGTCAAGCGCTCCTGCGCCGAAAATGAACGGGGCTAAGCGATGT